>DATJHJ010000118.1:0-33275 GCA_035494015.1 Acidimicrobiales bacterium
GCGTCCGCACCGCCGGTTTGAGCGAGGCCCGGTCGTCCAGATGGCGGCCGGTGATGGTCCCGCTGGCCCGTAGCCCCTCGACCGTGCCCTCGAAGCAGACGGTGCCCCCCGCACTACCAGCGCCCGGGCCGAGGTCGACGACGTGGTCGGCGACGGCGATCGTCTCCGGCTCGTGCTCGACGACCAGCATCGTGTTGCCCTTGTCCCGCAGTCGCAGGAGCAGGTCGTTCATGCGCTGGACGTCATGTGGGTGCAGGCCTGCGGTGGGCTCGTCGAAAACGTAGGTGACGTCGGTGAGCGAGGAGCCGAGCTGGCGGACCATCTTGACCCGCTGCGCCTCGCCCCCCGAGAGCGTGCCCGACGGCCGGTCGAGCGAGAGGTAGCCCAGCCCGATCTCGGCGAAGGAATCGAGGGTGTGCTGCAGGGTGGCGAGCAGGGGCGCCACCGACGGTTCGTCGAGGCCGCCGACCCACTTGGCCAGGTCGCTGATCTGCATGGCGCAGGCCTCGGCGATGTTGATCCCGCCGATCTTCGACGAACGGGCCGCCTCGGCGAGCCGGGAGCCGCCGCAGTCGGGGCAGGTGGTGAAGGTGACCGTCCGGTCCACGAAGGCGCGTACGTGTGGTTGCAGCCCGTCGACGTCCTTGGACAGGAACGCCTTCTGGATTCTCGGGATCAGTCCCTCGTACGTCAGGTTGATCCCGTCGACCTTGATCTTGGTCGGCTCCTTGTAGAGCAGGTCGTGCAGCTCCCTCTTGGTGTACTTGCGGATCGGCTTGTCGGGGTCGAAGAAGCCGCAGCCGCGGAAGATGCGGCCGTACCAGCCGTCCATGCTGTAGCCGGGGATCCGCAGCGCGTCCTCGTTGAGCGACAGGTTCTCGTCGTACAGCTGGGACAGGTCGAAGTCGGTGACCGAGCCCATGCCCTCGCATCGGGGGCACATGCCGCCGAGACGGGTGAAGGTGGCCTTCTCGGTCTTCGTCTTGCCGGCACCGCGCTCGACGGTGATGGCACCGCTCGCCCGCACCGAGGGGACGTTGAACGAGAAGGCGTTCGGGGGGCCGATGTGCGGCTTCCCGAGCCGGCTGAACAGGATGCGCAGCATGGCGTTGGCGTCGGTGGCGGTCCCGACCGTGGAGCGGGAGTCGGCGCCCATCCGCTGCTGGTCGACGATGATCGCCGTCGTCAGCCCTTCCAGCACGTCGACCTCGGGCCGGGCCAGGGTCGGCATGAAGCCCTGCACGAAGGCGCTGTAGGTCTCGTTGATCAGCCGCTGCGACTCGGCGGCGATGGTGTCGAACACCAGCGAGCTCTTCCCCGACCCCGAGACGCCGGTGAACACCGTCAGCCGGCGCTTCGGGATCTCGACGCTGACGTCCTTGAGGTTGTTCTCCCGCGCCCCGTGCACGCGGATCAGATCGTGGACGTCGGCCGCTGGGCGCGCCGGCGACCGGCTCATCGGTCCTGGATCAGCCCGAGGACGTTGCCATCGGGATCGGTGACAGTCGCTACCAGGCGACCGCCACCGACGTCGTCCGGGGCCTGCTTCAGGGTGGCGCCGGCCGCGGTCACCTCGGCCAGCTTGGCCTCGATGTCCGGTACATGCCAGTAGGCCACCGGCGACGTCATGCCCTGTGGCCCGCCCCCCGGCACCAGCCCGATGTGCTGGCCGGCGACGTCGAACCCGACGTAGTAGGGCGAGTCCGCCTGCGGCGGGATGCCCAGCAGGGCGGTGTACACCGCCTTGGCCGCAGCCAGGTCGGACACCGGGTGCAAGATCGTCTTGACACCCTGGGTGGACGCGTCGCTCATGGTCACTCCTTGTCGTCGTGGGTCGCGCTTACCGGCCGGTTCTCCTGGAGGAAGGACGGCTCAGCGCAGCTGGTTGATGCGGATCAGGTTGCCGGCGGGGTCGCGGACGGCGCAGTCGCGCACGCCGTACGGCTGGTCGGTCGGCTCCTGGACGATCTCGACGTCACGGGCGGCCAGCCGCTCGAAGGTGCCGTCGAGGTCGGGGGTGGCGAAGGTGATGATGGCGTACGTCCCCTTGGCCATCATCTCGGTGATCGTGCGGCGCTCGTCGTCGGTGATGCCCGGGTCGGCGGCCGGCGGGTGCAGGACGATGGACGTACCCGGCTGGTTGGCGGGGCCGACGGTGAGCCACCGCATCCCGCCGTACCCGACGTCGTTGCGGACCTCGAACCCGAGGGTGTCCCGGTAGAAGGCCAGGGACGCGTCCGGGTCGTCGTGCGGGAGGAAGGTCGAGTGAATGGTGATCTCCATGAGGATCAACCTAAAGGCGGCTCGGTGCGGACGCTTCTCGATTCCTGACCGGTCTCGTCACCTGCTTCGCCACGCACGACGGCATGCCCGCCGTCGCCAGGGCCGCCTCCCGCCGGTACACGCTGGGGGGCACGCCGACCAGCTCGGTGAAGCGGGTGCCGAACGTGCCGAGCGACGAGCAGCCAACGGCGAAGCACACCTCGGTGACGCTGAGGTCGCCCCGGCGGAGGAGCGCCATGGCCCGCTCGATGCGCCGGGTCATGAGGTAGCCGTACGGGGACTCCCCGTAGGCCAGCCGGAACTGCCGGCTGAGGTGGCCGGCGGACATGTGGGCACCGCGGGCCAGCGCCTCGACGTCCAGGGGTTGCGCGTACTCCCGGTCGATCCGGTCTCGCACCCGGCGCAGCCAGGCCAGGTCGCGCAGATGCTGCACGTCGCCCGGTCGGCTGGTCACGCACGCGATCGTGCCACGCCGCAACACCCGTTCCTCGGCGCGCTCGGCCGGCAGCGTGCGGTCCCGGTGGGTCACGGTGACGGGGGGGCCGGCGTGCCGGTCGCCGGGCGGGCCTTCTGGGGGGACTGGTTCGCCACCACCGCCTCCACGTCGACCTCGTGCCCGCTCGGCCCGCCCCGGACGCCGAAGAGCCGTTTGGCCCAGATCAGGTAGGCCACGACGGCGATGTTCAGCACGAACCCGAGGATCTTGAGCACGGTGACGTGCTTGGTCAGCTCGCGCACCTCCAGGGGCAGGAGCGACGCGGTGGCCACCACGGTCAGGTACTCGGCCCAGCGCTTCTCGAGCCAGAGGCCCACGGCCTCGGCCGCCTCCACCACCCCGAAGGCGAAGGCGGCCAGGGCCAAGTTGCGGACGTGGTCCCGGTTCAGTGCCGCCACCCGGGTGGCGGCGGAGTTGAGGAGGCCGCCGACGTGCCCCACCTCCTTGGACACCGAGGCCAGGCCCTGGATGAGGCCCCGAGCCTCCGGCGACAGGACGTCGAGGCGCAGCCACAGCCAGCCGAGGAGCAGCCCGGCGGGGATGAGGATGAGGGCGTGGAAGGCCCGATCGAGGGCGACCAGGCGGAGCACGATGGCCTCGTGCAGCTCCTTGCCCCGGCGGGGCCAGGGGACGGTGTCGGCCTTGCGGTCGATGGCCTCGGCCGGCACCCAGGCGTCGCAGCGGACGCAGCGCAGGAGCCCCCCCTGGTTCAGTCGGCCATCGTCGGCCGCCGGTGCGCACACGTGTCCCCGCATCGAGCACACCCAGGTCTCGGCGTGCCACCCCTCCGGCAACCACCACGGGCGAGCTCTCATGCCCTCACCATGTCACCCGATGCTGGCCGCCCGGGCCCGTGGCGTGCCAATGTCGCGGCCCAGGATGGGCACCGGCCGATGGCGACGAGCGGCGGGGGTGTCCGCCGTGGTCGCGGGCCTTGCCGCCGCGGTGCTGACCGGCGTGGCCCGGCTCGGGCCCGGCGACGGCTCGATCGCCGGACCGAGCGTGGCCGCGCCGGCGGGGCCGATGTGCCTCGCCAGTCCGCCCTCCGGCCGGCTGCGCCTGGACCTCATCCAGGCCGAGGACGCCGCCACCATCGCCGCGGTGGCCCGGCGGGAGGGACTGCCCGATTTCGCGGTCACGGTGGCTTTCACCGCCGCGCTCCAGGAGTCGAAGCTGCGCAACCCCGCGTCGGGCGACCTGGACTCGGTCGGCGTCTTCCAGCAGCGGCCGTCGCAGGGGTGGGGGGCGCCGGAGCAACTGCAGGTGCCGAGCGTCGCCGCCGCCGGCTTCTTCGGCGCCCTCGTGCGGGTGCCGAACTGGCAGGCGATGACCGTGGCGGAGGCCGCGCAGGCGGTCCAGCACAGTGCAGGCGGCGACGCCTACCAGCAGTGGGAGCACCAGGCGACGATCCTCACCGACGCCCTCACCGGTCACACTCCGGCGGCGTTCGCGTGCCGCTTCCCCGAGTCGGCATCGGCTCCAGTCGCCGGCCCTGACCCCCTTCCTGCGGCCATGGCCGCCGAACTGGGTCCGGTCGACCTGGCCGCGCCCATGGCGGAGGACGCCGGCTGGGCAGTGGCCACCTGGCTGGTGGCGCACGCCGCCGCCTACCACGTCAGTTCCGTCGCGTTCATGGGCCGGGTCTGGACCCCCACCTCGGGCGACTGGAAGCCACAATCTCCCGGCTCGGCGTACATCCAGGTCGGGCGGAGCTGATCAGGAGGCGTGCAGGGGCGCCGACCACACCCGGTCGTCCGCGCTGAACACGACGCGGTCGCCGACCACGGCCAAGCCGCTCACGCATCGGCTCGCAGCGGCGAGCCCGGGCGGGCGGAGGAGCGGCGCAGGGAGTCAGCCGAGGCGGTGGCCAGGAAGGTGGCGGCGGCGACGAGGACGATGGTGGCGCCCGGCGCCAGCCCGAGCCAGCGGGCCAGGACGAGGCCGACCACGACGGCGCCGGCGCCCAAGGCGGCCGACCAGCGCAGCGTGGCCGCGAACGAGCCGGCCAGCCGCTGGGCACTGCCGACGGGCAGGACCATGAGGGCGGCGACGAGCAGGACCCCGACCACCCGCATGGCGGCCACCACGGTCACCGCGGCCAGGGCGGCGAGGGCCAGGCTGAGCACGTCGACCGGCAGCCCGGCCACCCGGGCCGCGTCCTCGTCGAGGATCACCGAGAACATCGTCCGCCAGCCCAGGCCCACCGTGACCACGATGAACAGCCCGAGCGAGACGATGGTCACCGTGTCCGCCGGGCTCACGGTCAGGATGGAGCCGAACAGGTAGGTGAGCACGCCGGCGTTCAGGGACCCGGCCAGCCCGGTGAGCACGACCCCCCCGGCGATCCCCGAGTAGAAGAAAACGGCCAGGGCCAGGTCGCCTGAGGCCCGGCGGCGCAGGCGCAGCCACTCGATGGCCACCGCCCCGATCACGGCGGCGACCAGGGCGGTCCACAGGGGGCTGAGGCCGGTGAGCAGGCCGGCGGCGACGCCGGCGAAGGCCACGTGGCCGATCCCGTCGCCCATGAGCGACAGCCGCTTCTGGACCAGGAAGGTGCCGATCAGGGGGGCCGACGCGCCGACCACCAAGCCGGCGCCCAGCGCCAGCTGCATGTACTCGGTGTCGAAGGGCCACGGCAGGCCGAGCATCAGCCCGGGCCCTCGAGCCAGACCGGCAGATCCTCCCGGTGGACCCCGAGGCTGACGCCGGCCGCGGTCAGGTCTCCCGGCGGGGCGTCGAACGCGATCTTGCCCCGGCGGAGCACGATGAGGCGGTCGAGGTCGTCGGCCACCGCGCTGAGCTCGTGGGAGACGAGCAGCACGGCGGCGCCGTGCTCGCGCACCATGTGGACCAGCGAGGCGCGGAACAGCTCCTGGGAGTCGACGTCGACACCGGCGACGGGCTCGTCGAGGACGAGCAGTTCCGGGCCGTTGACCAGGGCCCGGGCGATGAAGGCCCGCTGCTGCTGGCCCCCGCTCAACTCGGCCAGCTTCACGCCGGCCAGGTCCGTGAGCCCGACCGAGGCCAGGGCGTGGTCGACGGCCGTGCGGTCGTCGGCCCGCAGGCGGCGGGCCCACCCCCGGCGCGCCACCCGGCCGGAGGTAACAACCTCGGCGACGGTGACGGGAAGCTGCTCGGCGACGACCGACCGTTGGGGGACGTAGCCGACCCGCCAGCGGTTGCGCAGGGCCGCCGGCGGCACCCCGAAGAGGCGGACGCCGCCGGTTTGGGGCCGGGCCAGGCCGAGCAGGACCCGCAGGAGGGTCGACTTGCCCGAGCCGTTCGGCCCCACCAGGGCGACGAACTCCCCCGCGCCCACCCCGAAGCTCACGCTGTCCAGCACCGGATGGCGGCCGTAGGAGAAGCCCACGCCGTCGACGGACAGAACGGGATCCACGGCGTGATCAGGAATGAGAACGATTCGCCACGGTAGTGGTCACCGCCAAGCTGGT
Source organism: Acidimicrobiales bacterium (assembly GCA_035494015.1). GTDB lineage: Bacteria > Actinomycetota > Acidimicrobiia > Acidimicrobiales > AC-14 > CADCTB01. Next base: position 6,232 of record DATJHJ010000118.1, read on the forward strand.
CACCGGCAACTCAGGGCGGCCCGCAGGGCGGCCAGGTTGTCCCCCATCAGCGACAGGTAGTTCTTTCCCGCCGCCTGCTCCTGTCTGGTCAGCCCCTCGATCGGGTCGAGGGCGGCGGCGGTGGCCCCCGTTTCCCGGGCCAGCGTCCGGGCCACCTTGGGCGACACCAGCGTCTCGTAGAACACGGTGGTGACCCCCTGGGCGCGGACCTTCGCCGCCAATCCGGCCAAGCGCTTGGGATCGGGCTCGGACTCGGGCGACAGCCCGGTGACGGCGTCTTGGACCAGGCCGTACCGGCGGGCCAGGTAGCCGAAGGCGGCGTGGGCGGTGACGATGACCTTGCGGTCGCAGGTGGCCAAGCCCTGCCGGTAGGCGGCGTCGAGGGCGGCGAGGGCGGCCTGGTAGGCGGCGCCGTTGGCCTCGTAGGCCGACTGGCCGGCCGGGTCGGCGGCGATCAGGGCGGCCTGGACCTTGCCGACGATGCGGGCCATCAGCGTGGGGTCGAGCCAGACGTGGGGGTCGGTCCCGAGGTGGCCCGACTCGTCGGGCACCCCCTCGACCAGCCCGAAGGCCGGGTCCAGCAGGTCGACGGCGGTCGCCTTGGCCCGCTTGGCCGCCTTCTCGACGCCGGACTGGAAGCCGTGCCCGAGGTACAGCACCACGGCGGCGGCCTCGATCCGGTCGAGATCCTTGGAGGTGGGCTCGAGGTCGTGGGGCTCGGCGCCCGCCGGCGTGAGGTTGGTGACCGCCACCCGGTCGCCCCCGACCCGGGCGGCCGCCTCGGCCAGTGGGTAGAACCCGGCCACCACCTTGACCTTGCCCGCCGCGGCCGCCGGGCCGCCCCTGGCGCCGCAGGCGCCGCCGGCCATGACCAGAGCCATGACCAGGGCAACCGCCACTCGCGTGCGCACTCGGACCTCCAGCTGGGGAAATGAGAACCGTTGTCATTCTCATAGCCGGGCCGGGGGGCCGTCAAGTGCGTCAGCCCGGGCGGTTCCAGGGGCGCTCGACGTGGGTGGGCTGGGGGTCCTCCTGGTCCGGGTGGTGGGAGAGGAAGGCCGGGAGCAGCTCGAACAGGTCGGACACCGCCAGCGGGTCCCCGTTGCCGGCCTTGCCGGTACGGGCCGCCTCGACGTCGCGGTCGATGTCGAAGGCCGACCCCCGCCGGGCGGCGTAGGCGGAGAACAGGTCGGTGGCCACGAACCGCTCCCGGATGGCGGCGACGACCTCGCGGTCGGGGTCGTGGACCGTGTCGAAGTAGGGCTCCTTGTAGATGAACTGCTGGACGACGCCGAGGTCGGACAGGGCGAGGGCCATCTCCTCGAGCATGGCCCCGTTGCCGACCAGGTAGTAGCGCTTGCCCCCCAGCGTCGGCAGCAACGGGGGGACGGACTCGCCGATGCGCCCGCGCAGGCCGGACCAGTTCTCCGGCGGTTGGGACAGGGTGATCTCGTACCTGAACCCCTCGTAGGCGGTGGCCAGGGCCTCGAGCTCGTCGGTGAGGCAGATGTCCTCGACCAGGCGCAGGCCCCACCACAGCGAGATGGGGTGCGGGTACCCGGCGCGGAGGAGGTGGCCGGCCAGGGAGATCAGCGGGGCCACGCCGGTGCCGGTGGCCAGCAGGACCAGCTCCCGGTCCGGGTGGCGGGGGATCATCGACCGCCCGGTCGGGCCCCGGAACACCACCTCGTCACCGGGCTGGAGGTCGGCGAGGTAGAGCGAGAGGGGGCCGTCGGGAACGGCGCGGACCAACAGGTCGAACCGGGGGGCCTCGGACGGGTCGGAGAGGATGCAGTACGGGCTGCGGCGGAACCCCCGCCCCTCGAAGTGGGCCTCCACGCCGACGAACTGGCCGGGGAGGAAGTCGAAGGGCTCACCGTCGGTGACCTCGAAGCGCACGCGGAACGTCCCCGTGGTGGTCAGCGGTTCCAGGGCGAGGACCCGGGCCTGGCGCTTGAACCGGCTGGTGCTGAACCAGCGGTCGTCGAGGGCGTTCATGGCCGCCACCTCGGCCTCGTGCGACCGGCCCCGGGGCGGGCGCCCCTGGAAGTTCCCGGGGCGGAGGCCGGCGCGAGCTTCCTCGCGTGTCTGGCCTTCTACCAGCCGCCTCGACTTGATCACGGGCAAACTCCTCTGGACCCGGGCGTGGCGCCCACCGACGATTTTACGCCCTGCGCCCCTATTGTTGGCGCAGTGGAGCTGCGGATCCTGGGGCCGCTCGAGGTGGAAGACGGCGGGCGTCGCCTCGACCTCGGCCGGCCCAAGCAGCGAGCCCTGCTGGCCCTGCTCGTCGTCCACGCCGGCGAGGTGGTGTCGGCGGACCGGCTGGTCGAGGAGCTGTGGGCCGGCCGTCCGCCGGAGGACGCGGCCGCCGCCCTCCAGGTCCAGGTGTCGCGGCTGCGCCGGGCCCTGGCCGCGGGGGAGGGAGCGGCGGCCACGATCGAGAGCCGGCGGCCCGGCTACGTCCTCCACGTCGGATCCGGCCACGTCGACGCCCAGCGGTTCGAGACCCTCCTGGCCCAGGGCCGCGACCTGCTGGCCCGGGGCGTCCCGGACCGGGCGGCGGCCGCCCTCGACCAGGCCCTGGCCCTGTGGCGGGGCCCGGCGCTGGTCGAGTTCGCCGATCAGCCCTTCGCCATGTCCGAGGCGGCCAGGTTGGAGGAGCTGCGCCTGGTCGCCCAGGAGGAGCGGGTCGAGGCCGAACTGGCCCTCGGCCACCACGCCGCCCTGGCCGGCTCGCTCCGGCAGCTCGTCGACGAGCACCCGCTCAGGGAGCGCCTCTGGGGCCAGTTGATGGTCGCCCTCTACCGCTGCGGCCGCCAGGCCGAGGCGCTGCGGGCCTACGCCGAGTTGCGTCGCCAACTGGGTGAGGAGCTGGGCATCGACCCCGCTCCCGCCCTCCAGCGCCTCGAAGAGGCGGTCCTGCTTCAGGCCCCCGAGCTCGACTGGTCCCCCCGATCGGCGGCGGCCGCCGGCCCGTCGCCGTTGGTCGCCCCCGCCGCCGCGCCCTTCCCCCTGAGCGCCGAAGATGGGGGGTCCCCGTTCGTGGGCCGGACGGGCCAGCTCGAGGATCTCATGGCCGAGTGGCGGGCGGCCCGGGACGGCGGGCCCCGCCTGGCCCTGCTGGCCGGCGAGCCCGGAGTCGGCAAGACCCGCCTGGCCATGGAGCTGGCCCGGGCCGCCCACGGCGAGGGCGCCGCGGTCCTGCTCGGCCACTGCGACGAGGAGCTGGCCGTCCCGTACCAACCCTTCGCCGAGGCGCTGGGCCGGGTGCTCCCCGGGCTGGCCCCCGAGCAGCTGGACGCCTGCGTGGGCGGGCGGGGCGGCGAGCTGGTCCGGCTGGTGCCCGAGCTGGCCGACCTGGCCCCCGGGCTCCCGGACCCGGTGGCGTCGGACCCCGAGACCGAGCGCTACCGCCTGTTCGAGGCGGTGACCCGGACGCTGGCCGCCCTGGCTCGCGACCGGCCGGTCGTCCTCCTGCTCGACGACCTGCACTGGGCGGCCCGACCGACGCTGCTCCTGCTGCGCCACCTGGTGCTGCGGGCCGAGGCCATGCCGCTGCTGGCCGTCGGGACCTACCGGGACACCGAGCGGTCCGAGGCTGGTCCGGGCCTCGACCTGGTCGGCGCCCTCGGGCTGCCGCCGGCGAAGGTCCGCCACCTGGCCCTGTCCGGCCTGGACGCCGGGGCGGTGCGGGAGCTGATCGTGGCCGCCACCAGCCAGCCGCTGAGCGACAGCCAGGTCGACCTGGTGCGCTCGATCCACGAGGGCACCGGCGGCAACCCCTTCTTCGTCGGCGAGGTCGTGCGCAACCTGGCCGACACCGGCGGTCCGGCGGCGTCGTGGTCCCTGGAAGCCACAGGGGTCCCCGACGGGGTCCGCAGCGTGGTCCAGCGCCGGGTCTCCCGCCTGTCCGAGGATGCCGGCCGCCTCCTGCTGGTCGCCTCGGTGATCGGGGGCCACTACCACCTGTCGGTGCTCGAGGTGGCCGCCGCCGTGGACGAGGACGCCCTGCTGGCCGGCCTGGAAGAGGCCCTCGCCGCCGGCCTGGTCTCCGAGGCGCCCGGGTCGTCCCTGCGCCAGCGGTTCACCCACGCCCTGGTGCGGGCGACCCTCTACGACAGCCTCTCTTCCGCCCGCCGGGCCCGCCTGCACCGGGCGGTGGGCGAGGCCATCGAGCGGGTCTTCGCCGGTCGGCTCGACGACCACCTGCCCGAGCTGGCCCACCACTTCGTGGCCGCCGCCGAGCTGGGCGAGACCGACAAGGCGGTCCGCTACTCGACGCTGGCCGGCGACCGGGCCCTGGACCTCCTGGCCCACGACGAGGCGGTCCGCCACTACCGCAGCGCCCTCGGCCTGCTCCCCCCCGGCGACACCGCGGCCCGCGCCGACCTCCTCATGGCCCTGGGCGAGGCCGAGAAGCGCAGCGGCGACCCCGCCCACCGCCGGACCCTGCTCGACGCCGCCCAGGTCGCCGGCGCCCTCGGCGACCCCCAGCGGATGGCCCGGGCCGCGGTGGCCAACAGCCGGGGCTTCTGGAGCGCGACCTACAGCGTGGACGGCGAGCGGGTCTCCGCCCTGGAGGCCGCCCTTGCCGCCTTGCCGCCGGAGGACGACCGGCTCCGGGCCTGCGTCCTGGCCAACCTGGCCGTCGAGCTCGTGTACGCCGGTGACGCCCACGCCGTGCGCCAGCGCAGCGACGAGGCCCTGGCCATCGCCCGCCGCCTGGGCGACCTGCCCACGCTGGCCGCCGTGCTCATCCCCCGCTACAACACGCTACGCGGCGACCCCGGCACCCTGCCCGAGCGCCTGGCCAACACCGCCGAGCTGCTGGCCGTGGCCGAGGCGCTGCCCGACCCGTCGCTGCGCTGCCAGGGGTGGGGCTGGCGGGCCATGGCGGCCATGGAGGCGGCCGACGCCGAGGAGGCGGCCCGCTGCTTCCGCGCCTTCGAGCGGCTGTCCACCGAGCTGCGCCAGCCGACGACCCGCTGGTTCACGACCTACCTGCGCGCCGGCCGGTCCCTCCTGGCCGGCCGGCTCGACGAAGCCGAGCAGCTCTCCGGAGAGGCGTTCCGCCTCGGGCGGGCCGCCGGCCATGCCGACGCCGAGCTTTTCTTCTCGTGCCAACGCATCCAGCTGGCCTTCGAGCGGGGCGCCCTGGACCGGTGGGAGCGACCCCTTCGCGTGGCCTTGGCCCGCCACCCGGAGTCGCGGTGGTTCCTGCGGTCGTGGCAGGCCCTGGCCTTCTGCGAGGTCGACCGGCCGGAGGAGGCCCGGCCGATCTTCGACGAGCTGGCGGCCAAGGACTTCGCCGACCATCCCTTCGAGCCGACCTGGCTCCACGTCATGGCCAACTGCGCCGCGGTATGCGCCCGGCTGGGCGATCGGGACCGGGCTCGGCTCCTCACCGAGCTCCTGGCCCCCTACGACGGCCAGTTCGTGACCATCTCGTCGCTGGCCTACTCGGGGGCCGTCGGCCACTACCTCGGCCTGCTGGCTGCCACCCTGGGCGACCACCGGGCCGCCGTCGACCATTTCGCCGCCGCCGCCGAGGTGCACGAGCGGATGGGCGCCCCCACCTGGCTGGCCCGCACCCGGGTGGCGTGGGCCGCCTGCCTGTTGGACCAGGGAGCGGTTGGGGGACGCGAGCAAGCCGGCGCGATGGTCGCCGCCGCCCGGGAGACGGCCGCCGCCCTGGGGTTGGGTGCCGTCGCCGGCCGGGCCGCCGCGCTCGGCTGACGCTCAGCGCAGGCGGCGGGGCGGGGGCTCGGCCAGGCGCAGGTGGAGATTGGTGCGCAGCTCGCCGAGCTCCAGGGCGGCGCGGAACCGGGGCACGGCGTGCTCCTCGACCCGCCGGCGCAGGGCGGCCACGTCGGCGTCGTCGGCGACATCGACGGTGACGGCGACCTCGGGGGCCGGGTGGTCGGCCACCATCCGGGCCCGGGCGCCCCGGACTCCCGGATAGCCCTCGATGTCGGCGGCCAGGGCGGCGGTGGCGCCGGAGGCGACCAGCTCGGTGCGCCCGGGGCCGTCGGCCCGCACCCGGAGCCGGGCCACGCCGGTCGGGGTGAGCTGGGCCAGGAGCCAGCGCAGGCCGAGCCAGGCCACGAGGACGGCCGCCATGGCGGCCACGGGCCAGAACCAGCCGGCGTTGCGGGCGACGAAGGCGCGGACGTCGTCGGTCAGCACCGGGTCGTGGGCCCGGGCGTCGCCGAAGGCGCCGTACCCGCGGGCCAGGCCGTAGGCGCCGACCGCCACGAGGGCGACCCCGAGCAGGGTCAGGACGGCGCCGTTGAGCCGGTCGGCCCCGCGCCTCACCGGTCGCCCCTGGCGTTGACCTTGACCCGGGCCGCCGGGGGGCGGGCCAGGCCGAGGGCGCCGAGCCGGCGGTCGAGGGCGGCCTGGACCCGGGCGGGCAGGTCGCCCTCCTGGCGGCGGTTGGTGGTGGCCACGACGTCGGCCTTCTCGGCCGCCACCCGGGCCCTGGCCCCGGCCACGCCGTCGACCCGGTTGGCCTCGCGGACCAAGGCCTTCTCCAGGCTCCGCCGGTTCACGTCCGCCGGTACCGCGGCCGGGGTCAAGGGGAGGGCGACCGGTCGGCGCCGAGCGAGTTGGAGCAGCAGCAGGGCCACGCCGGCCACCACCAGGCCGATGAAGATCCACCGCGGCGGCGCCGCGTCCCAGGCCCGGGTGCGGGCGCTCCGGTACCACTCGTCGTGGGGCAGCACCCACGGGGAACGGTCGAAGCCGGCCACCACGATCTCCACGGCCACCAGGAGGCCGCCGACCAGCAGGGCGAGGGCGAGGACGGCGGCGAGCACCCGGTTGACGATCCGCATCGGCGCTCCTACTCGACCCGGCGCCGGCCCCGGTGGGCGGGCGGGACCAGGGCGGGGACGACGATGTTGACCTCCGTGGCCCGCAGGCCGCACAGCTCGCCCAGCCGGCGGGTCACCTGGTCCCGCACCCGGTTGGTCACCGCCGCCACCGGCTCCGGATAGAGCACGTTGACCGTCAGGTCGACGGTGACCGTCTCCGCCCGCACGTCGGCGGCCGCCCGCGCCGGCGGCGGGCCACTGCCGACCGACCACGGCAGGAGCCGGGACAGGCCGGTCTCGACCACCCCGCCCACACCATCGACCTCGGACGCGGCCCGGCTGGCGATCTTCTCGACCACCGCCGGGGCGATGATGGTCTCGCCCCGGGGGGTGACCAGGGCGGCGCGCGGCAGGTCGGCGGTCGGCGCGGGTGGGTCGACGGTGAACGGGGCGGTCGTCGCCGTCACCTGCGGTTCCGGTTGGCCCCGCCCAGGTACGGCGTCAGGTCGATCTCGCCCTGGACCACCTTCATGACCAGGTAGCCGACGGCGCCACAGAAGGCGACGATGAGCATGGAGCCGAAGCCGTCGAAGGCCAGGGCCAAGCCGAGGATCAGGCCGACGAAGAGCCCGACGACGGTGGGTTGCATGGTGCCTCCTCGTTAGATGAGCGAGCGGGTGGGGCGACGGCGGCGGAGCCGGGCCAGCAGCCGGGGCCGGCGATGGAAGACGACCTCGGCGCCGGCAGGCGGTGCCGCTCCGGTCAGCCGGTGGTAGGCGTCGACCCCGGCATGGAAGGTGGCGGCGTCGCCCCCCCGGTCGGGGTGGTGGCGCCGGGCGTAGCGGCGGAAGGCGGCGGCCACCTCGTGCTTTGGGGCGCCGACCCGGACGCCGAGCACCTCATGAGGCGGCACGGCTGCCGGCCTCCTCGAGCGCGGCGACGGCGGGGTCGGCCGGCACCTCGATGTCGTCCACGAACACGGCGACCGGCCGACCGCCGGCATAAGGGGCGACGGCCGCCCGGACCACGTCGGCCACGCGGGGCAGGGGTGTCCCCCACCGGGCCACCAGGTGGACCTCGACCGTGCCGTCCATTTCCCGGACGCCGACGAGCCGTCGCCCGGGCAGGTAGGTGGCGATCTCGCCCAGCCGGCCCCCGGCCAGACCGGCGATCAGCGGGCAACCCAAGGCGGCGGCGGCGACCGCCTCGAGGTCGGCCATCACTGCACGCGCGGGGCCTCGGGCGCGCTGCTGTCGTCGCCCAGGAACACGTCGTCGACCGAGACGTTGACCTCCGTCACCTGCAGGCCGGTCATCGCCTCCACCCGGGCGATGACGTTGTCCCGGACCGACTGGGCGACGTCCGGGATGGAGACGCCGTACTCGACGACCAGGTCGATGTCGATGGCGGCCTGGCGCTCGCCGACCTCGACCCGGACCCCCTGGGTCACGCTCGGCCCGCTGCTCCCGACCGGGAGCTTCTCCTTGAGGGTCCCGAAGGCGCGGGCCGCCCCCCGGCCCATCTCGTGCACGCCGGAGATCTCCCGGGCGGCGACGCCGGCGATCTTCTCGACCACCGAGTCGGCGATGGACGTCCGCCCCTGCGCGGTCACCAACGAGTGGCCGTCCGTGGGCCGGAGATCGGTGGTGGCGGTCTGTTGGGCCATGGCGCCCTCCTCGTGTCGTGCCGGCGCGACACCCTCCTACCGCCGCCCGACGGCGAGGCAAACATGGCGGCGCGGCCACCGGCGGGAGCAGGCGGTCGGGGCCGTTGGCTAGGTTGGGCCCTGTATGCCCCGTATCGACATTGAGCTCACCAGCTCGCGCCCCGACGGCACCTGGACCTGGCGCGCCGCCGGGGCCCGCCAGCCGAAGGGCGTGGTGGCTGCGTCCATCCTCCACGAGGGGGCCAAGGTCGGCGACGTGGTCAAGGCCGAGGCCGACTTCGACCTCGACGGGATCAACGTGACCTCCGTCATGGCTCCCAAGGCCAAGAAGGGCGGTCCCGAGCTGCTGCCCATCCTCGGGTCCGGTCGCGAGGAGGAGCTGGTGACCCACAGCCCCCTGGCGCCCGAGCGCGAGGGGGGCGACCGGGGCCGGCGCGGCGACCGCGATCGGGGTGACCGCTTCGGCGGCGGCGGCGATCGCTTTGGCGGTGGTGGGGGACGCCCCGGGGGCCGGCCCGGCCCCGGCGGCGGTCGCCCGACCCCGGGTGGCCCGGGCACGACGCGCCCGCGGGCCAGCCAGGTGGGCAGCCCCGGCGAGGGGCCCCGACGGGACGCCGGCGCCGGGTCGGGGCCGCGCGAGCGGCCGCGGACCGAGCGCGGGCCCGGGGACCGGCCGCGGACCGAGCGGGGCCCCGGCGAGCGGCCGCGCCGCGACGGTCCCCCCGGGGAGCGCACCAGGCCCGATCGCCCCGCCGGCGAGCGCCGGAGCCAGGACCGGCCGGCGCGCGAGCGTCCGGCTCGGCCCCAGGCGCCGGCCGGTGCTCCGGGGCGGCCGCCGCGGCCGCCGGCCAAGCGGCTGCAGCCCGGCCGGGCCCACCGTGACGCGGCCCTGGCCGCCCTGTCGCCCGAGCAGCGGGCCATCGCCGAGCAGGTCCTGCGCGGCGGCCTCTCCGGCGTGCGCCAGGCGGTCGGCGAGCAGAACGCCCAAGCCCGGGCCGCCGGTGCCCCCGAGATCCGGCCCGAGGCCATCCTGGGCCTGGCCGAGGAGCTGCTCCCCGCCCTGCGGGCCGCCGAGTGGCGGGACCGGGCGGAAGCCGCCGCCGCCTCGGTGGACGAGATCAGCCTGCGCGACCTGCGCACCGTCGTCGCCGGCGCCGACGGTGCCGGGCGGGACGAGGAGAGCCGGGCCCTGGCCGCCCGGCTCCGGGAGGGCCTCGAGCGCCGCAGCGCGGCCGAGCGCCAGGAGTGGGTCGACGAGATCACGACCTGCCTGGCCGAGGGCCGCGTGGTTCGCGCCCTGCGGGTCAGCAGCCGCCCGCCCGAGCAGGGGCTCCGCCTCCCGCCCGAGCTGGCATCGGGGCTGAGCCAGGCCGCCGGTGACGCCATGGGCCCCGACACCGCCCCCGACCGCTGGCTGGCCGTGCTCGAAGCCGTGCTGACCTCGCCCGTCCGCCGGGCCCTCACGCCGAAGGGGCTGCCCGCCGGGGTCGACGAGGCCGCGCGCACGACCATCCGCCAGGCCATCCCCAAGGTCCCGGCCCTCGGGCCCCTCCTCGGGGAGACGCCGCCCGGCCGCCTGGTCCCCCCGCCGCCGCCCCGCCGCCCCCCGGCCCCACCGGCCGCCGCCGCGCCGGCGGCCCCGCCCGCTCCCGCCCAGCCCGCCGCCGTCGAGCCCGCGCCGGTCCCGGCCGCCGACGCAGCGGAGCCGGCCCAGCCCGCCGTCGACCCCGGGCCCGTCGCCGAGGGCCCGCCGGGCTGAGCGTTTGGTCAATCGGGGGCCGGATAGGGCCGCGGATTGACCAGACGCGGCGAATTGCTCAAGCGATGAGGGGCACGATGCCGTGCTCGTGGAGGAACTCGGCCAGGCCCTCGGTCAGGGCGAGGTGGGCCACCTCGTCCAGGGGGACCCAAGCCGCCTCCGCCGCGTCCCCGCCGGCGAACGGGATCACATCGTCGCCGTCCAGGATGGTCACGAGGAAGTCGAGGATCACGAAATGGTGGTCCTCGCCGATGCGCTCGACCCAGCCCACCAGGGTCTCGCACATCCCCTCCAGGCCGGTCTCCTCGGCCAGCTCCCGCACGACGGCCTCGGCCAGCGTCTCGCCGCCCTCGACCCGCCCCCCGGGCAGGGACCACTCCCCCGCCGCCGGACCGTGGCCGCGACGGATCAGCAGGAGGCGGTCGTCGCTGACCGCGACCGCGCCGACGCACACTTCCGCCCTCAGCGGTCGAACCTGTGGTGCATCACCAGCTGGCGGGCGGTGAAACCGGACTCCTCGAAGAAGTTCTTGGTGGCCCGGTGGCCGGGGAGGGCCATGGCGTCCATCCCCAGGCACTTGCGCTCGTCGCACCAGGCCACCAGGTCGTCCATCATGGCCTCGCCCAAGCCGATCTGGCGGGCTTCCTCCTCGACGAAGATGTCGTCGACCACCCCGAGGACCGACCCGTCGCCCAGGTGTTCGAGGCGGACCACGGAGTAGCCCACCACCACGCCGTCGATGGTGGCGACCAGCACCCGGGAGTCGGCGTCCTCGAGGGCGGCGGCCAGGCCCTCCTCGATGGGCTCGGCCCGGGCCTCTCGCGCCCGCCACACCTCGCCGCCCCGCATGGGGGCCAGCTCGGCGATGACTGCCCGGGCCAGCTCGGCCAGGCGGGGGACGTCGGCCGCGGTGGCCGGGCGGCAGCCCTCGTCCACCTAGAGCTTGCCGCGCAGCTGGTCGATCCGGGTGAGGACCGTCTTGCGGGCGCGCGTGGTCTGCTCGTAGACCCGGACCGCTTCGAGCTCGTCGGCCGAGAGGCCTTCGAGCCGGGGGACGACCTGCGAGGCGGACAGCGTGTCGTACCCGGGGATGGCCAGGACCGAGGCCCCGCCGGCCGCGGGCTCGGCGTCAGGAGCGGGCGCGGTGGAGGGCCGGATGTCGGTCACCGTCGCCGGCTCGGGGCGTTGCCCGTTGGCCGGCTCGCCGGCGCGCCCGTTGGCGGGCCGGGCCTGGGCCGGGTTGGCCCCCGCCCCCGCGCTGTTCTGCTGGCGCAGCCGCTCGAGGACCTTCTCGGCCCGGCGCTGGCCCTGGCGGACGGCCAGCTCGCCCACCATGCGGGCCACGGTCACCTGGCCGCCGAGGCGCTGGCGGCCCTTGTCGGCCAGCTTGGGCAGCAGGTCGCGGGCCTCCAGGAGCAGCCCGAGGGGGGCGTACACGAGCACATCGAGGAGCTGCTCGGCGGGATCGTCCCGACGCGGGGTCATGCACCCACCCTACGACGGTGGGGACCGCTCGCTACACGCAGTCCCGGCAGAGCATCCGCTCGGGGTCGGCCAGCTGGCTCGGGTGCTTGACCAGGAAGCACGACTGGCACACGAACTCCCCCGGGCGCTTGGGCAGCACCTTGGTGGACCCCTCGGCCCGGTCTTCGGCGTCGGGGACGTCGTCCTCCTCGTCCTCCTCCTCGTCGACCACGACCAGGCGGTCCTTCAGGATGACGTCCAGCCCGGCCTCCACGTCGTCGGGGTCGATGTCCTCGTCGTCCTCGTCGTCGTCCTCGTCGTCGGCCACGACCACGGCGACCGGCGTCTCCACCTCGGCCTCCAAGTCCAGGTCGACGACGTCGTCAACGTCCGCGTCGAGCACGTCGGCGTCGTCCTCCAGCAGGTCGTCGTCGTCTTCGTCCAGGGATTCGAGATCGACGATGTCGGGGTCGTCGGGTTCGTCGACGTCCTCGAGTTCCTCGTCCGGGTCGTCAGCCATCGCAGCGCATCCGTTCCAAAGGGGGGGTTCGGGGGCGGCAGCATAGACGACAGTTCGGTCCTCGCTTTGCTCGGCCCGAACGCCGCGACGCTCTGCGCTCGGCCGGCGAACCGGTTCGTCGGCGGCGAAACTCGAGGGACCGTTGGTACCGCTCCGTAGCCCTACCCGGGGCGGTGGCCGGACCGACCCATGTGGGTTATCAGAACGTTCTCTACTTGGTCCCTCGAGTCCCGCCTTGCCCTTCATGCGCCCCCACCGCGGCACCGCCGGAGGGCGGCGCCGAGGCCCACGACCCGGGGGTGTGGGGCGTAAGGGACGTTGAGGAGCATGACGCGCCGGCCCGGCCCGCGCAAGGCGCGCCACGACCCCTTTGACCAGCCTCTTTGCGCGTCGCGGCAGGTCAGGAGCAATGCAAATTTCTGCCTCTAGTTCATGTCGAGACTTGCCCGCCCGGCTCGGCCCGCCGGGCCTCGGCCCGGCGCTCGCCCGGGAGCCGTTCGAGCCCAGCGCCGGCCTCGCTGTGGTCGACGAAGCGCATCAGCCCGGCCACGATCCGGTGCCCGGCCTGCTCGCCGATCAGGCGGTGCATCTCCTGGCAGATCCGCCGGTAGGAGGGGTGCCCGGCGGGCGACGTGCGCAGCTCCAGCATGTGCAGCGCCTCCCGGGCGTTCATGGAGATCGAGTAGCGCAGCCGGTAGGCCAGGGCCACGGCGTAGGCGGCCTGCGCCGGGAACTGCTCGACCAGGGCGTCGTGGAGGGCGGCGGAGGCGGCCATGGCCTCCTCGAAGGCGGCGGCGGCCCCGCCGCCGGCGGCGACCACGTCGTCGGCCATGACGTAGCCGTGGCGGGGGGTGAGGGCCTGCCACTGCATGGTCAGCATGCGGTGGCGCTGGAGGTCTCGGAAGGCCCCGTAGTCGGACAGGACGTCGAAGCGGTAGGGCGCCACCTCGAGGGCCCGGCCCGGCTTGTGCCGGCGATTGGCCCGGTCGCCCACGTAGGCGTCGGCCACGGCCTGGCGCTCGTCGGCGGACAGGGCCCGCACCCGGGCCAGGATCTGGTCCTCGGGAAGGTGGGTGTGCGGGTAGACCATGGCGGCCAGGAGCTTGTCCTCGGCCTCGGGGTCGAAGTCGACCAGGGTGACGGCCGGGCGGGCCTCGGGCTCCACCTCCCCGAACAGCCGGGCGGCCACGTCGGCCGTGGCCCGGCCGGTGGCGGCCAGGTAGGCCGTCCACTCGCCGCCCCGGTCCGGGCGGTCCAGGCGAGTCAGGAACGACGGGATCACCTTGCGCAGTTCGGCCACCATCATCTCCGCATAGGCCCGGGCCTCCGGGAGGGCGTGGCCCCGCATGCGCAGCAGGAGCAGCTCGTAGGCCTGGCCGGTGCCGTAGATCCCCACGTTGGAGAGGGCGGCCGCCGGCAGGATGCCTCGCAGGGCGTCCAGGGCCTTGGCCTTGACGGACTGGCGGTACACGAAGTCCGAGTCGCCCGGATCCTTGGGGTGGACCTGGCGGTAGTGCTCGCTGAGCACGGGCACCAGGGATGCGTAGGTGTCGAAGGCGTGGTCCAGGTCGGCGACGTAGCGGGTGCCGAGGGGCGACGCCAGCACCGCCGGATCGCGGTGGTACCGGTAGCGACCGCCGAGGCGGGCGTCGTAGGCGACGTACCGGGTCGACTGCTCCAGGTAGGCCATGAGCCGGCCCCACTCCAGGACCTTGGTCAGCAAGTTCGAGGCCTGCTCGCAGGCCAGGTGGACCCCGCCGAGCTGGGCCACCGAGTCGTCGCCGTACTGGCTGAACACCCGCCGGTACAGATCCTCGGCCCGCTTGACCCCGACGGTGGCGTCGATCGACGCGTCGCCCTCGGTGTCCAGGTCGCCCACGAACTCGTCCAGGAACAGCCGGCGCAGGCTCTTGGCCGAGCGGGAGTAGCGGGCGAACAGGGCGCCCTTGACCACCTCGGGCAGGTTGACCAGGGCGAAGACGGGCCCGTCCAGGTTGGTGAAGTAGCGCCGGAGGACGTCGGCCTCGTGGTCCGTCCACCGCTCGACGACGTAGGGATGCATGCGGACGGGGAGATTAGGGTCCCGAGCCGAACGCAGCGCGGACCTCCTCGGCGAGGCCGGGGGCCAGCCAGAGGTCGAGCACGGTCATGGCCATGGCCTTGGCCCCGTCGATGACCGCCTTGTCGCCCTCCTCGGAGGCGGCCCAGCGGGCGAACTCGGCGGTGTGGAGGGCCACGTCGGGCGGGGACACGGCGATCATGGGGTGGATCGAGGGGACCAGGTAGCTGACGTTGCCCATGTCGGTGCTGACCACGGCCCGGTTCGACGCGCTCGGGTCGGCCACCGGCCGCCCGAGGGCGGCACTGTTGGCCCGGTACCGGTCCACCAGGGGGGCGTTGGTGCGCAGGTCGGTGTACTCCGCGCAGGTCGGCTGCACCTCGATCCGGCAGCCGGCGGCCGCCGCCCCCGCCTCCAGGCAGGCCAGGACCCGGTCCTTGAGGGGCTGGAGGGTCTCGATGGTGGCCGACCGCACGTACCACTCGGCCACCGTGTGGTCGGGGACGATGTTCGGCTTCTCCCCCGCCTCCAGGAAGACCCCGTGGATGCGGTCGGTGGCGGCGATGTGCTGGCGCAGGGCGGCCACCGCGTTGTACCCGAGGACCATGGCGTCCAGCGCATTGCGCCCGTGGTGGGGGGCGGCGGCGGCATGCGCCCCCCGCCCGAAGTACTCGACCCGCCAGGTGGCGATGGCGATGACGTCGGGCTCGGTCAGATCGGCCCCGCCGGGGTGGACCATGAGGGCGGCGTCGATCCCGTCGAACGCCCCCCGCTCCCCCATCAGCACCTTGCCCCCGCCGCCCTCCTCGGCCGGGGTTCCGAGGACGACGAGGCGCCCGCCGGCCTCCTCGGCCAGGGTGGCGGCGGCCAGGCCCGCCCCCAGGCCGGCGGCGGCGATCACGTTGTGGCCGCAGCCGTGCCCGATGCCGGGAAGGGCGTCGTACTCGCAGATCACCGCCACCGTGGGGCCGTCGCCCGAGCCCGTCCGGGCCTCGAAGGCGGTGTCCAGGCCGTAGATCCCGGCTTCGGTGCCGAGGGCGGAAGCGAGGAGGTCGGCGGCGAAGCGCTCCTCGAACACCAGCTCGGGATGGCCGTGGATCCGGTGGGAAACCTCGAGGAGGAGGTCGGCCCGGCGGTCGACCTCCTCCTGCACCCGCACTTTTGCCGCTTCCAGGTCCATCACCCCGAGCGTAGGTGCCCGGGGTCGATGGCTGGAGGGGCCCTACCGCTTGAACTTGTCGGCGATGTCGTCCACGACGTCTTTGACCTTGCCCGTGGCCTGGTCGACCTTGCCCTCGCGCTTGAGGTCGTCGTCGTCGGTCAGGTCGCCGGCTGCTTCCTTTACCCTGCCCTTGAGGTCATCGGTGTTGTCGACCATGAGAACGCTCCTTGTCGGTTCGTGGGAAAAGTGTTCCCTTCCCGACCCCGCGCCTAACGGACGGCGGCCATGAGCAGCAGGCCCCCGTCGATAACGAAGGACGAACCCGTCGTGTAGGTCGCCCCCGGCCCGGCCAGGTGGACGATGGCGGCGGCGATCTCACGGGCGTGGCCGGGCCGGCCTAACGGCGCCAGTCGTCGTAACCGAGGTCGACGAAGGGGGTCGACGAGCCGGTCCCGGCGTTGTTGACCAGCACGTGCAGCGCGCCGAGGGCGTCGGCCAGCTCGTCGATGACGCCGGCGGCGCCGGGCAGGTCGCCCAGGTCGAGCCGGCGGACCTCGGCCCGCCGCCCCGCCGCCGCCACCTCCTCCGCCGTCCCCTTGGCCCCGTCCTCGTCGCGGTGCCAGGTGATGCCCACGTCGAAGCCGGCCTCGGCCAGGGCCACGGCGGTGGCCTTGCCGATCCCCGAGTCCGAGGCCGTCACGATGGCGACGGGCATCACGAGCTCCAGCGCAGGATGGCGCCCATGCCACCGTCGAGGCCGGCGCCCGGCTCGACCACCCGGATCCCGGCGCCGGTGCCCAGGGCGGCCCGCATGGCCACGTCGACCAAGCGGCCCTCGATCGGTGCGTACACGCCCATGCCCCGCAGGTCGTCGGCGGTCGTGGCCACATGGACCGGTTCGGGCCCGTACCAGGCGGTGCGGGCGTCGTCGGGGTCGTCGGGGGCGATCAGGAGCAGGTCGACGGCGGCCATGGCCAGGCCGGCGAGCGTGGCGGGCACGCCCTCGGCGGCCCGGTCGCCCTGGCCCGCCTCCTCGCGGAACTTCTCCAGGGCGGCGTCGGTGTCGGCGTTGACCGCCAGCTCGACGGCCACCCGGGCCTCCTCCTCGAACAACGGCTCGGACCCGTCGGCGGAACGGCCTCCCGAGACCACCTGGAACCGCTCGACCAGCTCGGCGGGCAGGGCGTCGTGCAGGAGGGTCACCGCCCGCTGGTCCCCGGCGGCGACGATCAGCCGGGCGTCGACCCGTCGGGCCAGGCGGGCCACCTGGTCGGCCACGTCGGCCGCATTGCGCTCCCAGGTGTGCTCGGCCCGCTCCTGGTACCGGCGCTGGGACCAGCCGCCGGCGTTGGGTTTGCGGATGGGGAAGTCCTCGCCGCCCGCCTCCCGGTGCAGCTCGGGGCCCGCCCGCCGGTAGCCGGTGAGGTCGGCCCCCTGGCGGTCGACCAGGACGGTGACGTAGCCGGGCTGGCGCTGGCGCCACGCGACGAGCGACAGCAGCGACGGAAGCGGGGCCCAGCGGGCGAGGTCGCGGTCGTCGGCCAGCCTCGGCCCGTGCTCGACGTGCAGCACCCCGGCCGGGGTGGCCACCACGTCCAGCCCGTCGCCCTCCAGGTGGGCGTCGGGCACCACCGGGTCGACGGCGGCCAGCACCTCATCGGGCGCACCCTGGGCCGCCGCCTGGTCCCGGAGGGCCTTCCAGCGCTGCTCGGAGCGCTGGGCGGCGTTGTCGACGTGGGACTCGGTGGCCA
Organism: Acidimicrobiales bacterium; assembly: GCA_035494015.1. GTDB lineage: Bacteria > Actinomycetota > Acidimicrobiia > Acidimicrobiales > AC-14 > CADCTB01. The sequence goes on from DATJHJ010000118.1 coordinate 23,431, forward strand.
GCTGCACGGTCAGGAAGGGGCCGGGCCCGGCGACCACCTCGGCCAGATCCGCCGTGTCCACCGCCACCCGGGGGCTCACTCCGCTTCGTTCCATGCCCGCCTTCTGCCCCGCCGCCGCCGGGATCATTCGCGGCGGCGGCGCCGATCAGGCCAGGACGTCCTTGGTGGAGAAGCGGGCCCAGGCCGCCAGCCCGAACACGAGGGCCCAGGCCAGCTGCAGGGCCAGGTCCCGCTCGATGGCCCCCATGCCGCCGGCCGTGCGCAACAGGTCCCCGAAGGCGTCCCAGCGGTGGGTGAACAGGACGGGGTGGATGGCCCGGAGCTGGGGGATGGCGTCGAGGATCTCGCTGGTGATGGCCACCCCGGCGGTCACGGCCATGGCGGCCATGGCCGACTCGGTCAGGGTCGACACGAACAGGCCGACGGCGGCCAGCCCGAGCATGGACAGGCCCACCACGCCCGCCGCGCCGAGGGACCGGACCACGCCCTCGCCCAGGGGGACGGTGGCGCCCGAGAGCATGGTCACCCGGCCGAGGGGGAAGAGGGCGGCCCCGGCCAGCAGCCCGGCACCGGCGATGACGAAGGTGGCGGCCAGGCAGAACAGGCCGGCGGTGGCGTACTTCGTGACCAGGAGGCGGGTCCGCCCGACCGGGCGGAACAGCAGGGCCCGCAGCGTGCCCATCCCCGCCTCGCCCGCCACCGTGTCGCCGGCCACCATGGAAACGGCGAGGGGGAGGAAGAACGGCATGGTCACGGTCAGCCCGGCCAGGGCGGCGAACACCCCGTTGTGGGAGACCTGGGCCAGGAAGTCCGGCCCCTCGTCGCGGGCCGGGCCGCCCGACAGCTTGACCGCCACCGCCAGCAGGACGGGGACGCAGGCCAGCACGACCAGCAGGGCCCGGGTCCGGGCCCGGCCGAAGAGCAGCCGCAGCTCACTCGCCAACATCGAAGCCCTCCCCGGTGAGCGACACGAACAGGTCCTCCAGGCTGGGGCGGTCGGTGACCATGGCCCGCAGGCGCACGCCGGCGCCGACCAGGGCCTGGGCCACGTCCTCCGGCGCGGCGCCGACCAGTTCGGCCCGGACGACGGAGTCGGTGCCAGGTCCGCCGTCGGGATCGGTCCGCACCACCCCGATGCCGGGCAGCTGGTGGAGGGCCCGCACGGCGACGTCGGGATCGGGCGTCTCCACCCGCAGCACGGGAAGGGAGGCGGCGCCCAGCTCGACCAGGCTCCCCTGGGCCACCAGCTTCCCCTCCCGCAGCACGGCGGCGTGCGTGCACACCTGCTCGATCTCCGACAGCAGGTGGGAGGACAGCAACACCGTGGTCCCGTCCACGGCCAGGGTGCGGACCAGGGCCCGCACCTCCCGGGTCCCCTGGGGGTCGAGGCCGTTGGTGGGCTCGTCGAGCACGAGGAGGCGGGGCCGGCGCACGAGGGCCCCGGCCAGGGCCAGCCGCTGGCGCATGCCCAGCGAGTACGTGCGGAACCGGCGGCCGGCGGCCCCGGCCAGCCCGACGCGATGGAGGGCGCCCTCGATCCGCTCGGCCCGGTCCGAGCGGGAACCGCCCGGCCCCACGGCGTCGAAGCGCTCGAGGTTCTCCCGCCCGGTGAGGAACGGGTAGAAGGCCGGCCCTTCGACGAGGGCGCCCACGGAGGCGAGCACCTCCGCCGACGCCTCGCGGATGTCCTCGCCCAGCAGGCGGATGCGGCCGGCGTCGGGGAAGACGAGGCCGAGCAGCATCCGCAGCGTCGTCGTCTTGCCCGAGCCGTTCGGCCCCAGGAACCCGAACACGGACCCCTCGGGGACGGACAGGCTGAGGCGGTCGACGACCGTCCGCCCCCCGAGCCGCTTGGTCAGGCCCGTCGTCTCGACGGCCGGCGCCCCGGTGACGCCGGGGGCGCTCGGCGATCGGCTGCCGAGGGCGGCGACGGTCATGGGTGGGCGTGGAGCTCGGCGACCGCGGCCTCGAGCCGGTCGGGGCCGACGGCGCCGACCAGGACGGTGCCGTCGTCGAGGACGAGGGCGTCGGCCAGGGTGCTGGTCACCAGCCGGCCCGAGCCCCAGGCCCCGCTGACCGGCCGCCCGATGGCGCCCAGTTGGGCCGGGCCGTCGGGGATGGCGACCACCGACTCCCACCCCTGGCCGAGGACCCGGGTCTCCGGGGCCGGGGTGGCGGTCGGGCCGGGCGGCCGGGGGGGGAGCCCGGGGCCGGGGACCACCTTCTGGCCGCCGCCGGCGCGGCGGGTGACCGGTGGACCGCCAGGCTCCGGCCGCAGGCGGGGCGGGCCGAACAGGAGCTCCTCCGGCGACGCCGCCTCGGTGACCTTGGCCCCCGGCGGCGGGGTGAACGTGAACGCCGACGGCGGCTGGGCGCCGAGCGAGATGTCGGTGAAGCCCACCTCGAGGGCGGGCGTCCCCGCGTCCTTGGCCAGGACCTGGACGGACAGGGGCAGGCTGGTGGCCGCGTCGACGTCGATGATCACGTCGGCGACCAGCGTGTCGGGCGTGGTCGGGGCCAGCACGAGCTCGTAGGCGTCGCGCCCGGCGACGGTGGCCGTGCCGCGGACGAACACCCGGGTGGTCGGGTCGGCCTGGGCCAGCAGCTTCTTGGCCATGGCGTCGGGGGTCGGCTCCGCCGCCGCCGGCTCATTGGGCCCAGGCGGGTGCGGGCCGGTGCCGCCCGCGCCGTCCTGGGCCAGGTGGGTCACGCTCTGGTCGCTGCTCTGCCACACCCACACCTGCGACCCGTCGCTCACGACGTCGGTCTCGGTGAGGCCGTCGGGCACGGCCAGGTGGAACTTCCCGCCGGGGGCGGCGGACACCTTGATGGTGTGCGGGGTGAGGATCATGGACAGCACGCTCGACCCGCTCGGGAACAGGGAGCCGACCGAGGGCAGCCCGAGGTTGGTCCTGGTCTGGACCGTCCCGGAGAACGAAGGCGGGGTGGCGCCCACGATCCTGGCCACCAGGTCTTGGGCGCTGATTGCAGGAAGGACCGGCGCCGCCCCGGCCCCGGCGGCGAACAGCCCGGGGCCGAAGCCGGCGCCGGCCACCAGGACGGCGGCGACGGCGGGCGGGGCCAGCCAGCGCAGGCGGTGCCGGTTGGCGGCAGGGGGCGGTGCGGAGGTGCTCGGGCTCATGGCTCCCCATGAGACCACGACGGCTTGAGAGAGCCGTGAAGCGGGACGAAGAAGATCCTAAGAACCGGGCGCGCCGGCGGGGCGGGCCGGGCAGCATGGGGCGGTGCGCATCCTGGTCGTCGACGACGAGCCCGCGGTGCGGGCCTCGCTGGCCCGGGTCCTCGACCAGGCCGGCTACCAGGTGAGCGTGGCCGTGGACGGCCGGGACGCCCTCCACCAGGTCGCCCTCGACCATCCCGACGCCGTCGTGCTCGACGTGGTCATGCCCGGCATCGACGGCATCGAGGTCACCCGCTCCCTGCGCTCGGGCCGCGACCGCACGCCGGTCCTGCTCCTCACCGCCCGGGCCGAGGTCTCCGACCGGGTCCGGGGCCTCGACGCCGGGGCCGACGACTACCTGACCAAGCCCTTCGCCCTCGACGAGCTGCTGGCCCGGCTGCGGGCCCTGCTCCGCCGCCACGGCGAGGGCGACGGGGGCGACGGATCCGGGGAGGTGGTCTTCGACGACCTCCGCCTCGATCCCGCGCGCCACCAGGCGTGGCGGGGCGAACGGGAGCTGGGCCTCACCCGCACCGAGTTCGCCCTGCTCCAGCTCCTCCTGGACAATGCCGGGCGGGTCCTCACCCGGTCGGTCATCTACGAGCGGGTGTGGGGCTACGACTTCGGCCCGTCGTCGAACTCGCTCGACGTCTACGTCGGCTACCTGCGGCGCAAGACGGAGGCGGGCGGCGAGCCCCGGCTGGTCCAGACGGTGCGCGGCGTCGGGTTCGTGCTGCGCCGGTGACGCTGCGGGCCCGGCTCACCCTGGTCGCCGCCGGCGCCGTGGCCGTGGTCCTGGTGGTGGCCGCCGCCGTCGTGTACGTCACGGTGGCGGCCGGGACCCGGGGCCAGGTCGACGACTCGCTGCGCCGCCTGGCCAGCGCGCAGGGCGGCTCGACCGCCCTCGCCTCCGGCCCCGCCGGCCCCGTCACCGACGGGCAGCTGGTCGACCCGTCGGGCGCGGTCACCCCGCTGGGGCCCGGCAGCCTGACCCTCCCCGACGTGACTCGGGCCCGGGCCGTCGCCGCCGGTCGCGCCCCGGCCTTCTTCGACGACGTGCACGCCGGCGGCAGCCACCTGCGGATGTACGTCTCCCCCGTGCCGGGCGGCCGGGCCGTGGCCCTGGCCCAGCCCCTCGACCGGGTGGACGACCTCCTGCGCCGGCTCCGGCAGGTGCTGCTGGTGGTGGTCACCGCGGGTATCGGGGTGGCGCTGGGGGTCGGCTGGGTGGTGGCCCGGTCGGCGTTGGCGCCCGTCCGCCGCCTGCGCCTGGCCGCCCGGGAGGTGGCCACCTCGGGCGACCCCGACCGCGTCGTCCCCGTCGAGGGCGGCGACGAGCTGGCCGACCTGGCCGCCTCGTTCAACGACATGCTCACCGCCCTGCGCCGGTCGCTGGCCGCCCAGCGCCAGCTGGTGGCCGACGCCTCCCACGAGCTGCGCACCCCGCTGACCAGCCTCCGGGCCAACGTCGACTACCTGCGCAACGACCCCGCCCTGGCCGGCCGGGAGGGGGTCCTCAACGACGTCCACGGCGAGCTCGAGGACCTGAGCAGCCTGGTCAGCGACCTGATCGAGCTGGCCCGCATGGAGTCGGCGACCGAGGCGCCGGTCGGTGTGCGGCTGGACGAGCTGGTGGCCGACGCGGTGGAGCGCACCGGCCGGCGGTGGCCCGCCGTCGCCATCGACGCCCGCCTGGCCCCGACGGTCGTCCTCGCCCTGCCCTCCCAGCTCGAGCGGGCCCTGGCCAACCTGCTCGACAACGCGGCGGCGTGGACCGACCCGGGCCAGCCGGTGGAGGTCGACGTGGCCGGCGGCGAGGTGGTGGTGCGCGACCACGGGCCCGGCATCCCCGTAGTCGACCTCCCGCACGTGTTCGAGCGCTTCTACCGGTCGGCCGAGGCCCGGCGGCGACCGGGGTCCGGGCTCGGCCTGGCCATCGTCCAGCAGGCGGCGACGGCCGCCGGCGGCTCGGTGATCGCTGAGCGGCCGGCCGACGGCGGGACCAGGATGCGGCTGCGCCTGCCGGTGGCCGACCGGCCCGACGCCCCGCAGTGAGGCGGACGGGTCCCCGTCAGTCCTCCTCGCCGCTCCACTCCCGGTCCTCCCGGTCCCACTTCTCGTTCCGGGACTCGACCCGCTCCTTCCAGTGCTCGGCCGCCTCCTGGGACTCGTAGGGGCCCATCCGGTCCTCCGGCGGGCAGTCCGTGCTGCCGTCGCTCTCCGCCCGCTGATGCCGCAGGCACCACCACCAGCTACCGCCCATGTGGACCTCCTTCGCATGCGTACGCTACGTCCGGGCGGTCGCAGCGGCTCGACCCCGCGGGAGGACGACGATGACGACCAGCGCAGCCCAGCCCCTCACCCCGGACGAGCTGGCCGGCATCGACGCGTGGTGGCGGGCGGCCAACTACCTGTCCGTGGGCCAGATCTACCTGCTCGCCAACCCGCTGCTGCGCCAACCGCTGGCCCCCGAGCACGTCAAGCCCCGGCTGCTCGGCCACTGGGGGACCACCCCGGGGCTCAACTTCGTCTACGCCCACCTGAACCGGGTCATCCGGCGCGACGCGCTGGACGTGCTCTACGTGGCCGGGCCGGGCCACGGCGGCCCGGGGATGGTGGCCAACACGTGGCTGGAGGGCACCTACAGCGAGGTCTACCCCGGGATCACCGCCGACGCCCGGGGCATGGAGGCCCTGTTCCGCCAGTTCTCCTTCCCCGGCGGGATCCCCAGCCACGTCGCCCCCGAGACCCCGGGCTCGATCCACGAAGGGGGCGAGCTGGGCTACGCCCTGTCCCACGCCTACGGGGCCGCCTTCGACAACCCCGACCTGGTCGTGGCCTGCGTGATCGGCGACGGCGAGGCCGAGACCGGGCCGCTGGCCACCAGCTGGCACTCGAACAAGTTCCTCGACCCCCGCCACGACGGTGCGGTGCTGCCCATCCTGCACCTCAACGGCTGGAAGATCGCCAACCCCACGGTCTTGGCCCGCATCCCGCCCGCCGAGCTGGCCAGCCTCCTCGAGGGCTACGGCTACGCCCCCCGCTTCGTGGAGGGCGACCAGCCCGAGGCCATGCACCAGCTCATGGCCGCCACCCTGGACGACGTCCTGGGCGAGATCGCCGCCATCCAGGCCGAGGCCCGGGCCGGGACCGCGCCCGCCCACCGGCCCCGCTGGCCGATGATCGTCCTGCGCAGTCCCAAGGGCTGGACCGGCCCGAAGGAGGTCGACGGGCTGGCGGTGGAGGGCACGTGGCGGGCCCACCAGGTCCCCCTGGCCGAGGTCCGCGACAACGCCGAGCACCGCCGGATGCTCGAGGCGTGGATGCGCAGCTACCGGCCCGAGGAGCTCTTCGACGAGGACGGCCGCCTCCGCCCCGCCATCGCCGCCCTCGCCCCCGCCGGCACCAAGCGCATGGGGGCGACCCCCCACGCCAACGGCGGGCTGGTCCTGCGGGACCTCGTCCTGCCGGACTTCCGGGACTACGCGGTCGAGGTCAAGGAGCCGGGGGCCACCATGGCCGAGCCCACCCGGGTGCTCGGCACCATGCTGCGCGACGTGTTCACCCTGAACGACCACAACCGCAACTTCCGGCTGTTCGGGCCGGACGAGACGGAGTCGAACCGGCTGGGTGCCGTCTACCAGGCCACGCCGAAGGCCTGGGAAGAGGAGATCCTGCCCGTCGACGTCAACCTGGCCCCCGGTGGGCGGGTGGTCGAGGTGCTGTCCGAGCACAACTGCCAGGGCTGGCTGGAGGGCTACCTGCTGACCGGTCGCCACGGCCTGTTCTCCTGCTACGAGGCGTTCATCCACATCGTCGACTCGATGTTCAACCAGCACGCCAAGTGGCTGAAGACCACCCGCCGCATCGATTGGCGGGCACCGGTCGCCTCCCTCAACTACCTGCTCACGTCCCACGTCTGGCGCCAGGACCACAACGGCTTCTCCCACCAGGACCCCGGGTTCATCGACCATGTGATGAACAAGAAGGCCGAGGTGGTGCGGGTCTACCTGCCGCCCGACACCAACACCCTGCTGTCGGTGGCCGACCACTGCCTGCGCAGCCGCAACTACGTGAACGTCATCGTGGCCGGCAAGCAGCCCACACCGTCGTGGCTGACGATGGACGACGCCGTCCTGCACTGCACCCGCGGCCTGGGCATCTGGGAGTGGGCCAGCTCGGACGACGACGGCCAGCCCGACGTGGTCATGGCCTGCGCCGGCGACGTCCCCACCATGGAGACCCTGGCCGCCGTCGACATCCTCCGCCACCACCTGCCGAACCTCAAGGTGCGCATGGTCAACGTGGTCGACCTGATGCGCCTGCAGCCCGAGACCGAGCACCCCCACGGCCTGTCCGAGCGCGACTTCGACACCCTGTTCACCACCGACCGGCCGGTGATCTTCGCGTACCACGGCTACCCGTGGCTGATCCACCGGCTGACTTACCGCCGGACCAACCACGCCAACATCCACGTCCGGGGCTACAAGGAGGAGGGGACGACGACCACCCCCTTCGACATGGTGGTCATGAACGACCTCGACCGCTTCCACCTGGTCATGGACGTCATCGACCGGGTCCCCGGCCTGGGCCAGACCGCGGCCCGGCTCCACCAGCTGATGATGGACAAGCGGACCCAGCACCGGCACTGGACCCGCACGTACGGCGACGACCTGCCCGAGGTGAAGGACTGGGTCTGGCAGGGCTGAGGGTTCTGGTCGTCAACGCCGGCTCCAGCAGCCTCAAGCTGCGGGTGCTGGACGGCGACGACCGGGTCGTCGCCTCCCACGACGTCGGCGGCTGGGACCGGCGCGACACCACCGCCCTGGAAGCCTTCGTGGCCGGCCTCGACCGGGTCGACGCCGTGGGCCACCGGGTGGTCCACGGCGGCCCGCGTCACCGGGAGGCGGCGGTGGTGGACGCCGCGGTGCTGGCCGACCTGGACGCCGCCGTCTCCCTCGCCCCCCTGCACCAGCCCCCGGCCCTGGCCGCCATCCGGGCCGTGGCCCGCCTCCTGCCGGGGCCGCCGGCGGTGGCCTGCTTCGACACCGCCTTCCACGCCACCCTCGCTCCCGCGGCGGCCACGTACGCCCTGCCCGCCCCGTGGCGGCAGCGGTGGGACCTGCGCCGGTACGGCTTCCACGGCCTCTCCCACGGCTACGCCGTGCGCCGGGCCGCCGAGCTGGTGGGCCGCCCCGGCGACTTCACCCTGCGGGTGGTGAGCTGCCACCTGGGATCGGGGGCGTCGTTGTGCGCGGCGGTGGGCGGACGGTCCGTCGACACGACCATGGGGTTCACGCCCCTCGAGGGCCTGGTCATGGCCACCCGGGCCGGCTCGGTGGACCCCGGCCTGGTCGTGTGGCTCCTGCAGGACGGCCGGCTGGGCCTGGACGAGCTGGCAACGGGCCTGGAGGAGCGGTCCGGCCTGGTCGGCCTGGCCGGCCATGGGGGCGACCTGCGGGCGGTCACGGCCGCCGCCCAGGCCGGCGACGAGGCGGCCCGCCTCGGCGTCGCCGTGTACGACCACCGGCTCCGGCAGGAGATCGGGGCCATGGCGGCCAGCGCCGGGGGGCTGGACGTGCTCGTCTTCACCGGTGGCGTCGGCGAGCACCAGCCGCGGGTGCGGGCCGCGGCCGCCGCCGGCCTGGCCTTCCTCGGCGTCGCCCTCGACGACGCGGCCAACGCCCCCGCCACCGGCGACGGGGCCATCAGCGCCGCCGGCGCGCCCGTCACCACCCTGGTGGTGACCAGCAGGGAGGATCTGGAGGTGGCCCGGCTGACCCGGGCCGCCCTCGACAACCGCGGGTAGCCGGCGTGCGCTTGTACCTTGCTGGCGGACATGCCCACCGTGATCTTCGCCCGCCGCTGCCACCGGTACGGGCTGGCCGCCTGAGCCATGCGGATCCGCCTTTTCGGCGAGTTGGACATCAGCGTGGAGGGCGAGCGGCTCCCGGCCCTGGAGTCGGGCCGGGCCCGGTCCCTGCTGGCCTACCTGGTCCTGCACGACGGCACGCCGCTGGCCCGCCAGCGCTTGGCCTTCCTGCTGTGGCCCGACTCGGCGGAGGGCCAGGCCCGCACCAACCTGCGCCACCTTCTCCACACCCTGCGCAGCGCCGGCCCGGCCATGGCGCCGTTCCTCGACGTCACGCCGCAGACGCTGCGCTGGCACGGGGAGGGCAGGTGCTGGACCGACGTGGCCGCCTTCGACGCCGCCCTGGCCCGGGCCGCGGCAGCCGAGCCCGCGGGCGACGAGGAGCTCGCCGCCCTGCGGGAGGCGGTGGAGCTGTACGGCGGCGACCTCCTCGCCGGCTGCTACGACGAGTGGCTGCTCGAGGAGCGGGACCGGTTCCGCGACCGGTACCTGTGGGCCCTGCGCCGCGTTGCCGGCCTCCTCGGCCGCCGCCACGACCACGGCGAGGCCCTGCGGCTCGGGCGTGAGCTGCTGCGGCTGGACCCGCTGCGGGAGGACAGCTACCGGCTGCTGATGCGGATCCACGACGCCGCGGGAGACCGGGCCGGCGCGGTCCGCACATACCACGCCTGCGCCTCCACCCTGCGGCGCGAGCTGGCGGTCGAGCCGTCGGAGGAGACGCGCCGGGCATACGCCGCCCTCATGCGCCCGGGTGCCGAGCCCGCCCCCGAGGCCGCGGCCGGCGCCACCCTT
>DATJHJ010000119.1:0-9351 GCA_035494015.1 Acidimicrobiales bacterium
GGAGGCCGTCCCCCGGTTCAACGACGACAGCACGACCGTGCGGTCCGAGAGGAGACGGTTGCGGTCGAAGGTGACGTCACGTAGATCGACGGCCACCCGGGCGAAGGTCAGCCCCTCGACGGTCACGTCGGCGGCTGAGACCTCCACCCGCGACACCTGGCCGGAGACGAGCAGCCGCCCGAGGAACGGGAACGAGTCGATGCGGGCGGTGGTGGCGCCGGCCGGGGCGGCCGCGGCCGCCACCCGCCGGCGCAGCTGGCCCTCGGCCGCCGAGCGCACGGCCAGGTCGGCCGCCACCAGCAGCCCGAGCAAAACGGCGAGGACGACCAGCTTGCGCAGGCCGGTGCTCCTAGTGCCCCGTCACCTGACGGGGCACTAACTCTCCACCACGTCGCCGAGGCGGTCGACCTGCACGCCGGCCTCGGCCAGCCAGGCCAGGGCCTTCTCGACCGACGCCGGCTCGCCGGCCAGCTCGCAGACGATCCAGCCGACCTCGTCCTCGATGTTGGCTCGGCGGATGTTGGGTAGGACATCGAACTCGCGCACGAGGCGGCCCATGAGTGGCTGCTTGATGAGGTACTCGGGGAAGGTGAGCTTGACCCGCAGGTTCGTCGTCACGGCCGTCAAGCCTGACCGCCAACCGGGCCGGCGTCCAGCGCCGTAGACAGGAATATCCTGTCCATCCGATGACTTGATACACACAGACTCAACTTTGCTACGATAGATGTTACTCAGAACTCGTCTCGACCATGCCGTACGTGAACATTCCGGGAGGAAGATCCCATGCCCAAGGCCGTAGGTATCGACCTCGGTACCACCAACTCGGTCGTCTCCGTGCTGGAGGCGGGTGAGCCCACCGTCATCCCCAACGCCGAAGGTGGCCGCACCACGCCTTCGGTCGTCGGCTTCTCCAAGACCGGCGAGGTCCTCGTCGGCGAGGTGGCCAAGCGCCAGGCCATCACCAACCCCGACCGCACGATCCGCTCGGTCAAGCGCCACATGGGGACGAACTGGACCGTCACCATCGACAAGAAGAAGTACAAGGCGCAGGAGATCAGCGCCCGGATCCTCCAGAAGCTGAAGCGCGATGCCGAGGCCTACCTGGGCGACACCGTCACCGAGGCCGTGATCACCGTGCCGGCCTACTTCGACGACGCCCAGCGCCAGGCCACCAAGGAGGCGGGCACCATCGCCGGCCTCGACGTGATGCGCATCATCAACGAGCCCACCGCCGCCGCCCTGGCCTACGGGCTGGACAAGGAGGCTCGGACCAGACCATCGTCGTGTTCGACCTCGGCGGCGGCACCTTCGACGTCTCGATCCTGGAGATCGGCGAGGGCGTGTTCGAGGTCAAGGCCACCAGCGGGAACACCCACCTGGGCGGCGACGACTGGGACCAGAAGGTCATCGACTGGCTGGTCGAGCAGTTCAAGAACGACCACGGCGTGGACCTGGCCAAGGACAACATGGCCCTCCAGCGCCTGAAGGAGGCGGCCGAGAAGGCCAAGATCGAGCTGTCGACGACGCAGGAGACCCAGATCAACCTCCCGTTCGTCACCGCCTCGGACGCCGGACCCCTGCACCTCGACTACAAGCTGACCCGCTCCAAGTTCCAGGAGCTCACCGCCGACCTGGTCGAGGCCTGCCGGGGCCCGTTCCAGCAGGCCATGAAGGACGCCGGCTTCACCGGGGCCGACCTGCAGCACGTCATCCTCGTCGGCGGGTCCAGCCGCATGCCGGCCATCCAGGATCTGGTCAAGTCCATGACCGGCAAGGAGCCCCACAAGGGCGTCAACCCGGACGAGGTGGTCGCCGTCGGCGCCGCCATCCAGGCCGGCGTGCTCAAGGGCGACGTCAAGGACGTCCTGCTCCTCGACGTCACGCCCCTGTCGCTGGGCATCGAGACCCGCGGCGGGATCATGACCAAGCTCATCGAGCGCAACACCACCATCCCGACCCGTCGCACCGAGGTCTTCACCACCGCGGAGGACATGCAGCCGTCGGTGGAGATCCACGTCCTGCAGGGCGAGCGGGAGATGGCGTCGTTCAACAAGACGCTGGGCAAGTTCCAGCTCGTCGGCCTGCCGCCGGCCCCTCGCGGCATCCCCCAGATCGAGGTCACCTTCGACATCGACGCCAACGGCATCGTCCACGTCTCGGCCAAGGACCGGGCCACCAACAAGGAGCAGTCGATGACCATCACCGGTCAGTCGGCGCTCAACAAGGACGAGATCAACCGCATGATCCGCGACGCCGAGGCCCACGCCGAGGAGGACCGCGAGCGGCGCGAGGAGGCCGAGACCCGCAACCAGGGCGACACCCTCGTCTACCAGACCGAACGCATGATCCGCGACCACGGCGAGCGCATGTCCGAGGGCGAGAAGGACAAGCTCCACGAGGCGGTCAAGAACCTCAAGAGCTCGCTCAAGGGCAACGACCTGGGCGCCATCCGCAACGACACCGAGGCCCTGATGGTGGTCAACCAGGGCATCACCACCCGCCTGTACTCCGAGGCCGCCTCGGAGAACAACAGCACCGGCGGCGGTGACTTCGGTGGCGCCGACGACGACGAGGTGGTGGACGCCGAGATCGTCGACGAGGGGGCGTAGTCGATGTCGGACCCGATCGTTTCCGGGGACACGGACTCGGAGGCCCGGCCCCCGGGTCCTGTCCCTCAGGGGGCCCCTCCCACCGCCTCTACCGAGGCGGCGGGCCCCGCCCCTACGGGCCACCCGGAGGCCTCCTCGGAGGCGCGAGCCTCGGAGGAGGCCGACACGGGGGACGCCCCTTCGTCGCGCATCTTTGCGCAGGAGGTGGAGGGGGAGTTCGAGGAGGAGGAGCTGCAGATCTCCGAGCTCGAGGCGCAGCTGCTCGATGACATGGACCGGTTGCAGTCGGAGCGGAACGACTATCTGGACCAGCTGCTGCGGACGCGGGCGGACTTCGACAACTACCGCAAGCGCATCCTCAAGCAGCAGTCGGAGCACCAGGAGCGGGCCGCCGAGGCCCTGGTCGAGAAGCTGCTCGACGCCCTAGATACCTTCGACATGGCCGTGGCCCACGGGCAGGGGTACGAGCAGGTCCGGGACATGCTGGTCAACGTCCTCACCAAGGAGGGACTCGAGCGCATCGACCCCGCCGGCGCCCAGTTCGACCCCAACGAGGCGGATGCGGTGGCCCACGAGGACGGTGACGGCGGGCCGGTCGTGGCCGAGGTGCTGCGCCCCGGCTACCGCTGGAAGGGGCGGGTGCTGCGGCCCGCCATGGTGAAGGTGAAGGGCTAGCTCGAGGCCATGGCCCCGCAGCGGGAGTGGTTCGAGAAGGACTACTACAAGGTGCTCGGGGTGCCCCAGTCGGCCACCGAGACCGAAATCCGCCGCGCCTACCGGAAGCTGGCCAAGCAGAACCACCCGGACGCCAACCCGGGCAAGGAGGAGCGCTTCAAGGAGATTTCGGCTGCCTACGACGTGCTGTCCGAGCCGGCCAAGCGCAAGGAGTACGACGAGATCCGCCGCCTCGGCCCGATGGCCGCCAACGGCGCCGGCTTCCCCGGCGGCGGTGCCGGGGCCGGCCAGCCCGGTGGCGGCTTCAACTTCCGGACCGAGAACCTGGGCGACCTGTTCGGCGACATCCTCGGCCGCTTCGGTGGCGGGGCCGCGGGCGGCCCGGGGGGGGCTCGCACCCGCACCACCGCCTCGACCGGCCAGCGGGGCGAGGATCTGGAAGCCGAGCTCCACCTGTCGTTCACCGACGCCCTGAACGGGGTCACCACCACGGTCAACGTCACCAGCGAGGCCACCTGCAGCACCTGCCACGGCAGCGGTGCCGCCCCCGGCACCACGCCCATCGTGTGCTCCCGCTGCGGCGGTCGCGGCGTGGTCTCGGACAACCAGGGCCTGTTCTCGTTCAGCCGGGCCTGCCCGCAGTGCGGGGGCCGGGGCATGGTCGTCGAGACGCCGTGCCCGACCTGCGGCGGCAGCGGCTCCGAGGTCCGGCCCCGCCAGGTGAAGGTCCGCATCCCCGCGGGCGTGGACGACGGCCAGCGCATCCGGGTCAAGGGCCGGGGCGGGCCCGGCCGCGGCGGCGCCCCCGCCGGGGACCTGTGGGTGACGGTGCGCGTCGCCCCCCACGGCATGTTCGGCCGCTCGGGCCGGAACCTGACCCTGACCGTGCCCATCACCTTCGCCGAGGCCGCCCTCGGGGCCCAGGTCACCGTCCCCACCCTCGACGGCAGCGTGGTCCTGCGCGTCCCGCCCGGCACCCGGTCGGGCCGCAAGTTCCGGGTCAAGGGCCGGGGCGTGGCCGACGAGAAGGGCGCCGGCGACCTGGTGGTCACCGTCGAGGTGGCCGTGCCCACCAAGCTGTCCGCCGCCGAGCGGGAGGCCATCGAGGCACTGGCGGTGGCGTCCACCGCATCCCCGCGCGCGCATTTAGGAGTGTGAGGTGATGGCTGCCAAGAGCACGGGCTCGATGAACCCCGGCGAGCGAGGCGTCTACGTCATCTCGGTGGCCGCCGAGCTGGCCGGCGTCCACCCCCAGACGCTGCGGATCTACGAGCGCCGCGGCCTGCTCGACCCCGCCCGCACCGGCGGCGGGAGCCGCCGCTACAGCCAGCGCGACATCGACCGCCTCCGCCGCATCTCCGAGCTGACCGAGGCCGGCCTGAACCTGGCCGGGGTCAAGGCGGTGATGGAGCTGGAGGACGAGGTGGCCCGCCTCCGCCGCCAGCTCGCCGACGTCATGGCCGAGGCCCGCGACGCCATCGAGCGCACCCACCGCCAGTACCGCCGCGAGCTCGTCCCCGTCAAGCAGACCCCGGCGCCCTACACCAAGCCCCGCCGCTGATCGGTTCAACGAGCGGCGCTGTTGCCCTCGGCGCCGCCAGATGAGACAGGATCAAGGGATGCGTCGACTGTGCGGCATGGCGGCTCTCCGCCGACCCTGCAACTTCCGCCCCGCCGTCGTGCTGGCCCTCCTCGGAGTGGTGGCGACCCTCGGTTTCGCCGCCGCCCCGGCCCTGCTCCGGCGCCCCCCGGCGCCGGCTCCCGTCACCCGGGCCCACGACGTGCTCGCCTCCCTTCCGTTGGCCTTCGAGCCCGAGGCCGGCGGGTTCGTCTCTCGCGGGCCGGGCTACCAGCTCAGCCTGACCGCGGCGGACGCCACCATCGGCCTGCCCGCCGGTACGTTCCGGCTGCGGCCGGCGGGCGCCGGCGTGAACCCGTCGCCCACCCTCACGGGTCGCGACCAGCTGCCCGGCACCGTGAACCACCTCGAGGGCGACGACGCTGCGGCCTGGACGGTGGGCGCGCCCACGTACGGCGGCGTCACCGCCGAGCAGGTCTGGCCGGGGGTCGACATGGTGTGGCACGGCAACGCCCGGCGGCTGGAGCACGACGTCGTTGTCGCCCCCGGGGCCGACCCGACCGCAGTGGCCCTGGAGGTCGAAGGCGCCCACTCGCTCCGCATCGACGGCCCCACCGGCGACCTCGTCGTCGACCTGGCCGCCGGCTCGGCCCGGCTGGCCCGGCCCGTCGTCTACCAGGACGTCGAGGGCACCCGCCGGACCGTGGCCGGGGCCTTCACCCTGCTCGGCCCGTCTCGGATCGGCTTCCAGGTCGGCGCCTACGACCGCAGCCGGCCGCTGGTCATCGACCCCACGCTGGTCACGTCGACGGCCCTGGGCGGCAGCGGGAACGACACCGGCTACGGCGTGGCCATCGACGCCGCCGGCAACACCTACGTCACCGGCTCCACCGAATCCACGGACTTCCCGACCGGCTCGCCCCTCCAGCCGGCCCTGTCCGCCGCCACCAGCGGGCCCAGCACGGACGTCTTCGTCACCAAGCTGGCCCCCGGCGGCAGCGCGGTGGTGTGGTCGACCTACCTCGGCGGCAGGGGCCGCGACACCGGCTACTCCATCGCCCTCGGCCCCGGTGGGTCGGTCTACGTGGCCGGCGTCACCGAGTCGCCGGACTTCCCCAAGGCCAAAGCGGCCCAGGACGCCTACGGCGGTGGCCCCAGCGACGCCTTCGTCGCCCGCATCGCCGCCAACGGCGCCACCCTCGACTGGTCGACCTTCCTCGGCGGCACCCAGACCGACCGGGCCCGCGGCGTGGCCGTGGACACGGCCGGCAACGCCTACGTGACCGGCTCGACCAGCTCCGTCGACTTCCCGTCCCTCAACGCCCAGCAGCCGGGCCCCTACCGGCCCGACGACGTGGACGCCTTCCTCACCAAGATCCCGGCGTCGGGCGCGCCCATCGCCTACTCCACCCGCCTGGGCGGCGGCAACGACGACCACGGGCTGGCCGTGGCGGTCGACGGCCAGGGCGAGGCGTTCGTGACCGGCGACACGCTCTCGCCCGGGTTCCCCACCGTCCGGCCCTTGCAGGCGGCGTCGGGCGGCAGCGCCAGCGGGGTGGCGGGCAGCTTCCCCGACGCCTTCGTGGCCAAGTTCGCCGCCAACGGGTCGTCGCTCGTCTACTCCACGTTCCTCGGGGGCAGCGACTACGACCAGGGCACGGCCATCGCCGTCGACGGTTCGGGGGCCGCATACCTCACCGGGAGCACCGCCTCGCCCAACTTCCCCACCGTCTCCCCGGCGCAGCCCCGCAAGGACGCCGACGCCGACGCCTTCGTAGCCAAGGTCGACCCCGCCGGGGCCGCCCTCGTGTACTCCACGTACCTGGGTGGCGGTGGCGCCGACGGCGGCAACGGCCTGGCCATCGACAGCGCAGGCGACGCCTACGTCACCGGCACCACCGGTTCGACCAACTGGCCGACCGTCAAGCCGGTCCAGGCGGCCAAGAACGGCGAGGACGACGCCTTCCTCGCCAAGCTGAACCCGACGGGCTCGTCCCTGCTGTTCTCGACCTATGTCGGCGGCAAAGACAGCGACTCGGGTATGAGCGTGGCGGTGGACGCCCAGGGCTCCGTGCACCTCCTCGGGCTCACCGCCTCGGCCGACTTCCCCCAGGTCAAGCCCCTGCCCTCGGCCAAGGCCCCGGCGGCCGGCGACGCTTTCGTCGCCACCCTGTCCCTCTCCGACACCGCCGCCCCCTCGGGAACCACGGCGACCACCGCCGCCGGTGCCTCGTCCGGTCACTCCGGCCGGGTCCGGGCCCTCGGCCTGCTCACGCTGGCCCTGTTCCTCGTGGCCGGCGCCCAGACCATCTACCTCCGGCGACGCCCGTCCGCCAAGCCGGGGACGAGGCCCCATCCGCAGCCCGCACCGAAGCCGGCGGCCAAGCCGGCCGCGGCCGGGGCCGGACTTCGTGTCCTCGATGACGACGCGGGACCGCCCACCCGCCCGGTGAAGGCGACGGCGGGAACCAAGTCCACCCGCACCCCCAAGCCGCGCGGCGGCCCCAAGACCGGGCCCAGCCGGCCGAAGTCGGGCCCGCCGCCCGGGCGCGTCGCCAAGCCCGAGGAGGCGGACGACGCCACCGTGGCCGTCCCCACCCCGCCGCCCGAGCCTGTACCGGAGCCGGAGCAGGAGCCGGAGCCGGCCACGCCGCGGGTGCAGGAGCCCGCCATCGCCCGGCTGCTGGAGGAGGATCTGTGGTCGCCCCTCCCGCCGGCCGCACCGCGCCCGGAGCCGGCACCGAGACCGGACGCCGCCGGTACCGCCGCCTCGAGGGCGGCTTCAGCAGACACCGCCGCCCCGCGGGCTTCAGCGGACGAGGTCGCCGATGCCGTCTTGGAGTCGCGGCCCGAGACGGCCGTCAGGGCCGAGGCCGAGACGCCCGCGCCGGCGGCAGCCCCGTCGCCGGGGCCCGGGCTGCCCCTCCCGCCGGTACCGGCGGAAGAGCTGTCCTTCTGGGACCTGTTCCCCGAGGACCTTCCCCCGGCCCGGCCCGCGTCCTTCCCGGCCGACGATCTGCTGGCCGACCACCTCGCCCTCCCCGACGGCCCGGACAGCGTGGCCGCCCGCCACGCCCCGAGGGAGGTGGTCGCCCCGCCGCCGGCACCGTCGCCCCCCTCGGCCCCGCCCCCGCCGGAGGCCGAGATCGTCATCGCCGAGCTGCTCGACGGCCCCGTGCCGAGCGGCCTGCGCCCATCGGCGGAGTCGCCGTGGGCGCCGACCGCCGACCGGGACGACTTCCTGATCCGCGACCTCCTGGCCGACCAGGCCCAGGCCGCGGCGGCACCCCCCCACGGGGACGACGACGACGGGCCCGAGCCGGAGCCGAACGGCGCCGGCACCAGCGGCCCGACCAGCGCCGAGCAACGCGCTCGCATCGCCGCCGACCAGGCCCGCCGCCGCCGGGCCCGGCGCGGGGGCGGCGGGCGACCCGGACGCTGAGCCGGGGAATGTCCCGCCGGCGGCCTTGGTTGAGTGGAGTGTTATCAAGTTTCCTGCTCGTGAGGTAGAACATTGGCGCTCGATCCCAACCGGTGGACCCAGAAGACCCAGGAGGCGGTGGCCGCGGCCATCGACCTGGCCCGGACGCGCAACAACCCCGAGGTCACCCCCGAACACCTGCTGGCCGCCCTACTGCGCCAGGAGGACGGCGTCGTCCTGCCCACCCTGACCAAGGCCGGCGTGGCTCCCCTCACCCTGCGCAACCGCACCGAGGCCGCCCTGTCCCGGCTGCCCCAGGCCTACGGGGGCACCGAGCCCCGGCTGTCGCGCGAGACCCGGGACGTCATGGACACCGCCGACGGCGAGCGGGCCCAGTTCGGCGACGAGTACCTGTCGACCGAGCACATCCTCCTCGCCCTGCGTGAGCAGGTGGGGGTGTCCCGCGAGGACCTGCTGGCCGTCCTCCAGGAGGTGCGGGGCAGCCACAAGGTCACCAGCCAGAACCCCGAGGAGACCTACCAGGCCCTGGCCCGCTACGGCCGGGACCTCACCGAGGCGGCCCGGGCCGGCAAGCTCGACCCGGTCATCGGCCGGGACGAGGAGATCCGCCGGGTCATCCAGGTCTTGTCCCGCCGGACCAAGAACAACCCCGTCCTCATCGGCGAGCCGGGCGTGGGCAAGACGGCCATCGTCGAGGGCCTGGCCCGGCGCGTCGCCGAGGGCGACGTCCCCGAGTCGCTGAAGGACCGCCGCATCGTCGCCCTGGACCTCGGCTCCATGGTGGCCGGGGCCAAGTACCGCGGCGAGTTCGAGGAGCGCCTGAAGGCCGTCCTCAAGGAGATCGCCGACGCCGAGGGCCAGGTCATCACCTTCATCGACGAGCTGCACACGGTCGTCGGTGCCGGCGCGGCCGAGGGGGCCATGGACGCCTCCAACATGCTCAAGCCCATGCTGGCCCGGGGCGAGCTGCGCATGATCGGCGCCACCACCCTCGACGAGTACCGCAAGCACATCGAGAAGGACGCCGCCCTGGAGCGCCGGTTCGC
>DATJHJ010000120.1:0-5777 GCA_035494015.1 Acidimicrobiales bacterium
TCGCCGCCAGCGGCAAGGCGGCGCCACGCCGAGGTCACCTCCAGGTCGAGGAGGTGGGGCGCGGCCAGGCGCTCACCCCGGAGCCGGTCCCTAGCCAGATCGCCGTCGGGCCCGTCGTCGGCCAGCGCGGTCACGATGACGCTGGCATCGACGACGATCAACGGCCGTCACGGTCAGCCCGCACCGCCGCCGCCGCGGCCTGAAACCCGGCCCGACCGCCCGCTCGGCCTCCTGCTCGATCAAGCAGCTCGTCGAGCGTCGGCGTATGCGCTTCCTCGACGAGGCGGTGCAACAGGTACTCCTGCAGCGACTGGCCGGCCAGCGCGGCGCGGCGCCGGAGAGTGGCATGGACGTCCTCGGGCACGTCTTTGACCTGGATGCTCGGCACGGGGCCAAGGTAGCGCCATTCTGGCGCCAAAACATCTAGTCTGGCGCCGAAGCCGATGGCGCCTGGTCCGGCGCTCGGCGGCCGCCGCGCTCAGGCGTGCGGGGAAGCGGCCGGGACGGTGCCCGTGGGAACGGCTGACAGCGTCCAGCGCACCCGCTGGCGGGCGAAGGCGTCCTCCAGGCGCTGCGCGGTCGCCGGTCCCATTCCCCGCCGGGCGAGGGCCAGGAGCACGCCGGCGTACTCGGGCCCGTGGGCCGCGCAGCTCCGGGGCGTCAGGCAGTGGGCGACCTCGTGGAGCAGGACCAACTCGGACCGAGCCCACTTCGGCATCTGCAGCACGCCATGCTCGTCGGCGGTCGCCCGGCGGTGCCCGAAGCCGGGCCGGACCTCGATGGTCCGGGTTCCCCAGCGGGCGAGGAACCAGTCGGCGGCGCAGAGGGCGTCGACGTAGGCCTGCATCCGCTCGACGGTGGGCAGCCGCCGGCCCGAGTCGACCTCGCCCTCGGCCCGGTACAGCCGGGCCCGCTGGCTGTCGCGGGGACGGGCGTCGCCGCTGGGCATCAGTGGAAGTCCCTGGCCACTTGCTCGAACGCCGTGGGCTCGACCCGGATCTGGCCGGAGAAGGGATGGCTCAGGACCAGGATCACGAAGACCTGCAGGGCCAGCACGGCGGCGAACCCACCGACCATCAGGTAGTGCAACTGCTCGTTCGACACCCCGAAGATCAGGGCGAACCCCAGGGTGACGATCCCGCCCACGATGATCGCCGCCCACAACACGGGCGGGGTGCTCTCCTCGGAAGCCCCGATGCGCTGGGCCCGCCGCACCGTCACCTCGTCGAGCCGATCGAGGGCGTTGCTCAGGAACGTCTGCTGGGTGGGCGACAGGTCCCGCACTTGGCCGAGGGTGGAGAAGAGGTCGCCGATGAGCTCGAAGCTCGTCGTGCTGCTGCGCCCGTTGTCCATGGCGTCCCATTCGGTGGTCGACACCTCCTCCGCGTAGCGCACGATGAGCTGGCCCGACTGGGTGGCCATGGGCTCGGGGAGGGGCCGGGTGTCCCGGTACAGGGCTCGCAGCGCCCCGGCCTCGGCCTCCACCGTGTCCCGGGCGTCTCGGAACTCCTCCCACGTGACGATCACGATGAACGCCAGGGTCACCGCGTAGACCACGCCGACCACGGCGATGAGGAACCCGGCCACGTCGTTGTGCTCGCCCGACACGATCGACGGCGCCAGCCGCCGGATCGTGGCCTGGATGGCCACGACCACGAGGGGGACCACCACGACCAGCAGCGCGCCGAGCACCCACAGGTTGAGATGGATGAGGGCCCGGGCCATGGACCTGAGGGTACGGCCTAGTGTCGAACCATGAGTGCCCGGCTGACTCCGTGGGACGGCGGCGCGCCCCCCGATCGAGCCAGGATCGAGGACCGTTTCCGGGGCGAGGGCCTGTCGCCGCACGGGTGGGGCAACGCCCCCGGCGACGGTTACGGCACCCATGACCACGGCTACCACAAGGTTCTCTACTGCGTCTCGGGCAGCATCGTCTTCCACACCGCAGACGGCGACGTCGAGCTGCACCCGGGCGACCGGCTGGACGTCGAGCCCGGCACCGCCCACTCGGCCACGGTGGGGCCCGACGGCGTCGAGTGCCTGGAGGCATCGAAGTGACCGAGGTGACCCGCCAGGACATCGACCACTACGCCGAGGCCCACAGCTCGCCCGAGCACCCGCTGCTGGCCGAGGTGGCGGCCGAGACCCGGGCCACCCAGGAAGCGCACGGGATGATGGTCGGGCTGCTGGAGGGTCGGTTCCTCGAGACCCTCGTCTGGCTCTCCGGTGCCCGGCGCATCCTCGAGATCGGCACGTTCACGGGCTACTCCGCCCTGTCGATGGCCGGCGCCATGCCGCCCGACGGCCGCCTCGTCACCTGCGAGGTCAACCCGGACCGGGCCGCCGTCGCCCGCCGCCACTTCGACGCCAGCCCGTGGGCCGAGCGGATCGAGGTGCGCGTCGGCCCGGCGCTCGACACGGTCGCCTCGCTCGACGGCCCCTTCGACCTGGTCTTCATCGACGCCGACAAGGCCAACATCCGCAACTACTACGAAGCCGTGCTCCCCAAGCTGGGCCGGCGGGGCCTGATCGCGGTGGACAACGTCGTGTGGAGCGGGCGGGTCCTCGACCCGGCGGACCAAACCGACGACACCGTGGCCATCCGGGCCTTCAACGACTTCGTCCCCACCGACGAGCGGGTGACCGCGGTCATGCTGACCGTCCGGGACGGGGTCACCCTCCTCCGCCGCCGGGCATAGCCACCGCCTCCCACACCTGGCGGTGGCGGGCGACGTTGTCCGCCCGGTCCGTCGTCACCACGACGAGCCGGACGCCCCCGGCCGTCAGCGCCCGCTCGACGGCGGGGACCAGGTCGTCGGCCTTGCCCACCTGCTCGGCCGGGACACGGTGGACGGCGGCCAGCTCGGCCAGGTCAACGTCCTGGGGCGTGGCGAACAGGGTCTCGAACTGGTCGCCGGCGAGAGCGGACTGGGGCAGGAAGTTGAAGATCCCGCCGCCCCGGTTGTCTATCACCACGAAGGTGGCGTCCAGGCCGCGGCGGGCGGCGCCCAACAGCCCGTTGCTGTCGTGCAGGAAGGTGAGGTCCCCGCACAGGCCGACGATCGGGCCGCCGCCGGGCACAGTGGCGGCGCCGAGCACGGTCGACACGAAGCCGTCGATCCCGTTCACGCCCCGGTTCGACAGGAAGCGCAGGCCGTCCCGGGGCGGGGCGAAGGACTCGACGTCGCGCACCGGCATGCTGGAGCCGACGACGAGCGTCGACCCCGACGGCAGGCCGGCGACGAGATCGCGGGCCACCCGGCCCTCGAAGGGCTCGGGCCAGGAGTCGAGCAGGCGATCCATCGCCCGGCGGGCGGCGGCGTCGGCGTGCCGCCAGGACGTGAGCCAGAAGGACTGGGTGCGGGGCCGAGAGCGGGCGGCGACCGCCCCGAGCAGCGCGGTGGCGTCGGCGACGATGCGCTCGGCCGCCGCCCGCTGCGGGTCGAGCCAGGCGGCGTGCGGGTCGACGAGGACCTGGGGGATCGAGGGGTCGAGCCAGGTCGAGGCCACCTTGCCCGTGAGCGGGGCCCCGAGGCGGAGCACGACATCGGGCCGCAAGGCGGCGGCGGCCGAGGGCGACCGGAGCAGGGCGTCGTAGGTGGAGACGGCGTTGGCGCCGGACCGGGCGCCGGAGAGCGGGTCGGCGAGTACGGGCCACGCCGCGGCCGTGGCCAAGCGGTCGACCGCTGCGGGGTCGACGTCGGCGCCCCAGCCCACCACGATGGCCCCCCTGGTCTCGGCCGCCACCAGGTAGGTGAGCCGCTCGATGTCGGCATCGCTCGGCACCCACGGTGCGGCAGTCGAGCGCACCCACGGCTGGTCGTCGGCCCGGCCCGGGTAGAGGTCGACCGGCGCGCCCGAAGGCAGCAAGGGCTCCCGGAAGGCCAGGTTGAGATGGACGGGGCCGGCCGGCCGGCCCGTGCCCGTGGCCGCGGCGACGGCCCGGGCGGCGGTGGCCCGCCAGTACGGGGAGCCGAGATCTGCTTCGCCCGGCGCCCCCACCTCGGCGAACCATCGCACCGCGTCGCCGTAGAGCTTGAGCTGGTCGATGGTCTGGCCGGCGCCGGTGTCGCGCAGCTCGGGTGGGCGGTCGGCGGTGCAGACCAGCAGCGGGACCCGGGCGTGGTGGGCCTCCAGCACGGCGGGGTGCAGCTCGGCCGCCGCCGTCCCCGAGGTGCAGACCACGACTGCGGGGCGGCCCGACGCCTTGGCCGCACCGAGGGCGAAGAACGACGCCGACCGCTCGTCGAGGATCACATGGACCGGCACACGGCCGTCCTGGGCCAGGGCGAGGGCCAGGGGGGCCGAGCGCGACCCGGGGCTGACCGCGGCCAGGCATACGCCCGCCCGCCACCACTCGTCGACCAAGGTGCGGGCCAGCGCGGCGTTCAAGTCGCCTGTCGCCACGCCGCTCACGCGAGACTCTCCCGATGGCCGCTGCGCTGCACCGGGCGTTCGACTGGCGAGGGCCGGACCGCGTCGTGCTCGTGCACGGCTTCACCCAGACCCTCGTGTCCTGGAACCCCCTGGCCGACGCCCTGGCCGACACCTTCCAGGTGGTGCGGGTCGACCTGCCGGGCCACGGGGGGTCGGGCGGGGTGGAACTGAGCTTTGCGGAGGCGGCGGCGGCGATCGGCGACGCCGGGGGCACGGCCACCTACGTCGGTTACTCGATGGGCGGCCGGCTGTGCCTGCGCCTGGCCCTCGACCGGCCCGATCTGGTCCAGGCCCTGGTCCTGGTCGGGGCGTCGCCCGGTCTGGCCGACCCCACCGAGCGCGCCGAGCGCCGAGCGGCGGACGAGGAGCTGGCCGGCGAGATCGAGCGCATCGGCACCGCCGCGTTCCTCGAACGCTGGCTGAGCCAGCCCATGTTCACCTCGTTCACACCGACCCCCGAGGACCGGGCCGCCCGCCTGGCCAACCCGTCGGGCGGGCTGGCCAACGCCCTCCGGCGGCTCGGTGTCGGGGTGCAGGAGCCGTTGTGGTCGCGGCTCGGCGAGCTGACCATGCCGCTGCTGGCCGTCGCCGGCCAGGACGACCTGAAGTACACCCACATCGCCGAGGAGATGGCCGACGCCATCGGGATCAACGCCCAGGTCGTGGCCCTCGCCGGGGCGGGCCATACCGCCCACCTGCAGCGGCCGGCCAGCTTCGCCCGGCTGCTCTCGGCTTTCCTGGTCCTTCACCCGCCGACTCCGTAGCGGGCCAGCAGGACCGGATCGGGGCGGGGCCGGCGCACCGCCAGCACCCCGGCCACCGGCGCCAGCGGCTCGGCGACCACGTCGGCCTCGAAAAGATCGACGGTCCCGAGCCCGCACGCATACGGAAGCCGGTCCAGGGCCGCGGCCAGGGCCAGCCCGGCGGCCAGCCCGACCGACGTCTCGTACATCGACGACACGATGACCGGCACGCCCGCAGCGTCGATCACGTCGAGGGCGGCAGCCACCCCCCCGAGGGGCTGGACCTTGACGACCAGGATGTCGGCCGCCCCCAGACGGGCCAGTGCTCGGGCGTCGTCCGTGCCCCGCACGCACTCGTCCGCCGCCACCGGGACGTCGACCCGCCGCCTGACCCGCGCCAGATCCTCGAGCGAGGCCACCGGCTGCTCGACCAGCTCCAGGTCGTACCGGGCCAGACGAGCCACGCGGGCAATTGCAGTCTCGGGGTCCCAGGCCCCGTTGGCGTCGACCCGGATACGGAGCCGCGGACCGACCGCGCCCCGTACCGCGGCGACCCGGTCGAGGCCGGCATCGTCGCCCACCTTCACCTTGAGGCTG
>DATJHJ010000121.1:0-3604 GCA_035494015.1 Acidimicrobiales bacterium
CGACAGCCTGAGCGTCACCCGCTCCCAGCTGCTGGACCGCATCGCGGCCATGATGGGCGGCCGGGTGGCCGAGGAGATCGTCACCGGGGAGATGTCCTCGGGCTCCCAGAGCGACCTGGAGCAGGCCGGCACCCTGGCCCGGCGCATGGTGGCCGACTTCGGCATGTCCACCAAGCTGGGCCCCTACATCGTCAAGCCCTTCTCCAACGGCTACCAGGGCGAGATGGGCGTGGGCTACTCCGAGCGCATCGCCGGGGAGATCGACGCCGAGACCCAGGCCATCCTGGCCGAGGCCGAGGCCCGGGCCAAGGAGGTCCTCGTCGCCAACCGGGCCACCCTGGACCAGCTGGCGCACGCCCTCATGGAGCAGGAGAGCCTGGAGGGCGACGCCCTCGACGACCTGCTGCTCAACATCACCCAGACCGGCCCGACCGACACCGCTCCCGCGGCCGCCGGTGCGGGGACGGGCTCCGGAGCAGGGCAGAGCTGACATGGGCGCCGTGGGGGCACGGCGCCGCTGGCTGGTTGCGGTAGCCGGGCTGGGCCTGGCTGCCGCGGCCTGCGGCGGCGGCGGTGGCGGGTCGAATGACGACCCGCTGGCCGGCAACAGCTTCGAGAACCCGGCCACGGAGAAGATCCTGCAGTTCACCGGGGTGGGCAAGGCCCACATCAGCGGCACCCTGACCCTGCCGACGGGCGTGAAGGGCCCGGTTCCCGCGGTGCTGATCGTCCCCAGCCCGGGGTTGACGACTCGGGACGGCCGCACCGTCGGTGCCCCCATCGACAACCTCTACAAGGATCTGAGCAAGTCCTTCGTGGCCGCCGGCATGGCCACCTTCCGCTATGACCACCGGGGCGCGGGGGCCAGCACGCTCGAGGCGGGTGCGCCCGCCCCGACCTGGGACGACATGGTCAGCGACGCCTCCGACGCCCTCAAGTTCCTGGGGGAGCGCCAGGAGATCGACGGGTCCCGGCTGGCCGTGGTCGGCCACGAGATGGGTGGGCCCATGGCCCTCAAGCTGGCGGCCAACGACGCTCGGGTGAAGAGCGTGCTGCTGGTCGCCGCCCCGGGTCGCCCCCTCGTCGACGTCTGGGCCGGCGAGTTCCAGGCCCTCAGCGGCCAGCAGTCGGCCGACGACTTCCGGGCCCTGGTCGCCAACCTGGAGACCACCGGCGCCTTCCCACCCCGGGACAGCATCCGGCCCGAGCAGCAGACGGTGCTCCCCGTGGGCCAGGACACCCTGTACAAGGGCATCTTCGCCGTCGACCCCCTGGCCGACGCCAAGGCGGTCAAGGTGCCGGTGCTCATCGCCCTGGGTGAGAAGTCGACCTCGGTGACGGCCGAGGACGCGGGCCGGATCGCCAAGGCCCTGGGCGGGACCAGCGAGGTGGTCACCGCCCCGAACGCCACTGCCACCCTGCAGACCCTCAAGGCCGCCCCGCCCCGGGTGGTCGGCGGGGACCCGAGCGACATGAGCATGATGGGAGGGGGGCCGATCATCGCCGACGCCCCTCGCGACGGCCCGACCCTCACCCGGATGACGACCTTCCTGGCCACGTCCGTCGGGGCCAAGGCGGCCTAGGCGATGCGCCACCTGCCGTCCCGTCGGTCGTTGAGCGCAACCTTGATCCTGGCCACCGGCCTGCTGGTCGCCGGCTGCGGCGGTGGCGGGAGCTCCTCCGACGCCACCCTGCCCGCCGCCGGCGGCCCCGGGGACCCGGCGAAGGCCACCCGGACGGTCGAGATCAAGGCCGGCGACGACCTGCGCTTCCAGCCCAGCCAGGTCCAGGCCAAGGTGGGGGAGACGGTCACCTTCCGGGTGGTCAACGTGGCCAGCATGGAGCACGACTTCGTGCTGGGCGACGAAAAGGCCCAGAGCGACCACGAAAAAGAGATGCAGCAGATGTCCTCCGACCCCAACCACAACATGGCCGCCATGGGCGACGAGCCCAACGCCATCCACATCGCTCCGGGGGCGACCAAGGAGATCACCTGGACGTTCGCCAAAGCGGGCACGGTGATCTACGGCTGCCACGAGCCCGGCCACTACGCCTCCGGGATGAAGGGCACCGTCACCGTCACCTGACAGAGGCGGCACGCGGCGTCTATCCTACTATCTGCATGGATACGCAGATAGATGCACAACCGGACGAGGTCCAGGTCGTCCAGGCCGCCCAGCTGCTCAAGCTGGTCGCCGACCCCACCCGGCTCCGGATCCTGTGGGCGCTCCTCCACGGCGAGCACTCCGTGAACCTGCTGGCCGAGCACGTCGGCGTGCAGCCCGCCGCGGTCTCGCAACACCTGGCCAAGCTCCGCCTCGGCCATTTGGTGGGGACGCGCCGGGAGGGCACCCGGGTGTACTACCGGGCCCGCAACGACCACGTCCGCCGCATCGTCGAGGAGGCGCTGCACCACGCCGACCACATCGTGCAGGGCCTGCCGGACCACGACGGCATGGCCGCTCCCTCGATCGGCGAGGAAGGCACGGCATGACCGAGGCGCACGACCACGACCACGACCACCACGACCACGACCACGACCACGACCACGACGGGCACGGGCACGACCACCCGCACGACCACCACGACGGCGGGCACGAGCACCCGTCAGGGTGGCGGGGGTTCGTGGCCGGCCTGCTCTCGCCCCACAGCCACGACGCCGCCGACTCGGTGGACGTGGCCCTCACGGCCAGCGCCGAGGGCATCCGGGCCCTGAAGGTGTCACTGGCCGGGCTTGCGGTGACCGCCCTGCTCCAGCTGGTGGTGGTCGCGGCCAGCGGGTCGGTGGCCCTGCTCGGCGACACCATCCACAATTTCGCCGACGCCCTCACCGCCGTCCCCCTCGGGATCGCCTTCATCGTCGGCCGCCGCCGGCCCACCGATCGCTACACCTACGGCTACGGCCGGGCCGAGGATCTGGCCGGCATATTCGTGGTGGCCATGATCGCCCTGTCCTCGGCGGTCGCCGGGTGGGAGGCCGTCGAGCGCCTGCGGCACCCTCAGGACGTCCGCAACGTGGGGTGGGTCATCCTGGCCGGGGTCGTGGGGTTCGCCGGCAACGAGCTGGTGGCGGTCTACCGCATCCGGGTGGGGCGCAAGATCGGATCCGCGGCCCTGGTCGCCGACGGCCTGCACGCCCGGACCGACGGCCTGACCTCGCTCGCCGTGGTGGCCGGCGCGGTCGGGGTGGCCCTCGGCTGGCGGTCGGCCGACCCCATCGTGGGCCTGGCCATCACCGTCGCCATCCTCCTGATCCTCAAGAACGCGGCCCGGGACATCTACCGCCGCCTGATGGACAGCGTGGAGCCGAGCCTGGTGGCCGAGGTGGCCGGGGTGCTGGCGTCGGTCCCGGGGGTCCAGGCCGTGGAGCGGGTCCGCATCCGGTGGGTGGGGCACGAGCTGTTCGCCGAGGCCGAGATCGTCTCCGACAGCGACCTGAACCTGGCCGACGCCCATGCCATCGCCGAGGAGGCCCACCACCGCCTGCTCCACGACATCGCCCGCCTGGCCCAGGCCACCATCCACACCAGCCCCTGCGGCCACGACGGCCGCGACCACCACGCCACCACCGCCCACCACTTCGCCCGCCCCTCACCCCGATAGC
>DATJHJ010000122.1:0-35465 GCA_035494015.1 Acidimicrobiales bacterium
CGGGGGCACGGCGTTCTTCCTCGACGCCGACCCGGCCGACCCGCCGCTACCGCCGGGGGCGGCCGGCTGGGCGCTGGCCCCGGCGCCGGCTCCCGCCCCACCGGGCCGGGTGGGCCTCGTCATACCGGCCGGGTTGAGCGATCTGGCCCCCGGGCTGCGGGTCCTGCGAGCGGTCGACACCCGCGACGGGCTCCCCTTCGGCGCCGACCTGATCGGGGTCACGCTCGTCCCGGCGGTGACGGCGCCGATCGGCTCCGTCGCCCGGGGCGCGACCCTCGTGCTGGCCACCGCGCATGCCGCGGCGGACGTGGAAGTGTTCCTGAACGGGGCCAGGGTCCCGGCCGCCGATGTCGATTTCTTGTCGGCCACCCAGGTGCGGCTCGTGGTGCCCGCGGCGGCGACGCCAGGACCGGGCGTGCTCGTGCTGCGGGCCGGCAAAGTCAGCGGGCCGGACGCCCCGGTGACGGTGACGTGATGACCGAGGATCGGAGCCTCCTGGCCGCGCTCGAGGTTCTTCGCGTCGGCCTCGGCGCCTACCTGCAGTGGCTGCGCCGGCTGTGGGCCGACGACCCGGCCCGGCCCGAGGCCCAGCGCCTGCTCGACGCCGCCGGCCGGCGGCCGCAGCCCACGGCCACGGAACGGGCGGCCGGGGTTGCCGCGGTGCAGGCCCTGGAGCAGGTCGACGGCGGCGCCCTCCCTGCCCTCAGCTGGGCGCTCAACCTCGGCATCGGCGACCTGCTCCTGGTGGCCGCGGCCTGGTGGGCCGAGGTCGACCCCCAGCTGGGGGCGGCGATCGGGTGCGCGCACGACGACGCCGCTCGGCACCGGCCCAGCGCCGGGCTCATCCGGCTGGTGCTCGCCCCGTACGGGATCGACGCCCCGCTGGCGGTCGACGACCGGCACCCGCTGGTGAGCCGCGGGGTCGTGGCCGGCGCGACCGGCCCGTCGGAGCCGGTGGTCCTCACCCCCACCGCCCTCGCCGTGCTCGCCGGGCGGATGCCGGTGCCGCTGGAGGCCCCGGAGCCGCCGCCCCGGCTGGCCCCGTTGCGCGCCGCCCTGGTCCGGCGGCTGGCGGCGCGGGGCGACGATGTCGCGGTGACGGTCCTGCGGGGAGCGGCGGGGAGCGGCCGCCGGGCCCTGGTCGCCGCTGCGGCCGGCGACGCCGGCCTGGTCGCCGTCGCCGCCGACCGCCCGGTGCCCGAGCTGCGGCTCCTGGCCCGCCTGGGCGTGGCCGTACCCGTGGCCGGGGCAGGCGAGGAGGCGGAGGCGGCCTGGTCCGCGGGCGACGGCCCGCTGGTCGTGCTGGCCCCGCCCCGGCACCGCTCGGCGCAGGCCGCCGCCCTGGTCGTCGACGTGGCCGGCCCGGACGTCGCCGCCCGGGCGGCCCGCTGGGCCGCCGCCCTCGACGCCCTCGACGACGCCGGCGCCGGCGGCCTGGCCGACGAACCCGCCCTGGTGGCCGACCTGGCCCGGCGGTTCCGGTTCACCGAGCCGGCCATCGACGCCACCGTCGCGCGGGCCGCACGCCGCGCCCGCTGGTCGGACCGAGCCGCCACCGCCGCCGACCTGTGGGAGGCGGCCCGCCGCCAGCCCGAGCACGACCTGGACCGCCTGGCCACCCTCATCACCCCGGTCTGGACGCTCGACGACCTCGTCGTGCCCGGCCGGGTCCGGGACCAGCTCGACGAGCTGCTGGCCCACGTGTCGCACCAGGACGAGGTGCTCGATCGCTGGGGCTTCCGCCGCCGCCTCCCCCGGGGCCAGGGGGTGGCCGCCCTGTTCAGCGGGCCGTCGGGCACGGGCAAGACCATGGCGGCCGAAGCCGTCGCCCACGCGCTGCACGAAGACCTGTACCGCGTCGACCTGGCCGCGGTGGTGTCGAAGTGGTTGGGCGAGACGGAGAAGAACCTGGCCGCCGCGTTCGACGAGGCCGAGCGGTCGGGCGCCGTCCTGCTCTTCGACGAGGCCGACGCCCTGTTCGGCAAGCGCACCGAGGTGCACGACTCCCACGACCGCTACGCCAACCTGGAGGTGAACTACCTCCTCCAGCGGGTGGAGGCGTTCACCGGGCTGGTCATCCTGGCCACCAACCGGCGGTCGTCGCTCGACGAGGCCTTTGTCCGCCGGCTGCGGTTCATGATCGGCTTCGAGATGCCGGGCCCGGCCGACCGGCGCCGGCTGTGGCCCCAGTCCTTCCCGGCGGAGGCCCCCCGGGACGACCTCGACTGGGACGCCCTGGCCGCCGGGGAGCTGGCCGGCGCCAGCATCCAGGCCGTCGCCCTCAGCGCCGCCTTCCTGGCCGCGTCGGACGGCGGCGCCATCACCGCCACCCACGTGGAGGCCGCCCTCGGGCGCGAGTACGAGAAGCTGGGGCGGGCCTTCCCCGGCCTTCCCCCCGCGTCCGCCGCCGCCCGGAGTCGCCCGTGAACCCCGTGCGGTTGCGGGTCGAGGTCGCCGAGGCGCCCGAACCCGGCCTGGTCCGCCCGGCCATCGAAGCCCGCCTCCGGGGGGCGGCGTGGCCGACCGGCCCGGAGGCGGTCATCGCCGAGGCGGTCGCCGAGGCCGTCGCCGCCGCCACCACGCCGGGGATGGAGGCGACCGGGTGAGCCTCATCAAGGGGATGCTGCTGTCGTTCGACGACCCGCTGCTCGGCCTGATCCCCACGGTGAT
The DNA here is from genome assembly GCA_035494015.1 of Acidimicrobiales bacterium. Classification (GTDB taxonomy): domain Bacteria; phylum Actinomycetota; class Acidimicrobiia; order Acidimicrobiales; family AC-14; genus CADCTB01. Next base: position 2,671 of record DATJHJ010000122.1, read on the forward strand.
CCTGTTCCAGTACAACCCCGACGCCCTGACCCGGGTGTTCACCGTGGAGGAGCCGGCTCAGGGCGCCGGGGCGACGGGCGGTTCCGGCGCCGCCCTCAGCGCACCCAAGCCGGCCAAGGAGGCGTACAGCCTCAAGCTGGAGTTCGACGCCACCGACGGGCTCGAGCGGGGGACGCCCATCACCACCGCCTTCGGGATCTCCCCGCGGCTCGCCGCCCTGGAGATGCTGGTCCAGCCGGTCGGCAGCTCGCTGCTCGGCGGGCTGGTCGGCAGCCTGCTCGGGGGCGCGGCCGGGGCGACGGTGCCGGCCGGCAAGGTGCCGCTGGTCTACCTGGCCTGGGGGCCGGCGCGGATCACCCCCGTCCGGCTGACGTCCCTGTCCATCCACGAGACCGCGTTCGACGAGCTGCTGAACCCGATCCACGCCAGCGCCGACGTGGGGCTCACCGTGCTCCGTAAGGACGACCTCGGTCCCGACGACACCATCGCCCGGGCGGCGGCCGACTTCTACCAGGCCGCCCGGGAGGCAAAGGCCGTGCTGGCCATCCCCCAGATGATCGAGCTGGCATGACCGGCCTGGGAGGCCGGTCCAGAGGGCATTCACCGGACCATCCCTCGGAGAGGGCGGTCCGGTGAGCGGCCCTGACCCCACCTCGCGCTACGCCGGGCGCCCGACCGTGACGGTCCCGGGCCCCGACGGCGAGCCGGTCACCCTCGGCGCGCCCCGGGTCGTCCCGGCCCCGGCGACGGTGGGCACGTACCAGGTCAGGCCCGGGGACCGGCTGGACCTGATGGCCCAGGCGGCCGTCGCCGACTCGACCCGGTGGTGGCTGCTGGCCGACGCCAACCCCTGGTTCGAAGCCGAGCGGATCGAGGAACCCGGCGCCACGATCGAGCTGCCCGGTGCCTGACTCCCGGCTGCTGGTCGAGGTGGACGGCACGACCGTGGGGGACGACGACCTCCTGGCGCTGGTCGAGGTGACGGTCGAGGAGTCGGTGGATGCGGGCGACGCCGTGCACATCGCCGCCTCGGTCGACCCCGACGCCGGCGGCCAGTGGACGAGCCTGCTCGACCCGCTGACCACCCCCCGGACCCCGCTGGTCGTCGGCATCACCAACGGCGACGTGAGCTACCGCTTCGAGGGGTCGTCGACCGAGGCGGAGTGGGTCATCGACGCCGGGGGCTCGTCGTCGTTGGCCGTGAAGGCCATCGACCGCACCCTCGACATGGACGCCGTCGAGCAGGTCGTGGCCTGGCCCGGGGCGTCGGACGCCACCATCGCCAGCGCCATCTTCGCCGGCCACGGCCTGGGCGCCCAGGTCGACGACACCCCGGACGGCCCCGATCCCGACGTCCACGTCGTGCTGCAGCGGGCCACCGACTGGGCCTTCCTGCGGGCGCTGGCCGCCAAGTGGGGCTATGCCGTCTTCGTCGAAGCCGACGGCGAGGCCCTCACCGGCCACTTCCGCCTGCTCGACCCGCTGGCCGACCCGCAGGCGACCCTGTCGCTCGGCTTCGGGGGCGACGCCACCAAGGTCCGGGTGACGGCCCGGCTCACCGCGGGCGAGACGCTGACGGCCAGCCGGGTGCGCACGCTGTCCGACGCCACGGACACCGGCACCGCCGACGGCACCGACAAGGCCCAGGGGAGCACACCGCTCGGCGGGCAGGTCACGCTGCTGCTCACGCCGGACGACGTGGACGGCGAGATCGACGCCACCGCCACTGTCACCGGGCTGGCCCGCCGGGCGGCGTCGTCGGTCACGCTCGAGGTCGACCTCGACGTGGCCACGACCGGGATCATGCTCCGTTCGCGGCGCACCGTCCTGGTCAAGGGCCTGGGCGACACGCTGTCGGGCCGGTACCTGGTCGAGCGGGTGCGCCACCGGCTGACCCCCGGCGGGCACACCCAGTCGGTGACGCTCACCCGAAACGCCCTGGGCCTCACCGGCGACGAGCCGTTCGGAGACGGGCTCGGCCTGCCCGGGGGACTGTGATGGACCGCTTCAACGGCAAGTACCTCGGCGTGGTCGTCGACAACCAGGACCCGATGGCCCTGACGCGGCTGAAGGTCCAGGTGCCGGAGGTGTTCGGCGAGGAGACCGCGGGGTGGTTCCTGCCCTGCAGCCCCTACGCCGGCGCCGGCGCCGGCTTCGTCGCCGTCCCACCGGTGGGGAGCGTGGTGTTCGTCGAGTGGCCGGCGGGGGACACGACGCGCGTCGGCATCTGGTCCGGGGGCATGTGGGCCCAGGGGACCGAGGTGAGCGGGGCGGGCCCCGACGTCGTCCTGCTGGTGACGCCGGGCGGGCACCGGATCGAGTTGGTCGACACCGCCGGGTCCGAGGCGGTCTCGATCACGTCGTCGTCGGGGGCCACCGTCACCATGGACCAGGCCGGCCTGACGCTGGCCTTCGGCAGCCAGAAGATCGCCATGACCGCGGCGTCGGTGTCCGTCAACGACGGCGCCCTGACGGTGATGTAGGCGACGGCGTGCCCGGGTTCGTCGTCGACGCCGGCGCCACCGTCACCTGCCCGCACGGGGGGACGGGCACGCCGATCCCCACCGTGACCCGCGTGTCGCTCGGCGGCCAGCCACCCCTGCTGGCCACGGACACCGTCGTCGTCGCCGGCTGCGGCTTCAACGTGAGCGGCGCCCCCTCGCCCTGCCTGCAGGTGCAGTGGCTCATGCCCTCGACCCGGCTGCTCGTCCAGCAGACGCCGGTCGTGCTGTCGAGCTCCGTCGCCCTGGCCGTCAACGCCGCCGGCGCCCCCCAGGGCCCGGCCACGGTGACCGGCTTCCAGACCAGGGTCCAGGCCCAGTGACCGCCCCGCCGCGGCATCCGTTCCGGCTGACTCCGTCGCGCCGGTTGGCCACGGCCGAGCCGGCCCGGGCCATCGCCGATCTCGTCCGCCTCGTCCTGCTCACCAACCCGGGCGAGCGCCTGCACCACGCCGACTTCGGCGCCGGGCTCGGCGCCGCCACCCTGTTCGAGCCCTTGGACCCCGCCCTGCTGGGGATCATCGAGGTGCGGGCGCGGGGATCCCTGCAGCGGGCCCTCGGCGACCGGATCGAGGTGTCGGAGGTGCACGTCGCCCGCCGGGACGAGTCCACCATCACCGCCTCGGTCACCTACCGGCTCAAGCCGGCGGGCCAGCCCGCCACCGTGGACGTGGCGGTGACCCGATGAGCGGCTTCGAGCCCACCTGCCCCCCGGTGCACCGGCCCGAGCTGCTGCTCGACCCGGCCACGCCGGTGGCCGGCCTGCGGGCCGCCCAGGGCCGGCGGGCGGCCGGCCCGGTCTACTTCTGCGACGTCTGGCTGTTCCAGGACCCTCCTCCCGCGCTGGCCGACGCCGCCCGGTGGACGGTCACCGCCCCGCCCGGGGCCCGGGCGGTGTCCGTCGCCGCCGCCACCATCGAGCCCTTGCCGACCCCGCACGTGTCGCTGGCGCTGGGCGGGGAGCCCGACGTGGCCCGCTACCGGGTCGCCGTCGACCCGGAGGCCACCCCCGCCGTGGCCTTCGACCCCCTGCGCACGTGGCTGCTGGCCCGGCTGCGCCCCGACTGCCCCGACCTGGGCAGCTGCTTCGACCCCCCGCCGGCGGCACCGGCGCCGGCCGCCGCTCCCGCCTTCGACCCCCTGGCCCGCGACTTCCGCTCGTTGCGCCGCGCCCTGCTGGAGTACGCCCGGCGGGCGGACCCGGACGTCGACCTGTCGATCGCCACCCCGACCGCGGCCCTGGTCGAGCTGTTCGCCCACGCCGGGGACGTCCTCAACTACCGGCTGGACCGGGTGGCCACCGAGGCGTACCTGGAGACGGCCCGGCTGCGGACGTCGGTGCGCCGCCACGCCCGCCTCGTCGACTTCCGGGTCAACGACGGCGCCAGCGCCCGCACGTTCGTGCACCTGAGCGTCCCGCCCACGGCCGCGGCGCCGGTCGTGCCCGTGCGGGCGGGCGACGTCGCCGTCGACCTGCCCGGCTCGCCGTTGGCCTTCACCCTCGAGGCGGACGTCACCGCCCGCGCCGCGCTGGGGGAGATCCCGCTGTACGACTGGAGCGAGGACGCCTGCTGCCTGCCCGCGGGAGCGACAAGCTGCGTACTGGTTCGTCCCCAACCGGCCGACCCCCTGGGCGCCGGCTGGCTGGGCGCGGGCGACCGCCTCGTGTTCGAGGTCGTCGACGCCGGCGACCTCGACGGGCACCGCCGCTGGTCCCGCCGGGACCCGGCGCAACCGTGGCCGGCGGCCGGGCCGGGCGGGGCGCCCACCTTCCGCGCCCCGAGGGCCAGCCGGCCCGCCCAGGTGGTCGAGCTGGTGGCGGTGGCGCCGGTCGCCGACCCGCTGGCCCCCCCGGGAATGGTGCTGACGCGGGTGTGGTGGCGGGCCGAGGACGCCCTGCGCCGGTCCTACCCGGTGGGCGTGGACACGGGCGGGGGCGCGCCCGAGGTCGTGGTGGCCCGGGCGTGCGTCGTGCCGGCCCACCACGGGCGGGTGGTGGACGGGCCGGCCGGCACGACCGTGACCCCGAGGGCGAGCGAGCTGGCCGCGCCGAGCGATCCCACGTCGGCGTGGTGGCTGACCGGATGCGGCACGCTTCGCGACGGCGGCCCGGGGCTGTCCCGGGACCGCGACGGGTTCCCCACCCTGCTGGAGGTGCAGGCCGTCCTGCCGTCCACGGTGGTGGCCGGCGTCGACATCCTTCCCAGCCTTCTCGACGCCGCGCCCGGGACCCTGGCCGCTGTCGTCGACACCGAGGTCCACGAGCCGCCCGTCCTGCGCTTCCGCACCGGGGCCCTGGGTGCCGCGCCGCCGGCCGGGACCGAGCTGCTGGCCCGCTACGAGGTCGGCGCCGGAGCGCTCGGGAACCTGCCCGCCAACGCCCTGGGCATCCTCGAACGCGACGCCAACGCCGGGACCGCGCTGCGCACCCCCGACTTCAGCCCCTTCGACCCGGCCGTCGTCGTGGCCCGGAACCCGGTCCCGGCGGTCGGCGGGGCCGACCCCGACCCGCTCGGGCCGGTCCGCCGCGACGCTCCCCAGGCCTTCGCCGCCGTACCCCGGCGGGCCGTGCTGCCTGCCGACCTGGCCGCCGCCGCCCGCCGCCAGCCCGGTATCCGCCAAGCCACCGCCCGGCGCATCTGGGCCGGTTCCTGGCCGTTGGTGGAGGTCGTGGTCGACCTCGATGTGGACGACCCCGCCGGGCCGCCCGGGCAGGGGGCCCGGGACGCCGTCCAGGCCGCGCTCGACGACCTGCGCATGGTCGGCACCGAGGTGGCGGTGGTCGCCGGGCGCGGCGTCGGGCTGTACGTCGCCGTCGAGGTCTGCGTACTGCCGGGGATCGACCCGGGCGAGGCTCGGGGCCGGGTCCTGCAGGTGCTGCGGCCGGGCTCCGATGCCCGCCCCGGCCTGTTCCACCCGTCCCGCCTGGAGATGGGCGCGGCCGTCTACTGCTCGGCGGTCGTGGCCGCCGTCGCCGCCCTCGACGGCGTCGATGCCGCCGAGGTGATCGAGGCCCGCCGGCTCGCCGAACCCCCCGGCACCCTCCACCAGGTCCTCACCTTCGCGCCCGACGAGATCGGGTTGCTGGACGACGATCCGGACCGCCCGGATCGGGGCCGGCTCGACGTCGTCGTCCGGGGTGGGCGATGAGCTGCGACCCGGTCCGGCCGTGCGGCGTGGAGGTGCCCGCCCTGGCCGTGGTCCCGCCCCGGCCGGGCCTGCGGTACCTGACCCGGCGGCTCGGGCGGTACCAGGACTTCCTCGACGACCTCGTCGCCACGGTGGAGGCCCTGGCCATCGACGGCGGCGGCCCGGGCGACCGGCTCCTGGGCGACCGCTGGGACCTCCCCGCCGACCCACCCGCCATGCTGCTGGCCGAGCTGTGGGCGCTGGTGGCCGACAGCGTGGCCACCTACAGCGAACTCACCGCCTCCGAGGCCTACCTGGGCACCGCCTCGGACTGGACCGACCTGCGCCGCCTGGCCGACCTGGTGGGCTACGCGCCCCGGCCGGGGGTGGCGGCGCGGGGATGGGTCGAGGTCGAGATCGAGCGGGGGGCGAGCCCGCTGGTGCCCGCCGGGACCCGCGTGCAGGCCCCTGCCCTCGCGCCCGCCCGTCCGCGGTCGCAGCTCTTCGAGGTCGAGGCCGACACCCAGCTGCGGGCCGACTGGGGCGGGCTGACCGCGACCTGGGTGCCACAGCCGGCGGTGCCCACGGGCCGGTCGGTCCGCTTCCTGGGCGACCCCGGCTTCTCGGTGGGCGACCGGGTGCTGTTCGTGCTGGAGCAGCCCGGCGTATCGCTGAGTGCGGGCTACAGCTGGTTCGACTACTGGAGCTGGTTGCTGCAGCTGATCTTCCTCCTGGCCACGCCGACCTCGACCCCCCTGGCCGTGGCCAAGGTGCTCAAGCGCCGCAGCGAGCTGGGGACGACCGTGGTCGACTTCGACCGGGACCTCGACCGCATCTTGCCCAGCGTCGACCGGCCCTACGCCGCCTACCGGATAACCGCCACGGCCGGCTCGGCCCGCCACCTGACCAAGGTGCTCAACATTGCCGGCGGGAGCGCCACGCCGATCAACCTCTCCGGCGGCGCCTACACCACGCCGGACGCCGTCACCCCGACCTCCGTGGTCCTTGACGCGGCCCTCGACGATCTGTCGGCCGGCCAGCTGGTGGCCGTCGTCGACTGGGACAACGCCGCCGGCCCGAAGAGCGACATCGTCCGGGTCGACAAGCACGCCATCGTGCAATGGGAAGCGGCGCCCGGCTCCCCCACCCGGGTTTCCAAGCTGTCGTTCGCGGCGTCCGTCCCCACCCTGGTCCTGCCGTCCGGCGAGGTCACCGTCCACGTCCTCGACCGCCGCCAAGTGGCCCGTCACTACGAGTTCCCCGCATCCCAACCGGCGGGCAGCCCGGCCCAGCTCCGGCTGTTCCCCGCCCCGGCCGTCGTTCCCCGGCGCGTGGCGGTGGACGTGACGACGGTTCCCGGCACGCCGGACTGGCGGTTGGTCGAAGTGCAGGCCGCCGCGGTGCAGGAGCAGCCCGGGGCCGCGGGGAGCGACGTGCCGGTGGGCCTCACCGTCGACATCGGCGCGGCGTCGGCCCCGCCCCCGCTCGCCGGGCGGGCCCCGGCCAGCGCCAATCTGGTCCCTGTCCGCCATGGGGCGACGGCCTCCGCCACCCTCGGCAGCGGCGACGGGTTCCAGGCCGGCCAGCGCCTGGCCGTGCCCGATGCCCCCGTGGCCTACGACGTCGACACGACGGGCACGGTGGTGCCCAGCCTGGTCGCCCGCGCCGACGGCGTGGCCTGGACCGAGGTCCCCACCCTCTACGGGACCGGGCCAGCGACCGTGTTCGCCACCGAGCTCGGCCCGGACGGCTCGGTCGTCCTGGTTTTCGGCGACGGCGAGCAGGGCCGGCGGCTGCCCAGCGGGCGCAACAACGTCAGCGCCCGCTACCGGGTCGGCGGCGGAACGGCCGGGGAGGTGCCGTCGGGCGCCATCACCGCCTTGGTGGGCAGCGTCCGAGGGGTCAAGAAGGTCCGAGGTGCGGGCCCGACGACCGGGGGCGCCGACCAGGACGCCGAGGGCGACCTGCGCCGCCTGATCCCCGCCCGGGCTCGGGCCTTTGGCCGTGTCGTGTCCGAGGCCGACGTGGCCGACCTCGCCCTGTCGTACGCCGGGGTCAGCCACGCCGCGGTCTGGCGGGGCGCGGGGCCGCCCGGCTGCCCGTGCGGAGGGGTGGGCCTGCACGTGGCCGTGCTGCGGCGGGGCGCGGGCGGCGGGCCCCGCCCGGCGGAGGCGCCGGAGTTGGCCGCGTTGGCCGCCTTTCTCGACGGCCGCCGGGACACCCTCGTTCCCCTGTGCGTGTGCGCCGGGACGGTCACGCTCGTGTCGGTGACGGCCACGCTCGTGGTCGATCCCCGGCGGGTGGCGGCCGAGGTGGGAGCGGCGGCGGCCGCCGGCCTGGCCGACCCCTCTGGCCCCCTGTCGCCCGGCGAGCGCCGCCAGGGCCAGGCGCTCGACCGGTCCGATCTCCTCGCCGTGCTGCACGCCCCCGCCGGGGTGGTCGGCGTGGTCGACCTGTCCCTCGCCGGCGGCACGCTGGCTGCCACGGTCGCCGAGCGCGAGCTCGGCCGCCAGCCCGCCTCCCGGTGGGAGCTCCTCGTCGTCGCCCCTGCGCCGGCCTTGGCCACCGTGAGCCCGTGAGCACGGCGAACCCCCCCGCCGCCGCGTGGCTGCCGCCGGCCCTGCGGGCCGGTCCCGACGAGGACGCCGGCGCCCCCCGCTTGATCGACGACCTGCTGGCGGCCGTCGACCGCCAGCGGGCCCTGCTGGCCGCCGACATCGACCAGCTGTGGCAGGACCTCTTCATCGAGAGCTGCGCCGACTGGGCCGTGCCTTACATCGGTGCCCTTCTCGGTGCCCCGGCCGACGCCGGCCGGCTGGAGGTGGCCTACGCCATCGCCCTGCGCCGCCGGAAGGGGACCCCGGCGGCGCTGGAGGACTTCGCCGAGGTGGTCACCGGCTGGACGGCGCGGGCCATCGAGGGGTGGCAGGTGACGGCGTGGGCCCAGCGCCTCGGCCACCCCCCGCCCCCGCGCCCGGCCACGCTCGACCTGCGGGCCGCCGCCACCCAGCGCGTGGGCACGCCGTTCGAGCGGGCCCGGCGCAGCGTCTCCCCCGGGGGCCGCTGGTCGCCCCGAGCGGCTACCGCCATGGTGTGGCCCTGGCGGGTGGCCACCCTGCGCCAGGTGGAAGCCGCTCCGCTCCCGGTGCCGGGGAGCCATCGCTTCGCCCTCCACCCGCTGGCCCACGAGGCCCCGCTCTACGTCCGGCCCCAACCGAGGCGCATCGCCAGCGACGCCGATGCCCGCTCGGGCGTCTCCTCCCGCACCGGCACCGAGACCGACGCGCCGGTGCGGTGCACCTACCGGGTGCTGGAGGCGCTCGCCGCACCGGGCGAGATCACCTACGGCGGGACCTGGGAGGTCGCCGCCTCCCACCCGCTGGCCAACCCGGCCTCGGGGGGCCCGGCCGACCCGCCGGTCGTCCGCCTGACCGTCGCCGGCGCCGAGGTCCCGTGGGCGCAGCTGCGGTTCGGCAGCCTGCCGCCGGGCGTGCCCGCCCCGTTCCCGCCCGCGCCCGACGAGGCGGTGGTCGACCTGGCGCGCGGCCACGTCGAGCTGGGCGCCGCCCTGGCCGGGGCCGGGACGCTGCGGGCCACGTGGCACCGCCCGGTCCCCGGCTCGCTCGGTGCCCTGGCCCACGACGCCGCTGTGGATCCGGAGGCCCGCGTCGTGGTCACCGTCAACCCGGCCCTGGTGCCCGGGCCGGCCGTGGTCCACACCCTGGCCGACGCCGTCACGGCGGCGAATGCCCTGGTCGCGGCGGCGGGGATCACGGCCGCCGACTCCCGGCCCGGCCGGCCTGACGTCGAGATCCGCGTCGACACGTCCGACCGCCTGGCCGCGCCGCCCGCCGCGGCGCTGTCGTTCGCGGCGGCGGTGCCCCGCTGGCGGATCGTCGCCCCGGCCCCGTCGTTGCCGGTCGTCGTCGGCGACCTCGTCCTCGACCTGGCCGGGGCGTGCGTGACCGTCGAGGGCCTGACCCTCACCGGCGACCTGCGCCTGGGCAAGGGCCTGCACGGCGTGACCCTGCGGGGCGTGACCATGGACGCTTCGGCGGGGGCCACGCTGACCGCCGACCCGGAGGCGTGGAGCCTGGCCCTCGACGCCGAGCGGTGCCTGCTCGGGGCCATCCGGGCCGATCTCGCCGCCGCCCCGATCGACCTGGCCGCCTGTGTGGTCGACGCGCTGGGCCACGCCCTGCGGGTCTGCGGGGGGCCGGCGGGCGGCAGCCCCCGGGCGGCGGTGGCCGCCAACGTCCGGCTCGGCCCCCAGGTGCAGGCCGCCGGCGTCACCTTCGTCGGGGCCGTACGGGTCGAGGCCCTGGACGCGCTGGACTCCGTCTTCGCCGACGGCGCCGCCGTGGTCCAGCAGCAGGAGGGGTGCCTGCGCCACTGCTATCTGGGGCCCGACCCCGACCCGGAGCCGTCCCTGCCCCCGCTGTACCGGTGCCGTAGAGACCCGGCGCCGACCTTCGCCTCGACCGGCTTCGAAGCCGCCGGCTACTACACCTTGGCCCTCGAGCCGGATCACCCGTTGCTGTCCGCGGCCAGCGACGGGGGCGAGGTTGGGGCCTACAACGCCGATCGCCGGGCCTTGCGGCTGGCCCGGCTGCGACGACGGATCTCCGAGTTCGTGCCGCTCGGCCTGCGCGCCCTCGTGGCGCTGGCTCCCTGGGAGGAATGATGACGGGCGACTACACCAAGGTGCCCCTGCGGGCCGACGAGCGGTGGACCGGCGCGCCGATGCAGCAGGCCCGGGTCCTGCTCGACCACGAGTGGAACCTGAACCTGGCCGGACCGGCCCGGGAGCAGGCCGACGCCATCCTCGACGTGGTCGGTCCGGCCGGGTTCGCGGCCGGTAGCGACGCCTTCAAGGTGCTCGCCGTCACCGTGGACGGTGCCGGGAACAGGAATCTGACGCTCGGGGCCGGCCACGGCTGGGTCGGCGGGTTGGAGCCGCTCGCTCCGGCCGCGTTCGCCTACCTCGACCAGGACCAGATCGCCCCGCTGCCCTCCACCGGTACCGCGATCGTGTGGCTGGACGTGTGGGACGAGCACGTGCAGCCGGCGGAGGATCTCGACCTGGTCGACCCCGCCCTGGCCCCCGTCGACACCGCGGCCCGCACGAGGGTCGGCTGGCGCGTCCGGGCCGCGGTCACGGCGGCCACCTCGTGCCAGGCGGCGATGGCGGCCCTCGGCCTGCAAGGGCGCTCGGCGGCGACCGCGTCGATCGATCGGGTCGGGCCGGCGGTGCTGCCGGATCCGTGCGCCCCGCCCGGCGACCCCTACGGCCTCGTCCCAAACAGCCTGTTCCGGGTGGAGGTCGCCGACGCCGGGCCACCGGCCTCGGCCCGGCTGGTGTGGTCGTTCGAGAACGGCGCCGCCGCGGTGGCGATCGTGTCGACGGCAGGGGCCGAAGTCACGCTGGCCCCGTCGATCTCGGTGAAGTTCGCGGTCGGCGAGCTGGTCGAGGCGTCCTGGCTCGCTCGCCGGGCCGACCGCCTCGACCACGGGCCGCTGTACTCCGTCCTGGCCGTCACCCCCGGCGCGGGCGGCGACGTCCTCACGCTGGACCGGGCCGTGCCCGCCGCCCTGGCCTCCGCCGCCGGCGCGTGCCTGCGGCGCTGGGACGGCGAGGTCGTCGGCGCCACCACCCCCACCCCGGCCACCCTGCGGGGCACGGACCTCGGTGTGCGCTTCCAGGTGCAGGGCACGACGCTGCTGCCGGGCGACTGGTGGGGCTCGCGGCTGCGCGAGTCGGCCCTCGAACCCGTCGAGCTCCGGGCCCTCGCCCCGCCGGACGGCGTGCCCCACTACTTCTGCGCCCTGGCCCTGGTCGACCTCGGCGCCCTCACCGTGGTCGAGGACTGCCGGCCGACGTTCAAGCCCCTCGTCGACGTGGACGGCGGCGCCGGTGTGTGCACCGTGACGGTCTTTCCGGGCGACGACCTCCAGGCCGCAGTGGACTCGCTCCCGGCCGACGGCGGCGAGGTGTGCCTGGCCGCCGGCTTGTTCCCCGTTCGCGACCCCGTGCGCGTCGCCGGCCGGCACCGGGTCGTGATCACCGGTGTGGGCCCGGCGTCGGTCGTGCGCGCCGTCGGGCGCGAGACGGCCATCGTGTTCGAGCAGTGCCAGGAGATCGAGGTCCGCCACGTCCGCGTCGAGGGCGGGCGGGCCCGGCCGCCCGGAGATCCGCAGCTCAACGGCGCCGTCACCGTGATCGGGTGCATCGACGTGCGGGTGGCGGACTGCACGCTGACCTGCCCGGACGCCGGCGCCAAGGCCCAGACCTGCCTGACGGTCCGCCCGCTCGACGGGAAGGTCCGGCCCGACCGCGTCCGGATCGACCACAACGAGCTGCTCGTCGGTGCCCTGCAGGTGGGGGTCCTGGTGGTCGACCCCGTCGCCGTCGCGCTCCAGGCCAACCGGGTGCGGGGGGTCACGGTCGCTCGCCCGACGCGCATCGGTACCAACCCTGTGCTGGTCCGCAACCTGGCCCACCTCCTGCTCATGGCCGTGCCGCACGAGACCGGCGCCACCGCTTCGGCGGAAGGGCCGGCGGCCGCCCCACCGGCCGGCCTGGCCAAGGCCCTCGGCCCGCTCGCCGAGCGCTACCGCGCCTATGCCACCCCGGCCCGGGTGAAGAAGCTGGGCGGGGCGGCCGCCGCGGCGCGACGCTTCGTCCGCTCCATCGCCGACCTGCCGATCGCCGAGCTGGCCGGCCGCGACCGGGGCGTGCTGGCCCGACTGGTGGGGTCGCTGCAACCCGCGCTGCAGGGCATCGTGGTCGGCGGGGGGAGCGTGGGGACGGTCGAGGTGTTGGACAACGTGGTGGAGAACACCATCCAGGGCATCCACATCGGGGCGTCGGATGCGCGGGTCGAGGGTCGTGAAGCGGTGACCGAGGTGCTCGTCTCCCGCAACGTCGTGCACCTCGCCGTTCCCTTCGCCCACGACCGCGAGCGCCATGCCATCTTCGTGGGCAACGCCCGGTCCGTCCACATTCTCGACACCGTGGCCACCCTCGTCCGGCCCGACGCACCCATCTTGCGTGGCGAACGGGCGACCCGGGTGGAGGCGGTGCGCGTGTTCGGCGTCCTCGGCCCGTACCTGGTCGTCCGCCACACGAGCGCCCGCGGGTTCGACACCGGCGTGCGGGTCTCGCCGGTGCCGCCACTGCCGAACGCCAAGCAGCGGCTGTGGCTGGTGGGCGAGACCGTGGCCTCGGGGGGGACGGCCGGGGCCGTGGTCCCGCCCACGGTCGTCAGCGAGCACAACGTCCCGTGACCCGAGCTCTTTACGGGAGGAGCGCGCGAGCGTACGCTCGGCGTGCTGCATCTGTTCCGCGTGGTTGCGCCGAGGTTCTCTCGGACGGGTTCGACTCCCGGATGTGGTTCACCGTTGCGCCCGTCGGCGCATGACCGACGGCGCCGTCCTGATCATCCGGCTCTGGCTGGAGGGTGAGGGGGACGAGCGCCGCGTCGTCGCCCGCCTGACGAGCTTCGTCGACGCCGACAGCGACGAGACGGCGGGGGCTGTCGTCGGCAGCGTGGACGAGCTTGTGGCTGCGACCCGCGCCTGGGCCGAAGCGGTGCTCGACTCCGGGTGATCCCGCCCTTGCATTCGACGCTCGCGCACGATCAAATCCCCTGCAGTCGACGGGAGGCGGTCGGCCTTGGGCACACGATGGCTCCGGTGACGAACAGCACCTCGGGAACTGTCCGGCGCGAGCCTCCGCCCTTGCCGGTGAACGAGCTGCGGCTGCTGCACGGCTTCCAGCTGCGCCACGAGAACGTCGCCGTGACTGTCCCGACCAACGTCCAGCGCCTGCTGGCGTTCCTGGCCCTGCGATCCCGCCCGCAGCACCGCACGACGCTCGCCGGGTGCCTCTGGGTCGACTCCACCGAAGAGCGGGCGGCGGCGAACATGCGCACCGCCCTGTGGCGGGCCCGGCGGATCGACGGCGACCTGGTCAGCGTGCGGGGGAACTACGTGCAGATCGGCAGCGAGGTCCGCGTCGACCTGCACGAGATGATGAACGCCGCCCGCCACCTGGCCGAGCCTGGCGGCGGCGGCCAAACCGAGGCCACCCCCGACCAGTTCGCCGACGACCTCCTGCCCGAGTGGTACGACGACTGGGTGCTGCTCGAGCGCGAGCGGCTGCGCCAGCTGCGGCTGCACAGCCTCGAAGCGTTGTGCGTCCAGCTCACCCGGGCGGGCCGCCTCGCACTGGCCATCGACGCCGGTGTCACCGCGGTGGCGTGCGAGCCCCTCCGGGAGAGCGCCCAGCGTGCCCTGATCGAGGCCCACCTGGCCGAGGGCAACGTGTCCGAGGCCGTGCGCCAATACGACAGCTACCGAGCCCTGCTGCGCGAGAGCCTGCGCATCGAGCCCAGCACGGCGTTGCGCGACCTGGTGCGCCCCTGCCGGTAGGGCGCGCCAGGTCTTCAGAACGCCGCGTCCGTGAACGTGTAGGTCGACCCGGACGTGAGGGACTGCAGTGGGATGCCGTAGCTGTGCCCGGCGGCCGGGGTGGCGGGGACGACGGCGAGCGGGGCAGAGGTCCCGCCGATGGTGACCGTGCCACTCACCGGGACCGTGCCGGTGATGCCCACCGTGCCGGTGACCGGGACCGGGTCGGCCGCCGTATTGACGATCCTCGTGTCCTGCGCGGGAGGCGCGGCACCCACCGGGGCCAGCGGGAGTACGACCGAGGCAACACCCGCGGCCACGACCGCGCCGATCCACCGCGACTTCTTTCCCATCTGCCAGTCCTTTCGTTGTCGGCACCCCCACAGCGGGTTGCCGCCGCCGTGATACGCCTAACGGCGCCGACGGGCGCCCGGAGCTGATCGTCGAGCCCGGGCGCGTGCTCCCGTTGGCCCACGGCCGGGTGGCAGGGCGGGCGCAGGCCGCCTGATCATTCGAGGTCGAACAGCTGGATCTGCACGGCCTGCCAGCGCCCGTCGGGTGCCGCGGTGGCCTTGACCTGGACGTCCTCGCCCACCTGGAGGTCGGAGCGCGCCGGGACCCACTGGGTGTCGCCGTCGATCGTCACGATGCGGTCGTGCGGGTCGGCCTTGATCACCGGCGTCCACACGATCTGCACCCGGACGGTCACGTCGCCGGACGCCCGGTCGATTGCGGCCACCGTCCCCTGGAAGGACGAGATATCGGCAGCTGGCGGGGTGGCGGCGGGCGGCGATGCCGACGCCGCCGATACCTCGACCCGGTCGCTCCGGCCGCAGGCCATCAGCACAGTGAAGCCGAGGACAGCCAGGACCCCCGCCGCTCGGGTCAACCTGGCATGGGCCGTTCTCGCGTGCACCGTTCTCTGCTCCTGGACAGGGAAACCCCGTCTACCCACGACGTGTTCCCTTTATCCGATGCCGCCTGCCTCGGGCTCGACGCCCTCGGCCGCCTCTAGGTGCCCCGCCGGTCCAGGTCGGCCGCCGTCCAGAAGCCGAGCTGGGGCCGGTCGGTGCCGCCGCCCGCTCCGTAGCGCGCCAATCGGAGGCGGTCCTCGCCGGCCCGGACGTCCACCACGTCGAACACGGCGTCGGGTCCGGCGGCCCGCAGGGCGGTGTCGCCCTCGCCGGGGCGGGCGGGCAGGTCGGTGGTGAGCAGGACCAGGGGGACGGCCTTGGCCAGCCGCCCCCGCAAGGCGCAGGCCCGGCCGAGCGACCGCCACACGACGTCGTTCCGCGACAGACCCCCGCGGTGGCTGGTGAACGGGCCGGGCACGTCGAAGAACCACTCCCCGCCCCAGGCGTCGGCGGCCACGAAGTCGACGGTCACTCCCGATTTCGGGATGCGGTGGTCACGGGCCGTCACGGCGAAACCGGCGGCCACCAGCGCCTCCTCGGCCAGCTTGGCCGCCGCCGGCCCTCCTTCGGCGGCCGACCCGGCGGCGGCCACCCGCTCCCGGGCCAGCGCCACGTAGGCGGGGTCGGTGTCGTAGCCGATGTAGCGCCGGCCGAGGCGGGCGGCGGCGACCAGGGCCGAGCCGCTGCCCATGAACGGGTCGAGGACGAGGTCGTCGGCGAAGGTGTACAGCGCGATGAGCTTCTCGGGGAGCTCCACCGGGAACGGGGCGGGGTGGCCGACCCGCCGGGCGCTCTCGGGCGGGAGGGGCCACAGGTCGAGGGTCAGGGCCATGAAGTCGTCGGTGCCGACCGTGCTCCGCCACGGCAGGCCCCGAGCCTCCCGCTCCTTGACCGACAGGGCCCGGTCGAACCGGCCCTTGCTGGCCACGACCACCCGCTCGGTGATGTCCCGCAGCACGGGGTTGGCGGCGCTGCGGAACGACCCCCACGCGCACGAGCCGCTGGCCCCCTCGGCCTTCTGCCACACCAGCTCGCCCCGCAGGAGCAGGCCGAGGTCGTCCTGGAGGATGTGGACGACGTCGCCGGCCAGGCTGCGGTACGGCTTGCGGCCGAGGTTGGCCACGTTGACGGCAATGCGGCCGCCGGGCTCCAGCGCTCTCGCGCACTCGGCGAAGACGGCGGCGAGCATGTCCAGGTACTCGAGGTAGGAGGCGGGGACGCCGTCCCGGTCCAGCTCCTGCTCGTACTGCTTGCCGGCGAAGTACGGCGGGGAGGTGACGACGAGGGCGACGGAGCCGTCGGCCACCTCGGCCATCGACCGGGCGTCGGCGCAGACGAAGGGCTCGGCCACGGGCTCGGGCGGCAGGACCCGGTCGTCGTCGCTCAGCTCGGGGGGCCGGAAGCGGCCGTAGAAGCCGGAGGCGTCGTGGCTCTCGCGCCGGCCCACGCCGAAGCTCGACGTCGAGGTTGATCGCCGCTCCTTCATCCCGGCGAGCGTAGATGCCCGGGCCCGCCGCTACGGTCCTCTCCGATGTCCCGCCGGGTCCTGGTCGTTGTCGCCCTGCTGGGGCTGCTGGCCACCGGGTGCCAGGTGAAGATCGCGGCCCAGGTCGACGTGGGCCGTGACGGGCGTGGCCGGGTCTCGGCCGGGCTGGGCATGGATGCCGACGCCCTCGCCGAGGTGGGCGACCCGGCCACCGCCTTGCGGGTCGACGACCTCCGCCGGGCCGGTTGGGAGGTCGAGGGGCCCCGCAAGGAGGACGACGGGCTGACCTGGGTGCGGGTGTCCAAGCCCTTCGCCGACTCGGACCAGGCCATGGCGGCCATGGCCGAGCTGAGCGGCCCTGACGGCCCGTTCAAGGACTTCCGCCTCGTCCGCACCAAGTCCCTGCTGCGCAGCAAGACGACCTTCACCGGCGTGGTCGACCTGGCCGGCGGCCTGTCCGGGCTATCCGATCCCGACCTGACCGGGCAGCTGGGCGACGTCGACCTCGGCCTCGACGTCGAAGGGCTCAAGCGGCGGTTCGGCGACGACCTGGCCAAGACGGTGCAGGTGCAGGTGTCCGCCGGCTTGCCCGGGACGAAGATCAAGACGAACGCCCCGGCCCGGGACGGGGGCCGGGCGGTGTGGGCGCCGGAGCTCGGCCAGACCGTGCAGATGGAGGCGTCGAGCGAGGCCCTCAAGGTCGACCCCCGGCTGATCGTCGGCGCCGGCGGGGCCATCGGGCTGGTGGTCGTGGCCGGGGTCCTGGCGTCGAGGCGACGGCGACGGCGGCGCCGCCGGTAAAGCGGGATCCTGTCGTAGGCCATGGGTACTGTCGGCGGCCGATGGCGAAGACGAGATCGACCTACCGCTGCGGCGAGTGCGGGGCCGAGGGCCCCCAGTGGACCGGCCGTTGCTCGGCGTGCGGGGCGTGGAACACGATCGTCGAGGAGCGGGTCGCCCCGCCGTCGGCGTCCGCCACCACGAGCCGCCCGACCAGCGTGGCCATGCCCATCGCCGAGGTGGAGGGCGCGGGCTGGGAGCCGCGCCCGACCGGGATCGGCGAGCTGGACCGGGTGCTGGGCGGCGGACTGGTGGCCGGCTCGGTCACCCTGCTGGGCGGCGAGCCGGGGATCGGCAAGTCGACGCTGCTGCTCCAGGCGTTGTCGTCGTTGGCCGGTGGCGGGGCCCGGTGCCTGCTGGCCTGCGGGGAGGAGTCGGCCCAGCAGGTCCGGCTGCGGGCGTCCCGGCTCGGCGCCCTGGAGCCCCGGTTGTTCCTGGTGGCCGAGACCGAGCTGCCGGCCATCCTGGCCCATGCCAGCACCGTCGTCCCCGACGTGCTGGTCGTGGACTCGATCCAGACCGTCCACGATCCCGAGCTGGCCTCCGCCCCGGGCTCGGTGGCCCAGGTGCGCGAGTGCGCCCACCGGCTGGTCCGAGCGGCCAAGGACAGCGGGATGGCCACCGTGCTGGTCGGCCACGTCACCAAGGACGGGAACCTGGCCGGCCCGCGGGTGCTGGAGCACGTGGTCGACACCGTCCTGTCCTTCGAAGGCGAGCGCCACCACGCCCTCCGCCTGCTGCGGGCGGTGAAGCACCGGTTCGGGCCCACGAGCGAGCTGGGCCTGTTCGAGATGACCGACGCCGGGCTGGAGGGGGTGCCCGACCCGGGCCGGTTGTTCCTGTCCGACCGCCAGGCCTCGGCGGCCGGCTCGGTCGTGGTCCCCACCCTGGAGGGGCACCGGCCGCTCCTGGTCGAGCTGCAGGCGCTGGTGGCCAGATCCCCGCTGAACATGCCCCGGCGCTCGGCCCAGGGCCTCGACGCCGGCCGGATGGCCATGGTGTCGGCCGTGCTGGAGGAGCGGGTCGGGGTGACGCTGGTGGCGGCCGACGTGTACGCCCTGGCCGTCGGCGGGGTGCGGGTGATCGAGCCGGGGGCCGACCTGGCCCTGGCCCTGGCCCTCACCTCGTCGGTCACCGGCACACCGCTGCCCGCCGACCTGGTGGTGTGCGGCGAGCTGGGGCTGTGCGGCGAGCTGCGCCAGGTGGGCCAGATGGGGCGGCGGCTGGCCGAGGCGGCCCGGCTCGGCTTCCGGCGCGCCGTCGTGCCCGCCTCCGCGCCCGACGGCCCCCCGGGGCTGGAGGTGCTGCGGGCGTCGACGCTGGTGGAAGCCATCGCCCGGGCGGGGCTGGTTCTCGGCGCGAAGCCGGTAGGATTTCCCCGTGCAGTACCGGCGTGACCTCGCCCTCGTCGATGCGCTGACGATGGTCGCTCCCGGTCAGCCCCTACGGGAGGGGCTCGACCGGATCCTGCAGGCGGACATGGGCGCACTGATCGTGGTGGGCGACGGTCCCGAAGTGCTGGCCATCTGCTCGGGCGGCTTCCTGCTCGACGCCGAGTTCAGCCCCCAGCGCCTGTCCGAGCTGGCCAAGATGGACGGCGCCATCATCCTGGCGCCCGATGCCAGCCGCATCGCCCGGGCCAACGTCCACCTCGTCCCCAACCCGAACGTGCCCACCTCGGAGACGGGCACCCGGCACCGCACGGCCGAGCGGGTGGCGCGCTCGATCGACGTGCCGGTCATCTCGGTCTCCGAGGATCTGTCGATCATCGCCGTCTACTACGGGGCCATCAAGCACCCGCTGGAGCTCACGCCCCGGCTGCTCAACCGGGCCAACCAGGCCCTACAGACGCTGGAGCGGTACAAGAACCGGCTCGACGCCGTGGCCGGCACCCTCACCGCGCTGGAGATCGAGAACCTGGTCACCGTGCGCGACGTGGTCACCGTCCTGCAGCGCACGGAGATGGTCCGGAGGATCGCCGAGGAAATCCACGGGTACATCATCGAGGCCGGCAGCGACGGCCGGCTGATCCGGCTCCAGCTCGAGGAGCTGATGGGCGGGGTCGAGGACGACCGTCGCCTGATCCTGCAGGACTACTCCCAGACGGGCGACAGCTGGAACGCGGCGGAGGCCATGGAGGCCCTGGCCCAGCTGACCACCGAGGAGATCCTCGACCTGCGGGCCGTCACCGCCGTGCTGCACCTGCCGAGCGGCGGCGCCGAGCTGGACTTCGCCCTCCAGCCCAAGGGGTACCGCCTGCTCCACCGGATCCCTCGCATGCCGGAGACGATCATCGAGGCCATCGTCGCCCGCTTCGGGACCCTCGACAAGATCCTCGACGCCGGTGTCAAGGATCTCGACGACGTCGAAGGCGTGGGGGCCGCCAGGGCGCGCGCCATCAAGGAGAACCTCGCCCGGATCGCCGAAGGCACCGGCTTCGACCGCTTCTGAACACCTTTTGGCAGAGGGGCCGGATCCCTGGCACTCTTGAGTGTGATCTTTCGTCCGTCTAGTCCGGGAGTTGTATGGCCTTCGATGTAGGTGACAAGGTCGTCTACCCCCATCACGGTGCGGCGGTCATCGAGAGGCGGGAGCGCCGGGACGCCTTCGGCGCCGACCGGGAGTACCTCGTCCTGCGCCTGGCCTACGGAGACCTCACCCTCATGGTGCCGGCGGACAACACCGACGAGGTGGGCCTGCGCGAGGTCATCAACGACGAAGAGGTCGAGGAGGTGTTCGCCGTCCTTCGCAAGAAGGAGGCGCGCATGCCGACCAACTGGTCCCGCCGGTTCAAGAACCACGTGGAGAAGCTGAAATCGGGCGACATCTACCAGGTGGCCGAAGTGGTCCGGAACCTGTCCATCCGGGAGAAGGACAAGGGGCTGTCGGCGGGCGAGAAGCGCATGCTGACCAAGGCCCGCCAGATCCTGGTCTCGGAGCTGACCTTCGCCCTGAGCGTCACCGAGGAAGAGGCCGAGAAGAAGCTCGACGAGGCGCTGCCGTAAGCCCCATCTGGGCCATCGTGGTGGCCGCAGGTAGCGGAGCGAGGTTCGGCGGGCAGAAGCAGTTCGAGGAGCTGGAAGGTCGCCGCGTGGTCGATTGGGCCGTGGCGGCCAGCCGATCGGTGGCCGACGGCGTCGTGCTCGTCGTGCCCGCCGACCACCTGGACGATGCGACCTTTGCCACCGATGTCGTCGTCGGCGGGGGGACGACGCGGTCGGCGTCGGTGCGCCGCGGACTGGACGCCGTGCCGCCCGAGGCCCACATCGTCATCGTCCACGACGCCGCCCGGCCGTTCGCCGCCCCCGCCCTGTTCGAGGCGGTCGTCGCCGCGGTGCGCGACGGTGCCGACGGGGCGGTGCCGGGCGTCCCCCTGGCCGACACGATCAAGCGGGTGGCGGACGGGCGGGTGGTGGCCACCCTCGACCGGTCCGAGCTGGTCGCGGTGCAGACCCCGCAGGCCTTCGCCGCCCCCGCCCTCCGCCGGGCCCACGCCGCCGGCGGGGAAGCCACCGACGACGCCGCCCTGGTGGAAGCGGCCGGCGGCGTGGTCGCCGTGGTCCCGGGCGACCCGGCCAATACCAAGATCACCCTACGGGCCGACCTGGGCCGGCCGGCGTGACCCGCGTCGGGCTCGGTTTCGACGTCCACCCGTTCTCGGACGACCCGACGAGGGCGCTCGTCCTCGGCGGGGTCGACCTCCCGGGCGAGCGCGGCCTGGCCGGGCACAGCGACGCCGACGTGGTCGCCCACGCCGTTGCCGACGCCCTGCTCGGCGCCGCCGGCCTGGGCGACATCGGCCAGCACTTTCCCGACACGGACCCGGACTGGGCGGGGGCGGACAGCCTGGCCATCCTGTCCCGGGTGGCGGGCCTCATCGCCGGCCAGGGGTGGGCGGTCGGCAACGTCGATTGCACGGTGGTCCTGGAGGCCCCCAAGCTGGCGCCGCATCGGGCCGAGATGGCCTCCCGGCTCGGCCAGGCGATCGGCGGGGACGTCAGCGTGAAGGCCAGCCGGGCCGAGGGCCTCGGCGCCATCGGGCGGGGAGAGGGGGTGGCCTGTTGGGCCGTCGCCCTGGTCGAGCGCCGGTAGGCCGCCGCCCGAGCGCGGCGCGCGGGCTGGGCGGCGACCAGGTGGAGGGTCGCCAGGCGGTGGCCGAGCTGCTGGCCGCCCGGCGCCGGCGCACGATCGACGTCTGGTTGTCCCAGGACCTCGACCCCGCCCCCGTGCTCACCCGGATCGAGGATCTGGCCGGGGCCGCGGGCGTGCCCGTCCGCAAGGTGAGCCGGGCCCGCCTGGAGGCCGAGGCGGCCACCGACGCCCCCCAGGGGGTGCTGGCCCACGCCCAGCCCCTTCCCGAGTCGGAGCTGGACGACCTGTGCCGCCCGCCCCAGGGCATCCCGTTCCTCCTCGCCCTGGACGGCGTCACCGACCCCCACAACCTCGGCACCCTGCTGCGCAGCGCCGAAGCGGCCGGCGCCACCGGGGCCGTCCTGGCCCGCCACCGGGCCGTGCACGTCACCCCCACCGTGGCCAAGGCGGCCGCCGGGGCGGTCGAGCACGTGCCGCTCGCCCTCGTGGCGGGTATGCCGGCCGGCCTGGCCCGGGCCAAGGAGCTGGGGTGCTGGATCGTGGGCCTCGCCGGCGACGCCGAGGGCTCGTTGTTCGACGACCTGGCCGTGGCCGACCAGCCCCTGGTGCTGGTCGTCGGGGCCGAGGGGGCGGGGCTGTCCCGGCTGGCCCGGGCCCGCTGCGACCTGGTGCTGCGCATCCCGATGCGCGGTCGCCTACCGTCGTTGAACGTCAGCGCCGCCGGCGCTCTCGCGCTGTTCGAGGTCAGCCGGCGACGATAAGAGACCATTGACAGCGGCGCAGGGCCTGGCTAGAAAGTGGCACCTCGCTCTAGTCAATCCTCATCTACTGACGCGCAAAGCCGTGGTCGCAGCAGCCAGGAGCCCGGATGTCACAGACCAGCGCCCCTCCCTCCGGCCTCCCGGACGAGGAACTGGTGAGCCTGTTCCACGAGGGCGAGCTGGATGCCCTCGACCTCCTGCTGGCCCGCTACCGGCGGTTCGCCCGGGCCAAAGCCAGGGGCTACTTCCTGGCCGGCGGGGACACGGACGACCTTGAGCAGGAAGCGCTCATCGGCCTGTTCAAGGCCATCCGTGACTTCCGGCCGGGCCAAGCGTCGTTCCGGGCCTTCGCCGAGCTGTGCATCACCCGCCAGATCATGACCGCCATCAAGACCGCCTGCCGGCAGAAGCACCAGCCGCTCAACCGGTACGTCTCGCTGTGGGGGCTGGGGGCGGTCGACGACCCGGGGGAGCGCCAGGTCGAGGAGCTGTTCGAGCAGCGGGTCCCCGATCCCGCGGACGAGGTGGTCTCGCTGGAGGGACAGGCCGCCCTGCGCACGGCCCTGGCCGGCCTGCTGTCGGCATTGGAGGTCGACGTGCTGCGCCTCCACCTCGACGGCTGCTCCTACCAGGAGATCAGCGACCGGCTCGGCCGTCACGTCAAGGCGGTCGACAACGCCCTGCAGCGCATCAAGCGCAAGCTCGAGGCGGCCCAGAGGCTCCCCGCCGCCTGAGCCTGCGGGCCGTCGAGCCGGTGGTCGGATTCGAACCGACGGCCTGACGATTACAAGTCGCCTGCGCTACCGGACTGCGCCACACCGGCGTTGGCCCCCACGCTAGTCGGGGGGTCCTTGACCTGGGTGCGCGATCGGGGCAGCCTGGCGCCAATGCCTCTCACCGATCGCGATCGTGCGATCCTCGACTTCGAGCGCGCCTGGTGGTCGGAGCCGGGCCCGAAGGCAGCGGCGATCCGGTCTCGGTTCGGCCTCTCGCCGGCCCGCTACTACCAGCTGCTCGGCGCCATCGTCGGCTCGGCCGAGGCCGATGCCTACGACCCGCTGGTCGTCCGCCGGCTGCGCAAGGTTCGCACCGAACGGCGGCGGGCGCGGATCGAGGGCGGCCCCGCCGTCCAGTGGCGCGGCCGGTGAACGAGCCGCAGGCGAGGCAAAGGTGAACCAGCGCAGGACTCGGGGCGGCGGCGGGTACCGCGGCGCTCTCGGAGGAGGTGGGGGCGCGGGAGCCAACGCCGGGGCGCGGGGTGCGCTGCTCCTCGCCGTGGCCGTCATCCTCGGCATCGTCCTGCTCCAGCAGGTCGACAACGGGCCCAGCGCCGGTACCCGGGTGTCCACCGCCACCTCGGCGCCCCAGGAGACGTCGACGACCCGGCGGAACACGTTGACGACCGTTCCGTTGGTGACCACGACCACGGCCAAGGTCCGGGCCAAGGCCGACGTGAAGGTGCTGGTGGCCAACGGGGCCGGGGTCAAGGGGCTGGGCGCGGCCACCACGAACGCCCTCAAGAACCTGGGCTACGCCACCCTCACGCCCACCGACGCCACCGTCAACGTCGACAAGACGAGCGTCCAGTTCGCCGAGGGCTACGACGCCGAGGCCCGGGAGGTGGCGCTGAGCCTCTCCCTGCCGCCCACCGTGGCCACCAAGCTGGCCTCGCCCCCGGTGGCCGCCGCCGACATCGGCGACGCCAAGGTGATCGTCATCCTCGGCGCCGACAGCACCACGACCACGACCAGCACCACGGTTCGGGCGGCCACGACCACGACCCGCTAGGCCGTCAGCCCTTCGCCGGTGCCTTCGCCGACGCCGCGCCGGCATCGGGAAGGCGGCGGGTCTGGGAGCGGACCTCCACCGACATCGTCCCCGTGACCGGGGTGCTGACCGTGCCGGCCTTCGGGGACAGGGCGATGCGGAACGTCCCCTTGGTCACCGACGCCGAGTCCTGCACGCTGCCGTCGGCCAGCGACCGCATGGCCGTGCTCTCGGTGACCTCGGTGCCGTCGAGGGTGGCGGTGGCGTCGCCGATCTGGGTCGTGCTGGACAGCGGCAGGCGGGTGTCGGCCTTGATCGACGCCACCTTCTGCCCACCCGCCGTGGTCACCTTGACCAGCTGCCCGGTCCCCTCCAGCCGCACGGGCGCGGCGCCGCCCAGCCCGGGCGTGGCGTCGATCTTCCACTTCGCCCCGGGGGACAGGGCCCGGTCGGG
Source organism: Acidimicrobiales bacterium (assembly GCA_035494015.1). Taxonomy (GTDB): domain Bacteria; phylum Actinomycetota; class Acidimicrobiia; order Acidimicrobiales; family AC-14; genus CADCTB01. The sequence continues at coordinate 27,027 of DATJHJ010000122.1, forward strand.
CGGGGCGGTGACGGCGGCGGGCAGGAGCTCGGGGAAGCCCACCGCGCCGAGGACATCGGGCGGCAGGCCGTCGACCGCGTCGACGGAGGCCAGCTGGGCGCCCCGGTCGAACTTCACCCGGAAGGTCCGGTCCGGTGACCCGGCCCGGCGCAGGGTGACCTGGACCTCGACCGCCTCGGGCGCGGAGGAGAGCACCTTCTCCGTGGACTCCAGGACGACGTCGTCCTGGGCCCGATCGGGCGCGGCATCGCCCAGGACGGTGGTCGTCACCGACTGGACCTTGATCTCGTACCGGTAGGTCGCACCTGCTTCGGGGCGGAAGCCGACGCGCACCGACTCCTTGTCGCATGCGGTCAGGGCGCCGAAGGCCAGCGCGGGAACGAGCAACAGTACGGATCGGCGCACGGCGCCCGAACAGTACCGTCGCCGCCGCCCCGCCGGTAGGGTCTCTGCGGGGTGGGATCGTCACTGTCGGTCACCGAGCTGATCACCCAGCTGTTCGCGCCGTTCCGGGCCGACCCGATCGGGAGCGCGGTGTTCACCGACTTCGACGGCACCCTCGCCCCCATCGTCGACGACCCGGCGTCGGCACGGCCCCTGCCGGGCGCGGTCGACGTCCTGGGCGCGTTGGCCGGCCGGTACGGGCGGGTGGGCGTCATTTCCGGCCGGCCGGCCGCCTTCCTCCGAACCCACCTGGGCGGGCGCGGGCTGTTCCTGTCCGGTCTCTACGGCCTGGAGCTGGCACCGGGCGACGGCGAGATCCACACCCTGCCCGCGGCCGAGGCCTGGCGGGAGGTGGTCGACGAGGTCGCGGCGCGGGCCGAAGCCGCCCTTGCTCCCGGCCTGAGCGTCGAGCGCAAGGGGCTGTCGGTGACCGTCCACTACCGGGGCGATCCGGCGCGGGCCGAGGCGGCGGCGGCGTGGGCCGAGAACGAGGGGGCGGCCACCGGGCTGGTGGTCCATCCGGCCCGCATGTCCTACGAGCTGCGACCCCCGGGCGAGCGGGACAAGGGGGCTGTGCTCCTCGAGGCCGTCGAGGGGCGGCGGCAGGCGTGCTTCCTGGGCGACGACCGGGGTGACCTTCCGGCCTTCGACGCCTTGGACCGGCTGGCCGCCGCCGGCACCACCGTCGCCAAGGTGGGCGTGGCCAGCCCGGAGGCGCCCGACGAATTGCTGGCGCGGGCCGACGTGGTGGTCGACGGGCCCGAGGGTGCGCTCAGGGTGCTGCGCGCTTTGTAGCCGGCGGATCCGGCAGGCCGGTAGCGGCGCCGGCGACCTTCAACATGTCCTCGAACCAGTCCCGGGGCACCCGGGCCGAGGCCGCCTTGGCCAGGGCCTCGGCGTGGGTGGCCCGTTCGCCCGGCGCCATGGTCAACGCCGTGGCCAGCACGTCGGCGGTGCCCGACACGTCGAACGGGTTGACCTCGAGGGCCACGCCGCCCAGCTCCTCCCATGCCCCGGCCTCCCGGCTGAGGGCCAGCACGCCGTTGCACTCGTTGAGCACCGCCCCCTCCTTGGCCACCAGGTTGAGCCCGTCGCGCACGGGGTTGACCAGCAGGACGTCGTAGCGGGTCAACGCGGCGATGGAGCGGGGGAAGTTGTCGGAGGTGTCGAGCAGGATCGGGGTCCAGCCCGGCGTGGCCCACCGGTCGTTGATCACCGCGGCCACCGACTCCACCTCCTGGCGGTAGGCCAGGTACTCGGGCAGGCCCTCACGCGACGGGTACACGCACGCCACGAAGACGACCCGCCCCCGCCACTCACTGCGCGCCCGCAGCAGGTCGTCGAAGGCCCAGAACCCACGCAGGATGTTCTTCGACGGCTCGATCCGGTCCACGCGGACGATGAGCTGGCGGTCGCCCTTGACCTCGTCGACCCACCCCTGCTCCCGCTTGCAGTCATCGGACGAAGCCAGGGCGGCGATGTCGTCGTAGTGGGGGCTGAGGGGGGAGACGAACGTGGCCGGGGTGAAGCCCAGCGTCTCCTGGCAGCAGGCCTCGAAGTTGGCCGCCCACCGGCGGGCGTGGAAGCCGCACGAGGCGTGGCTGCCCATGCCGACGAGCAGCTCCTCGGCCACGTCGGAGGGGAGCACCCGAAGGGCGCCCGGCTCGCAGAAGGGGATGTGGCTGAAGTGGACGGCCCGCAGGTCCCGACGCTCCTGGGCCAGCCAGGTGCCGACCAGCGCCAGGTGGTAGTCCTGCACCAGCACGATCGAGCCCTCGGGGGCCTCGTCGATGACCGCCCGGGCGAACGCGTGGTTGACGTCGCGGTAGGCGTCCCACGCCTCCCGCCACCTGCGGTCGAGCCGGGGCCGGCGGGTGAGGTCGAACAGCCCGTGGTGCAGGAACCACAGCGTGGCGTTCGACACCACGTCGTACGCCATCTGGTAGGCGTCGGGATCGACGGCCAGCGACCGGAACTTGAACCCCTCGGCGTCGATGACTCCCTCGGCCGCGGCCTGGCGGTCGGCGTCGGTGGCCGCGGCCGCCATCCACGTGGCCCCGATGTCGCGAACGAGGGGCCCGAGGCTCGATACGAGGCCCCCGCCGCCGCGCTTGGCCACCAGCCCACCGTCGTCGCCGAAGGAGAACGAGACGGGGCCGCGGTTCGATATGACGAGAACCGGGGGATCAGCCTCGCCCATTCGGCCAACATAATCCCCGTGCACGTGGTCGCCGCCCCCGACAAGTTCCGCGGCACGGCGTCCGCGCGCGAGGTGGCGGCGGCCGTCGCCCGCGCCGTCCTGGCCGTCGGGGGGACGTGCGACGAGGCGCCGGTGGCCGACGGGGGCTCGGGCACCCTGGACGCGTTGGGAGGTACCCCGCACCGGTCGACGGTTCGGGGACCCCTCGGGGACCCCGTAGCCGCCGAGTGGCGGATGCAGGGCGACGGGACCGCGGTGGTCGAGATGGCCCGGGCCTCGGGGTTGGCCCTGGTGGGCGGGGCGGAGGGCAACGACCCGCTCCGGGCGTCGACGGCGGGGACCGGCGAGCTCATCGCCGCCGCCCTCGACGGGGGCGCGTCCCGGGTGGTCGTCGGCGCCGGCGGGTCGGCCTCGACTGACGGTGGCCTGGCCGCCCTGACCGCGCTGAACCCGCGCCGCCGGCTGCACGCCGGGGTCGAGCTGCTCGTGGCCTGCGACGTCGAGACCCTGTTCGTGGACGCCGCCGAGGTCTTCGCACCGCAGAAGGGGGCGACGCCGGCGCAGGTGGCCCTGCTCCGGCGCCGGCTGGAGCGCCTGGCCCAGATCTACCTGCGGGACTACGGCGTGGACGTGCGCGACGAGCCGGGTTCGGGCGCGGCCGGCGGCCTGGCCGGTGGCCTGGCGGCCGCGGGTGCGGTCCTGGTCCCCGGCTTCGAGCTGGTGGCCGACGCCCTGTCGCTGGCCGAGCGGATCACCGGTGCCGACCTGGTCGTCACGGGCGAGGGGCTGCTCGACGCCGAGTCGTTCGCGGGCAGCGCGGTGGGCGGCGTGGTCGAGCTGGCCCTGGCCGCCGGCGTACCGGTGCTGGTCGTCGCCGGCGACGTGCTGGACGCCGAGGTGCCCGAGCTTCCGGCCTCCGTCCGGGTCGTCTCCCTCGTCGCCCGCTTCGGCCTCGAGCGAGCCGTGGCCGAGGTCGGAGCATGCGTCGAGGAGGTGGTGGAAAGCGCAATCCGTGGTGCCGGCGGTTGACGTATCATTGGGCCGTCATCCAGAGCGGTCGAGGGACCGGGCCCGCAGAAACCGCGACAACCAGCCGTCACCGAGGTTCGGGGGCGACCAGGTGCCAATGCCCGGAGCGATGAGGAGGATCTCAAATGAGCTTCGTGCAGGGCCTGCGGTGTCGGGAGTGCGGCCACGCCTTCCCGGCCGAGGCGCTCCATGTCTGCGAGTGGTGCTTCGGGCCGCTCGAGGTGGTCTACGACTACGAGAAGATCGCCGCCGCCACCTCCCGGGAGACGATCGCCGCCGGGCCGCCGTCCATCTGGCGCTACGCCAACCTGCTCCCCGCGGTCAACGACGGGGCCGTCGACCTCGGGGCCGGCTTCACGCCCCTCGTCCGGGCCGACCGGCTGGCCGCCGAGCTGGGCTTGGGGGAGCTGTGGCTGAAGAACGACACCCTGAACCCCACCGGCTCGTTCAAGGACCGGGTGGTGTCGGTCGCCCTGGCCCGGGCCCGGGCCATGGGTTTCAAGGTGGCGGCCTGCGCCTCCACCGGCAACCTGGCCAACTCGGTCGCCGCCCACGCCGCCCGAGCCGGGATGCGCCACGTCGTCTTCATCCCGTCGAACCTGGAGGCGGGCAAGGTGGTGACCACGGCCGTCTACGGGCCGAACCTCATCGCCGTCGACGGGAGCTACGACGACGTGAACCGCCTGTGCGCCGAGCTGGCCTCCGAGCACCCCACCTGGGCGTTCGTCAACGTCAACCTGCGCACCTACTACGCCGAGGGCTCCAAGACGCTCGCCTACGAGACGGCCGAGCAGCTCGGTTGGGAGGCGCCGGACCACGTGGTCGTGCCGGTGGCGTCGGGGTCGCAGCTGACCAAGATCGCCAAGGGGTTCCGGGAGCTGCACAAGGTGGCGCTGCTGACCGAGGAACCACACGTCAGGGTCTCGGGCGCCCAGGCGGAAGGGTGCTCGCCGGTGGCCACCGCCTTCACCGAGGGCCACGACTACATCCGCCCGGTCAAGCCGTCGACCATCGCCAAGTCCCTGGCCATCGGGAACCCGGCCGACGGGCCCTACGCGTTGGACGAGGTCCGCCAGAGCGGCGGGGGGATGGAGGCGGTGAGCGACCAGGAGATCGTCGACGCCATGCTCCTGCTGGCCCGGACCGAGGGCATCTTCGCCGAGACCGCCGGCGGGGTGACCATCGCCACCTTGTCCCGCCTGGCGGCCAAGGGCGTCGTGCGCCGGGACGAGCGGGTTGTCGCCTACATCACCGGCGCCGGGCTCAAGACCATCGAGGCGGTGGCGCCGGTCTGCAAGCCGACGGCCACCATCGCCCCGACGATGGACGCGTTCAACGCCGTGTTCGAGGAGGAGGGGTAGTGGCAACCGTTCGGATCCCCACCCAGCTGCGCACCCTGTCCGGCGGGGACGCCGAGGTCACGGTCGACGGCTCCACGGTGGGCGAGGTCCTCAAGGCCCTCGACGCCGCCCACCCCGGTTTCGCCGGTCGCCTCTTCGACGACGCCGGGGCCCTGCGCCGGTTCGTCAACGTCTTCGTGGCCGACGAGGACGTCCGCTTCGCCGACGGCCTCGACACGCCGGTCGAGCCTGGCCAGACCGTCTCCATCATCCCTGCCGTCGCCGGCGGGTAACCCCGGCCCGGCCCGGCGGGCGCGCTGGTCGTTCAACCCGCACTGAACACAGGGCGGCGCCCATGAACGCCCATGAGCCGTGGACCGCCTGACCACGACCGTCCCGGCCCCGGGCCGCCCGGCGCTCGGGGGGAACTGGGAGCCGGCCCTGTCCGGGGTCGACGGGGAGCGGGCGCTCACCTGGGCCCTCCGGCTCGGCGACGAGCTGCGGTGGATGGACGCCGGGGACCTCGGCCCGTCGCTGGCCCACGGGGCGGCCGGGCTGGCCGTGCTGTTCGGCACCCTCTCGGCGGTGGTGGGGCGGGCCGGCTACGCCGAGCCGGCGGCGCGCTACCTGTCGCTGGCCGCCGACCGGCTCACCTTCGACGCCCCCCGGCGCGACAGCGGCCTGTTCGCCGGGCTGAGCGGCGTGGCGTGGGCGGAGACACTGGTGGCGCGCCTCCAGGGCGAGCCGCCGCCGCCCAACGACGACATCGACGAGCTGCTGGGCGGGGTGCTGGCCGGTCCGTGGGCCGGGCCGTGGGATCTGGCCGCCGGCCTGGTGGGCATCGGCGTCTACGCCCTCGACCGGGCCGCCACCGATCCCCGCCTGCTCGATCTCGTCCTCGCCCGCCTGGCCGACGCCCGAGCCCCTGCGGACGGCTGGGCGGCGAGTGGCGCCCGGGGCGAGCTGGGCATGGCCCACGGTATCGCCGGCGTGGTCGCGTTCACCGCCCTCGCCACCCGGGCCGACGCCGCCCGGCCCCTGCTGGCCGAGGCCACCGGCGCCCTGCTCGCCGGCCAGGGCGGCGACGGCCGCGCGGTTGCCGGCTGGTGCGGCGGTGATCTGGCCCTCGCCGCCGCCCTGGCCCTCGCCGGCCCCCTTCTCAGCCACCCCCTGGTCCCCCAGGCCCTCTCCGCCGCCCTGGGCCACGCCGCCGCCGCCCACCCGTCCGCGGTGACCGGGCTGGGGTTGTGCCACGGCGTTGCCGGGGTGGCCCACGTGCTGCAGCGGGTGGCGGTCGGCCAGCACCGCCGCCAGGCGTGGGTGGCGGCCGGCGACTGGGGCCGGGCCCTGCTCGACCGCCTGGACGGTGGCGAACGGGCCGCGGGGCCGGGGCTGATCGACGGCGCCGCCGGCGTGGTCCTGTCACTGCTGGCCCTGGCCACCGACGTGCCCCCGGTGTGGGACCGGGCGCTGCTGCTCTCGTAGGGGAGGCGACCACATGGACGTGGGCGGAGGGACCAAGATGGGTGGCGTGACGTCCGTCATGGACGACCGGGCGGGGGCGGCGGTGGCCCTCCAGCGGGGCGACTTCGCCGGCGCCGTGGCCCTGCTGCGGTCCCACCTGGCCGACCACGCCGACCCCGAGGCTCGGCTCGAGCTGGCCCAGCTCCTCGTCCTCGGCGACGAGCTCGACGAGCCCCGCCATCACCTCACCCTCGCCGTCCAGGAGTTCACCCAGGGCGGCCTGCCCCGCCGGGCCGCCGTCGCCGCCAGCCGGCTCGGCTTCCTCTACGGCGGCTTCGGCAGCCCGGTCGCCGCCCGCCCCTGGTTCGCCCGGGCCTGGCGGCTGCTGGAGGGCCAGGGACCGTGCCTGGAGCTGGGCTGGGTGGCGGTGGCCGACGTGGGCTGCAACGTCGACGACCCCGCCACCCTGCAGGAACGAGCCGACCTGGCCCTGGACCTGGCCCGGCGCTTTGGGGACACCACCCTGGAGGCCAAGGCCCTGGCCGACGGCGGGCTGGCCCTGGTCGAGCAGGGCCGGGTCGAGGAGGGCATGAGCCGGATCGACGAGGCCTTGGCCCTGGTCATCAGCGGGGCGACGGGCGACCCGCTCTTCACCGGCCTCACGGTGTGCTCCTTCTTCTCGGCCTGCGCGTGCGTGGGGGACCTGTCCCGGATGCAGGCGTGGACCGAGCTGCTCCGCACCGCCCGGCTGATCGGCGACCACGGCATCCCCGTCCTCACCAGCCACTGCAGCAGCGTCTACGGCCACCTCCTCTGCACCGTCGGCCAGTGGGGCGAGGCGGAATCGGTGCTCGAGGGCGCCTACGCCATGGCCGAGGGCATGACGTTCTCGAAGCGCATCCACGCGGTGACCGCGCTGGCCGAGCTGCGGACCCTCCAGGGCCGCCTGGACGAGGCCGAGGAGCTGCTCCTGGGGTGCGACCACTACCTGGAGGCGCTGATCCCGTACGCCAAGCTGCACCTGGCCCGGGGCGACTTCGAGCTCGCGGCCGGGGTAACCCGCCGGGGGCTCCGGCTCCTCGGTGCCGATCGGGTGCGCAGGGTCGACCTGCTGTCGGTGCTGGTCGAGGCGTCGCTGGCCCAGGGCGACCTGGCCACGGCGACCACCGCCGCCCGTGAGCTGGGCGACATCGTCGCCGTCACCGAGCTGCCCACCCTGGCCGCCGAGGGGCGTTTCGCCGCTGCCCGGGTCTCGGCCGCCGCCGGCGACGTCGACGCCGCCCTGGCCGAGCTCGACCGGGCCCTCGCCGCCCTGGGCGACATCGACCTTCCCTTGACCCGGGCCAAGATCCACGTGGAGCTGGCCCGGCTGCAGGCCGGCGTCGACCGCGGCGCCGCCATCGCCGAGGCCCGAGCCGCGGCCGCCATCCACGCCCGGCTGGCCTCGCCGATGCCGCCCGAGGCCAGCACCGTCCTCAGCCAGCTGGGCGTGGGGGACGGCTTGCGGGCGCCCGGGGTACGGCGGGCCCGCCTGTGCCGTACCGGCAGCCGGTGGACGTTCTGCTGCGATACCCAGACCTTCCACCTGCGGGACACCAAGGGGCTCTGGTACCTGGCCGAGCTCATCTCCCACCCGGGCGTGGAGCGCCACGTCTTCGACCTCGTCGCCCTCACCGACCCCGCCGACGCCGAAGGGCTGGCGGTGCGCCGGGCGCTGGGGGACGCCGGGCCCGTCCTCGACGGCCGGGCCAAGGACGCCTACCGGCGCCGCCTGGAGCAGCTGCGCGAGCAGGCGGAGGACGCCCAGGCCCTCGGCGACGACGACGGGGCCGTGCGCCTGGAGGCCGAGATCGACGCCCTGGTCGCCGAGCTGGCCCGGGCCATGGGCATCGGCGGGCGGGACCGGCGGCTGTCGGCCGGGGCGGAGAAGGCGCGGCTCAACGTCACCCGGGCCCTGCGGGC
>DATJHJ010000123.1:0-19889 GCA_035494015.1 Acidimicrobiales bacterium
CCCGGTGGCTTCGGCGGCGCCGGCCGCCCCGCGCCCGGCGCCCGTCCCGGCGGTCCGGCCGGCGCCCAGCGTCCCGGTGGGCCGCCCCGCCCCGGCGGTGGGCCCGGCGGTGCCCGTCCGGGCGGCTTCGGTGCCCCGGGCGCCGGCGGCTTCACCCGTCCCGGTGCACCCAGCGGCGGCCCCGGCCGCCCCGGCGGCCCCGGTGGCGGCCCCGGCCGTCCCGGTGGTCCCGGCGGTGGCCCTCCGGGCCGCGGCGGCCCCGGCCAGGGCCGGCGCCCACCGCAGCGCCGGCGCCGTCGCCGTCGCAGCTTCGAAGAGCTGGAGCCGACGCAGGCCACCAACTACACCCGCTCCGACGCACCCGTCCCCGAGGGCGAGGTCGTCATCGAGCGCGGGTCCAGCGCCCAGGACCTCGGTCCCAAGCTCAACCGGACCGCGGCCGACGTCGTCCGCTTCCTGCTCCAGCAGGGCGAGATGGTGACCGCCACCCAGTCGCTCACCGACGACATGATCGAGCTGTTCGCGGCCGAGGTCGGCGCCGACGTCCTGCTGGTCGAGCCCGGCCAGGAGGAGGAGGTCAAGCTCAGCGAGCTCCTCCGTGACGACGACGACGACGAAGCCGACCTGCGGCCCCGCCCGCCGGTCATCACGGTCATGGGCCACGTCGACCACGGCAAGACCCTGCTGCTCGACCGCATCCGGGAGACCAACGTGGTCGCCGGGGAGGCGGGGGGCATCACCCAGCACATCGGCGCCTACCAGGTGGCCAAGGACGGTCGCCTGATCACCTTCATCGACACCCCGGGCCACGAGGCGTTCACCGCCATGCGGGCCCGCGGGGCCGAGGCCACCGACATCGCCGTGCTGGTGGTGGCGGCGGACGACGGCGTCATGCCCCAGACGGTCGAGGCGCTCAACCACGCCAAGGCGGCCGAGGTCCCCATCGTGGTGGCCATCAACAAGATCGACCGCGAGGAGGCCGACCCCAACCGGATCCGCCAGCAGCTCTCCGAGCACGGCCTGGTGCCCGAGGAGTGGGGCGGCGACACGATCATGGTCGAGGTGTCGGCCCTGCAGAACCTGGGCGTCGACGACCTCCTGGAGCAGCTGCTCGTCGTCGCCGACGTCGAGGAGCTCGTCGCCAACCCCGAGGGGCGGGCCCAGGGCGTGGTCCTGGAGGCCCAGCTCGACAAGGGCCGCGGCCCGGTGGCCACCGTGCTGGTGGACCGGGGGACGCTCCGTGTCGGCGACCCCATGGTCGCCGGGGCGGCGTGGGGCCGGGTCCGGGCCCTGATCGACGACAAGGGCGACAACATCAAGGAGGCGTCGCCCTCCATGCCGGTGCAGGTGCTCGGGTTGTCCGAGGTGCCCAGCGCGGGCGACGACTTCCGGGTCGCCCCCGACGACAAGACGGCCCGGGTCGTGGCCGAGGCCCGCAGCCAGCGGTACAAGAAGCGTGACCAGCGCCAGATGCCGGGCCACATCGGCGGCGGCGCCCGCCTCGAGGATCTGTTCGAGCAGATCCAGCGGGGCGAGCAGGCCACCCTGAACCTGATCCTGAAGGCCGACGTCAACGGGTCCCTGGAGGCCCTCACCGAGAGCCTGAAGCGCCTGGAGCGCGACGAGGTCAAGCTGGCGTTCGTACACCGGGCCGTGGGCGGGATCACCGAGAACGACGTGCAGCTGGCGTCGGCCTCGAACTCGACGATCATCGGCTTCAACGTCCGCCCCGACCGCAAGGCCCGGGATCTGGCCGAGCACGAGGACGTCGACATCCGGACCTACCAGATCATCTACGGCGTGCTCGAGGACGTCGAGAAGGCCATGGTCGGCCTGCTCAAGCCCGAGTTCGAGGAGGTCGTCACCGGCGAGGCCGAGGTCCGGGAGGTCTTCCGGGTCCCGAGGATCGGTGCGGTGGCCGGCTGCTACGTCCGCAACGGCGTCATCACCCGGGGCTCCAAGGTCCGCTTCCTGCGGGAAGGGGTCATCATCTGGACCGGCACCATCACGTCGCTGCGCCGCTTCAAGGACGACGTCCGCGAGGTGGCCACCGGGTTCGAGTGCGGCATCGGCCTGTCGGACTTCCAGGACCTCAAGGGCGGCGACATCATCGAGACCTACGAGGAGCGGGAGATACCTCGTACCTGAGCCGGGGACCGGCGTGCACGTAGCCGTGGTGCAGCTGGAGCTGCACATCCCCACCAGCCGATCGCTCAAGGAGAAGCGGGCCGCCTTGCGTCCCATCGTCGAGGGCATCCGTCACCGGTTCCAGATCTCGGTGGCCGAGGTCGGCTACCAGGACAAGTGGCAGCGAGCGCTGGTGGGCATGGCCGTCGTGTCCGACTCCTACGCCCACGCCGCCGAGGTGGTCGATTCGGTGGAGCGCTGGGTATGGAGCAAGCCGGATGTCGAGGTCTGCGCGTTCACGACGACCTGGGTGGACGAGTCATGACGCCCCTCCTTCGATCTGGCTGCAGTTACCGGCCAATCGGCGGGCACGTGCAGCCAAAACGATGAGCCCGTCGCGGGCGCCGCGGATGTCGCGGGTCAACCAGGTCGTCCAGGAGGTGCTCGGGGACGAGCTGGAGCTGATCGACGACCCCCGGCTGGAGCTGGTCACGATCACGGGTGTGCGAGTAGAGCCGGGTCTGAGCCATGCTGTGGTCTGGTTCTCGTCCCTGTCCAGGGGCGACCCGGAGGGAGTGGCTGTGGCGCTCGGGGAGCACCGGATCCGGCTACAGGCCGCCATCGGTCGCCAGCTCCGCCTCCGGGGGACACCGCTCTTGTCCTTCCTTCCCGATCCAGCTATAGCCTCTGGGTCTAGAGTGGAAGAACTACTACGAGATCTTCATAGGAACGAGGAAACCCAATGAGCACTGCTCTGGGCTCGACCCTCGACCAAGCGGCTGACGCCATTGCGGCGGCGCCCTCCTTGGCCTTGGCCTGCCACCACACCCCCGACGGGGATGCGCTCGGCTCCATGTTGGCCCTCCACCACCTGGCCCTCGCCGCCGGGAAGCAGTCGGTGGCCTCGTGGCCCGAGCCGTTCGACGTCCCGCCCCACTACACCTTCCTCCCCGGCCTGGAGCTGACCACCAAGCCGGCCGACTTCCCGGCCGAGCCCGACCTCATGGTCACCTTCGACTGCGGCTCCCTCGGCCGGCTGGCCGAGCTGGCCCCCGCGGCCCAGCGGGCCCACCAGCTGATCGTCGTCGACCACCACAGCACCAACGACGGCTACGGCACGGTGAACCTGATCGACCCCGACGCCGCCGCCTCGGCCGTGGTCGTCCGCAGCCTGCTGGCCCGGCTGGGCTGGGACCTCAACCGCGAGGCGGCGCAGTGCCTCTACACCGGCCTGGTGTGCGACACCGGCCGGTTCCAGTACGACTGCACCACGCCCGAGGTGTTCGAGCTGGCCCAGGAGCTGGCCCGCTTCGACCTCCCCATCGGGGCCATGAACCGCCAGCTGTTCGAGGAGCACCGCCTGGCCTACCTGCGCCTGGCCGGGGCCGTCCTCCAGCGGGCCGAATACGACGGCGAGCGCCGCTTCGTCGCCGGCTGGATCACCGCCGCCGACCTGGCCGAGTACGGCGTCGGGCTCGACGAGACCGAGGGCCTGATCGACCTCCTCCGCCGCACCACCGAGGCCGACATCTCTGCCGTGCTCAAGGAGACCCCGGACGGGACCAAGGCGTCGCTGCGATCGGTGAACGGGTTCGACGTGGGCGAGCTGGCCATTGCCTTCGGGGGCGGCGGCCACCGCTCGGCGGCGGGCTTCGTGTCGCCCCTGCCGGTGCCGGAGCTCTTCGCCGCCCTGCGCGACGCCCTCCCCGTGGTGACGGCCGACTGACCGACGGCGACGGCGACGGGGCCGGCGGCCCGGGAGGCCGCCGCAGCGGTACGGACGGCCTGGTGGTCGTCGACAAGCCGGGGGGGTGCACGTCGCACGACGTGGTGGGCCGGTGCCGGCGCATCTTCGGCCAGCGGCGGGTCGGCCACGCCGGCACCCTCGACCCGGACGCCACCGGCGTGCTCCTGGTCGGCCTGGGCCGGGCCACCCGGCTGCTGCGGTACCTGACCGCCCTGCCCAAGTCCTACCGGGCCGAGGTCGTGCTGGGCACGGCCACGACCACCCTGGACGACTCGGGCCAGGTCACGGCCACGTTCGACATGTCCGGGGTCGACCTGGCCGCCGTGCAGGCCGCGGCGGCCACCTTCGTGGGCGACATCGAGCAGATCCCGCCCATGGTCTCGGCGGTGTCGGTGGGCGGCAAGCGCCTGCACGAGCTGGCCCGGGCCGGGATCGAGGTCGAGCGGGCGCCCCGGCCCGTCACCGTGTACCGGTTCGCGGTGGCCGCGGGCTCCGAGCCGGGCGTGGTCGCCGTGGAGGTCGACTGCTCGTCGGGGACATACGTCCGGTCCCTGGCCGCCGACCTGGGGACGGCCCTGGGCGGGGCCGCCCACCTCCGGCGGCTGCGGCGCACCCGGGTGGGGCCCTTCACCCAGGAGCAGGCCCGGCCCCTCGACGCCCTCGGCCCGGCCGACGTGCTGCCCCCGGCGGCCGCCGTCGCCCACCTGGCCCCGGTGACCGCCGACGCCGCGGTGGTGGAGGCGGTCGGCTTCGGCAAGGTGCTCGACGCCGACTGGCCGGGCGACGGCCCGTGGGCCGTCCACGACCAGGGCGGCGCCCTGCTGGCCGTCTACGAGCGCCACGCCGGCGGTCGGGTGAAGCCGTCCGTGGTCCTGGCGCCTCACTAGCCTGCGGGGATGGACGTGGTGACCGACCCGGCGACCTTCGTCGCGCCCGCGGCCGGCACCGCGGTGACCATCGGCGCCTACGACGGCGTCCACCGGGGCCATCAGTTCGTCATCGGCGAGCTGCGCCGCCTGGCCGCGGCCCGGGGTTTCGAGTCGGTGGTGCTCACCTTCGACCGCCACCCCGCCGCCGTGGTCCGCCCCGAGTCCTCGCCCCGGCTGCTGACCGACCTGGACCAGAAGATCGAGGTTCTCGCCACCACCGGCGTCGACCACACCGTGGTCATGCACTTCGACGAGGCCCGGGCCCGGGAGGAGCCGGACGACTTCGTCCGGGACGTCCTGGTCGGCGCCCTGGGCGCCCGGGTGGTCGTGGTCGGGGAGGACTTCCACTTCGGCCGCCGCCGCCGGGGCAACGTGGCCCTGCTGCGGGACATGGGCGCCGACCTGGGCTTCGAGGTCGTCCATGTGGCGCTGCTGCCCGGTGTGTCGAGCACCGCCATCCGCCGGTTGGTCGAGGCGGGCGACGTGGCCGGCGCCGCCGACCTGCTCGGCCGGCCCCTGGAGCTGCGGGGGGTGGTGGAGCGGGGCGACCGGCGGGGGCGGGAGCTGGGCTACCCGACGGCCAACGTGGCCGTGCCGCCCGACGTGCTGCTGCCCGCCCCGGGGATCTACGCCGGGTGGTACGACGGGCGCCAGGCCGCGGCCATCTCGGTCGGCCGGCGGCCGACGTTCCACGACGGGTCGTCGCCGGTGGTGGTGGAGGCCTACCTGCTCGACTTCGAGGGCGACCTGTACGGGGCGCCCGCCCGGGTCTCGTTCGTGCGCCGGCTGCGGGACGAGGAGCGCTACGACTCGGTGGATGCCCTGGTCGCCCAGATGGCCAAGGACGTGGCCGCCACCCGTGACGCCCTGGGCGGGGCGGTCAGGGCCGGCTGACCCGGACGTCCGAGGAGTTGCCGACGGCGGTGACCGGGCCGTTGGCCACGGTCGCCGACCCGGGCCCGATGGCCACGTTGCCACCCGTGCTGGCGGCGGCCGAGCCCTCGTTGGTGACGGTGACCCGGCCGCCCCCGGCCTGGACCATGGTCGTCGACCGGGTGGCCACCACCACCTGGCCGACCGTGGTGGACGTCGGGCCGGGCGCGGTCGTGGAGGGGGCGGCGACGGTGGTGGTGGGGTCGGCCCGGCCGATCACGGCAACGGGTCGGCCCGGCCCGGGGGCCCGCAGCTGGGCCACGGCGACCGTGACCGCGGCCGCCGCCGCCGCCACCAGCAGGGCTCGCCGCAGCACGCCGGCAGCCTAGCGGGGGCGCTCGATCTCGACGGGCTCGATGTCGTCGGCCGGGATGAAGCCCAGCACCTGGCCGTAGAACGACAGCTCGGCCTCCATCACCCGCTGGAGGGTCTCGGCCCGGCGGAACCCGTGGGCCTCGCCCTCGAATGTCAGGTAGGCGAAGGGCAGGCGGGCGGCCCGCAGGGCGGCGACCAGCACCTCGGCCTGGGCCGGCGGCACCACCTTGTCGTCCAGGCCCTGGAAGATGATGAGCGGCGCCGACAGCTCCCCGGCGTGGGTCAGCGGCGACCGCTGGCGGTACACGTCGGCCGCCTCCGGCCAGGGGCCCACCAGCCCGTCCAGGTAGCGGGCCTCGAACTTATGGGTGTCCGTGGCCAGGGCGGCCAGGTCGGCCACGCCGTACAGGCTGGCCCCGGCGGCGAAGACGCCCCGGGTGAGGGCCAGCAGCGTGGTCAGGCCGCTGGCGCTGCTGCCCCGGATGGCCATCCGGTCCCCGTCGACCTGGCCGGCGGCGGCCAGGAACCGGGCCGCGGCCAGGCAGTCGTCCACGTCGACCACACCCCACCGGCCGTCCAGCTCCTTGCGGTAGGCCCGCCCGTACCCGGTCGATCCCCGGTAGTCCACATCGACCACGGCGAAGCCCCGGCTGGTCCAGAACTGGGTCCGGAGCTCCAGCGAGGTGGAGGCGGCGGCGGTCGGGCCGCCGTGGCTGGTGACGACGAGCGGGGGTCGCTCGCCGGCCGGGGCGGCACAGTCCTGGTTGGTCGGCGGGTAGAACAGGCCATGGGCGGTGCCGCCGCCCGTCGTGGGGAACTCGATGGGCCGGGGGGTCGACAGGTAGCGCGGATCCACGGGGGTGGGACGGCTGCGGCGGACCACGGTCGCCGGGTCGTCGAGCACCACGACCTGGGGGGCGATGGTCGGGGAGGCGGCGATGGCGGCGATCCGGTCGCCGAAGGCGCGGATCGACGAGAAGGACGTGTAGGGCAGGTCGAGGGGTTCGTCCCCCAGGACGGCGAGCCGGGCGGTCCCGCCGGCGGACCAGGTGGCCACCAGCCGGCCGTCGGGCAGGAAGGCGTAGGTCGACTGGCCGAACACCCAGTCCGGGCCGGCGAACTCGGCGTCCATGGGGGCGAGGGGCTCGCCCTCGCGGTAGAGGTTCCACCAGCCCGTGCGGTCGGAGATCCAGTGCAGGGCGCCGTCGGGCGACCAGCGGGGCTGGCTGATCGACTCGTCGGGGCCGCCCGCCCGCCGCTGGCCGTCGACCTCCAGGACCGTCCCGTCCCACGGCATCCGAGGGTGGTCCCAGGCCAGCCAGGCCAGGCGGCTGCCGTCGGGCGACCAGCGGGGCGCGGCGTAGAAGTCGTGCCCGGCGGCTATGGGCGTGGGAGCGGCCGAGCCGTCGGTGGGGATGGTGACCAGGTCGTTGATGACGTGGTCACCGGCGTGGCGCTCGCGGACGCAGGCCAGGCGGGTGCCGTCGGGGCTGACGTCGCCGTCGGCGTAGCGGGCGCCGTCGCCCTCGGGGGTGATTGCGCCGGCGCCGAGGCGGTACAGGCGCTGGTCGGCGAAGTTGGAGAAGTAGACGTCGTCGCCGTGGACGGCGAACGCCCCGCCGCCGTACTCGTGGACCGTGGTCCGGGCCGAGAACGGCGGGGGCAGGACGTCGACGGGGTCCCCGCCCGGGGCCCAGCGCACGATCACCTGCCGGCCGGCTTCGGCGGGGCGGCCCTCGTTCCAGTACAGGGCGTCGGGGGTGGCCAGCAGCCCGCTGAGGGCGACGGCCCGCTCGACCAGGGAGGCGGCGGTGATGGGCGACGGCCAGGAGCCGTAGGCGACGGTGTCGATGGGCCGAAGCTAGACGCCGGCCGCGGCGGGGGCGGGGTGCGGCCGGGCCTCGCCGGCCCGGGTGGCCTCCACCACGGGTTGGCCGGGGACCTTGGGCGTCTCGATCTCCACCGTGACCGTGCCGTTGTCCTCTTCCCATCGGACCACGTTGACCACCGCGCTGTAGACGACCAGTCGCCCGAAGAAGAGCAGCCAGGCCAGGATGGCGAAGACCACGCCGAGGGTGCCGTAGAGGGCCGAGGCCGAGGCCACGGCCCGGGGCACGTAGAAGGCCCCCAGCGCCTTGAGCACCTCCAGGCCGATGGCGGCCACCACCGCGCCGGGCAGCAGCGCCTTCCAGCCCACGTCGCGGGTGCCGAGGACCTTGAACGTCCACACCCACAGGCCGAGGTTGACCGAGAGGCCGGCGACGATGCCGAGCGGGGCCGCCCAGCCGGGCAGGAAGTTGATGACCGCGGCCAGGGCGAAGGAGTTGAGGATCAGCAGGGTGGCCCCGGCCAGCCACAGCAGGCCCTTGAGCTTGTCCCGCCAGCCCCGCCCGGTGACCTGCCAGGCGGCGTTGATGGCGTACTGGACGGCGGCCACCAGCCCCAGCCCGGACCACAGCAGGCCGACCACCCCGACGATCGACGCCACCTGGCGGCTGCTCTGGGCCGTGTGGATGGCGTTGGTGATCTCGTCCGCCGCCGTCCCGGTGAGGCCGAGGTTCTTGGTCACGCTGGCGGCCAGGTCGGGCTTGCCGGCGGAGATGAACCCCAGGACGGCGATGGCGAACAGCAGGAGGGGGAAGATCGACAGGAAGGCCGACAGGGTGACCGACGAGGCCAGGTAGTTCCCGTTCAGCTCGCCGTAGCGCTTCTGCACCCGCAGGACGGTCCCGAACCACTTCCACCGCTCGCCGAGCCGGTCAAGTTTTTCCTTCACGAACGGGCTCATACCCACAGCGGGGCGGTGGCACCGCCCTACGCTCTGAACCGTGGCCGTGGACGACATCGACTCCCGAGGGGTGCCCGCCCACATCGGCGTGGTCATGGACGGGAACGGCCGCTGGGCCCAGAAGCGCGGCCTGGCCCGGACCGACGGTCACGCCGCCGGGGAGGAGGCCTTGTTCGACACCGTCGAGGGCGCCCTGGAGCTCGGGGTCAAGTGGTTGACCGTCTACGCCTTCTCGACGGAGAACTGGAAGCGCCCGCCCGACGAGGTCCGCTACCTCATGCGCTTCAACGAGGGCATGTTGCTGCGCCGCCGGGACGAGCTGAACGAGCGCGACGTGCGCATCCGCTTCCTGGGCCGGCGGGACTGGCGGGTGCCGCGGCGGCTGATCCGTCGCATGGACGAGGCCCTGTCGCTGACGGCTCGGAACCGCACGATGACGTTGACCATCGCCTTCAACTACGGGGGCCGGGCCGAGATCGTGGACGCGGTGCGATCGCTGGTGGAATCCGGGGTGTCGGCCCGGGGGGTGGACGAGAAGGCGATCCGGGCCCACATGTACCACGCCGACATGCCGGACCCGGACCTGGTCGTGCGCACGTCGGGGGAGTACCGCATCTCCAACTTCCTGCTGTGGGAGCTGGCCTACAGCGAGCTGGTCTTCACCGACGTCCTGTGGCCGGACTTCCGCCGCCACCACCTGTTCGAGGCCGTCCGGGAGTTCCAGCGTCGCGACCGCCGTTTCGGCGGTTTGGAGGCTTAGGTGCCCGCTGGTCGGCGTCCCGCCGAACGTCGAGACCGCCGTTTCGGCGGGCTGGAGGCGTAGTGGGCCTGTACCGGGACCAGGGGATCGTGCTGCGGACGTGGCGGCTGGGCGAGTCGGACCGCATCGTCAACCTCATGACCGAGCGCCACGGCAAGGTCCGGGCCGTGGTCAAGGGGGTGCGCAAGACCAAGAGCCGGTTCGGGGCCCGGTTGGAGCCGATGACCCACTGCTCGATGCTGTTCTACGAGGGGCGGGAGCTGGACATCGTCACCCAAGCCGAGGCGCTGGAGGTGTTCCGCCCGGTACGGGAGGACCTGGGTCGCCTGGCCAAGGCCTCCTCGTTGCTGGAGGCCACGGACCAGCTGGCCCAGGAACGGCACGCCAACCTGCGGCTGTACACCATGCTCCTCGGCGGGCTGCGGGCGCTGTCGGCCCGGGATTCGCCGGTGCTCGTGCCCGCGTTCTTCCTGCGGCTGCTGTCGAGCGAGGGGTTCCACCCCCTGCTCGACGAGTGCGCGGTCTGCGGGGAGCGCTACGGGCTGGAGGCCTTCGACCTGGGCCAGGGTGGCGTGCTGTGCGTGCCGTGCGCAGCTCGGGGTGGGGACGCGGGTGTGTCGGCGGCCGGGCTCGACCTGGTCCGGCGCATCCTGGGCGGGGATCTGGTCGGTGCGTTGGGGGTACCTGCGGGACCGGCCGTAACCGAGGTCGAGCGATTGGCCACCCGGGCCATGGAGCACCACCTGGAACGTCGCCTCCGCTCCCTGCCGGTGGCCGGGGCCCTGTCCACCGAGTAGCGGCTGCGCTTCCGGCCCCAGCTCGGCCGGCCGGCCGGCCGGCCGGCCGGCGCTCGCCGACCGTGCAATCTTGTGGCTCCAGTCCGCAACATTGCACGCTCGTGAGCGCATACGGATAACTGTCACACCCCTTCGGCATACTTCAACGCATGGATGCCGCCATTGCCAGAATCGCCGTCCGGCAGCACGGACTACTGCTCCGGGCCCAAGTACTCGATTTGGGCCTGACCGACGCCATGATCGAGTATCGAGTCCGCAGCGGGCGCTGGGTCCGGGTGTGCCATGGCCTCTACCGGCTTGCCGGCGTGGCGGTGACATGGCGGCAGCGGGCCCTGGCCGCCTGCTTGGTCGCCGGCCAGGGGGCGGTGGTGTCGCACCGCTCGGCGGCGGTCCTGTGGGGGGTCTCCGGGTTCAGGCCCGGGCCGATCGAGATCACCGTGCCGGACGGGCGGACCACACGGAGCCCGTTGGCGCGTGTCCACCGGGCGACCGAGGTAAGCCGAGTGGTTCGGGACGGCGTGCCACGCACCAGCCCAGCGCGCACCATCGCAGACCTGGCGGTCGTCGTGGGGGGTGACGTGCTGGAGGAGGCGGTGGACGACGTGTTGTGCCGGCGGCTGTGCCGCCTCGACGAGCTGTCGGCGACCGCGGGCCGGCGGGGGAGCCGCCCGCTGCGGGCCGTCCTGGAGGCGTGGAAGGGGGACGGGTTGCCGGCCGGGGTGGCGGAGATGCGGGTGGTGCGGGAGCTGCTGAGGGCCGACCTGCCCGAGCCCGTCCGCCAGTACGAGATCCGCGATAGCCACGGCGGGTTCGTGGCCCGGGTGGACCTGGCCTACCCGGACTGGCGGCTGGCCATCGAGCTGGACGGGTTCCGCTGGCATGCCGGCCGGGGGCCGTTCCGCAGCGACCGGCTGCGCCGCAACCGGATCGAGGCCACCGGGTGGCGGCTGCTGGAGGCGGCGCCGGAGGACATCGGTCCCCTGGTCGAGGCGGCGGCAGCGATACTCAGGCTGGCGGCGTGACCGTGACCACTACGCTCGACCGCCGTGGCCGACCTCACCGAAGCCGTCGTCAACCTGTGCAAGCGGCGGGGGTTCGTGTTCCCGTCGAGCGAGATCTACGGCGGGTTCCGGTCGACCTGGGACTACGGGCCGCTCGGCGTGCTGCTCAAGCGCAACGTGATGGAGGCGTGGTGGCGGTCGATGGTCCAAGAGCGCGACGACATCGTCGGCCTGGACGCGGCCATCCTCATGGCCCCCAAGGTGTGGGAGGCGTCCGGCCACCTGGCCACGTTCACCGACCCCCTGGTCGACTGCCGGAAGTGCAAGGAGCGGTGGCGGGCGGACCAGATAGCGGGGGTGTGCCCGAACTGCGGGTCCACCGACCTGACCGAGTCGCGGCCGTTCCACCTGATGTTCAAGACCCACGTGGGCCCCGTGGAGGACGAGGGGGCCACCGCCTACCTGCGCCCGGAGACGGCGCAGGGGATCTTCGTCAACTTCGCCAACGTGCTGCAGACCAGCCGGAAGAAGCCGCCGTTCGGGATCGCCCAGCAGGGCAAGTCGTTCCGCAACGAGATCACGCCGGGCAACTTCATCTTCCGCACCCGGGAGTTCGAGCAGATGGAGATGGAGTTCTTCGTCCCCCCGGACGAGGGGCAGAAGTGGTTCGAGTACTGGTGCGAGGAGCGGCTCAACTGGTACACCGCCCTGGGCATCCCGGCCGACAAGCTGCGCCTGCGCCACCACGACCCCGAGGAGCTGTCGCACTACTCGAAGGGCACGGCGGACGTGGAGTTCGCCTACGAGTGGGGCTGGGGCGAGCTGGAAGGCATCGCCAACCGGGGCGACTACGACCTGACGCAGCACGCCAAGTTCTCGGGCGAGCGGCTGGAGTACTTCGACCAGGCCAGCGGCGAGCGGTACGTCCCCCACGTGGTCGAGCCGGCGGCGGGCGTCGGCCGCTCGATGATGGCCTTCCTCTTGGCCGCCTACGACGAGGACGAGGTGGGGGGCGAGAAGCGGACCGTCCTGCGGCTGCACAAGCGCCTGGCCCCCTACAAGGTGGCGGTACTGCCGCTGTCGAAGAAGGAGACCCTCACCCCCACGGCCCGGGAGGTGCTCAAGCTCCTCCAGCCCCAGTTCATGTGCGACTACGACGAGACCCAGTCCATCGGCCGCCGCTACCGGCGGCAGGACGAGGCGGGGACGCCGTTCTGCGTGACCGTCGACTTCGACTCCCTGGAGGACCGGGCCGTCACCATCCGCGACCGGGACACGCTGGAGCAGGTGCGGATCCCGATCGACAGCCTGGTCGAGGAGCTGCGCGCCCGGCTGGCGTAACGCTCAGGATTCACACCGACCATTCACAGACTGTCGGCGGAGGAACTGGCCCGCCGCCACGTACCATATGGGGGCATCGACGTCTCCGTGGCGCAGGTCCGGCCGGGAGGCGGACGGGTCGGGCTCTTGGTCGCCATGGGTCGTGCGGGCGACCTCCGGATCGAGGAGGAGTGTGTCGGACCCCGCCGTTGCGATCTGCCAGACGAGTCGAGGTAGCGGTCCCGGCATGGCCTGCGCCAGTTCGGGGGCGATCCACTCGAGGCACACGGACGTTGGCCCCGGGTCGAAGGAGACGTGCTCGGTCGGCGGCTTGACGCGCCCCTCGGCGACGCGCCGGCCGTAATTCCGATCGACGCCCAGCTGGCCGACGAGAATCGATACCGCGGCTACCAGGGCGACCAGAGTCAGCACCGGCCCGGGGAACATCGGCACGTGGCCCGAGACGAACCAAGCCACGGCAAGGAAGGCCGCCACCGTGACCAGGGCGAGCGCCACGGGCCGGGCGGCGAGGACAATGGCGTCGACCGCTGGGATGTCGACAGCCGACGGGCGCACCCCCATCGAGCTGTAGTAGCTCCAGCCGCGAGCCCGACCGTAGAGGCCGATCAGCGCCACGAACCCAGCGAGCGAGGCGAGGCGGAGCAGGTATCTCGGGAGTCGCCGGCGTACGTAGCCGGCCCTCCGCCACGCCCACCCCACTGCGAACAGAACGCCGGCGCCGCCGACGGCTCCCCAGGTTCGCTGCAGTCGAGCGAGGCCCCCCGCGGCCATTCCGGCCGCCGCCGCCCAGGGGAGAGGAGCGAGGACTTCGGCGACCCGAGCGTACGGCTGCCGGTCGCCCCCCGCCACGAGCTGGGTGGCCAGAGCGACACAGACGCTGAACACGAAAAACACAGCGAGCCGGTGGTCGCGGAACCACAGGAACTCCGGCAGATGCGACCGAGTCTCGGAGCCTGGCCACCGCATCTGGGTGATCACAACCGTGGCGAGCAGGAGGAGCGCGGCCAGGCAGCTGGCAACGACCGACCCGGGCGCCTCTCTCCAGGCCGTCGCCAAACGAGCGGCGCCGGAGCTAACGCGCTCCGAAAGCGTACCGACGAGCTCCAGGCCGTGCGTCGGGTCGCCGGTGCCGGTGGCCGGGCCGTGGGTCGAGGGGAACTGCTGCGTGGCGAAGGTGACCACTCCGGTGGTGTGGGCCGCCGCCTGACCTGGCACAGAAGGGGGCGGTTGCCAGCGGGGGAGTAGCTGGTACGCAGGGAGGCTGGCGTCGATCGAATACCAGAACGGTCCGCGCACCCGGGCGTCGGTCAACGCCACGGTGAGCTCCTGGGCGAGGAGAGTTGGGGCCCAGCTGTCGCCCGAACCAACTCGTACAGAGAACACGAGCACGGCGGGCTCAGCGTCGACGAGGGCCACCCGGCGCCATCCCCGCCGACCGAGCGCAGCGTTGGCGATCTGGACTTCGGCCTTGGAGAGGGTGAGGCGACTCGAGCCCAGTGATGAGCGGCGAGGCCGCGCCGGACTCGGGCGCCGAGGAAGGGCAGGGCGTCGAGCCGTTGCGCCCACGTCGTAGCCGCCGCCAGGCGCCGATCCGCCATTCCCACCGAAGAAAGCTTACATCGTCGTAACTACAGGATTCGCTGGGTAACTCCCGGACGCCAGAAGCGGTCCCACTACGCTGGAAGGGTTGTTCGCCCGCGTCCAG
This sequence comes from Acidimicrobiales bacterium, assembly GCA_035494015.1. Classification (GTDB taxonomy): domain Bacteria; phylum Actinomycetota; class Acidimicrobiia; order Acidimicrobiales; family AC-14; genus CADCTB01. The sequence goes on from DATJHJ010000123.1 coordinate 14,444, forward strand.
GAGAGCTTGTGACCTACGTCTACGCCTTTGACCACCCGCACGAGAAGCCGCCGATGAGCTTGAAGGACCTGCTCGGGGGCAAGGGGGCCAACCTGGCCGAGATGACGTCGGTACTGCAGCTGCCGGTGCCCCACGGGTTCACCATCACCACCGACGCCTGCCGGGCCTACATGGGGGGCCGCCCGGGAGGCGGCCCCAATGAACCGGGCGGGTGGCCGGCGGGGTTGACCGAGGAGGTGGCGGCCCGGCTGGTCGAGCTCGAGACGTCGATGGGCAAGCGGCTGGGCGACCCGGCCGACCCGCTGCTGGTCAGCGTGCGGTCCGGGGCCAAGTTCTCCATGCCGGGGATGATGGACACCGTCCTCAACCTGGGCCTGAACGACGAGTCGGTGCTGGGCCTGGCCAAGCAGACCGGCGACGAGCGGTTCGCCTACGACAGCTACCGGCGGTTCGTGTCCATGTACGGCCGCATCGTGCTCGGGCTGCCGGCCGAGCCGTTCGACGCCCACTTCGACAAGGCCAGGGAGCGGTCCGGCGCCGAGAACGACGCCACCATCCCCGCCGACGCCCTGGCCGACCTGGTGGAGGACTACAAGGCCCTGGTCGAGCACCACACCGGCATGACCTTCCCCCAGGACCCCGCCGACCAGCTGCGGGGGGCCATCGAGGCCGTCTTCAGGTCGTGGGGCGGGGCCCGGGCCGTGGCCTACCGGGTCAAGGAGCGGATCTCGCACGACCTGGGCACGGCGGTGAACGTCCAGGCCATGGTGTTCGGCAACCGCGACGACAACTCGGGCACCGGCGTGGGCTTCACCCGCGACCCCGCCACCGGGGCGGCCGGGGCCTACGGGGACTTCCTGGTCAACGCCCAGGGCGAGGACGTGGTCGCCGGCATCCGCAACACCCTGAAGCTGGCCGAGATGCAGCGGCTCTTCCCGTCGATCTACGACGAGCTGCTGGCCATCTTCGACCGGCTGGAGCGCCACTACCGGGACATGTGCGACACCGAGTTCACCATCGACCAGGGCAAGCTGTGGATGCTCCAGACCCGGGTGGGCAAGCGCACCGGCGGCGCCGCCCTGCGCATGGCCGTCGACATGACGACCGACGAGCGGATGCGGCTGACCCACGCCGAGGCGGTGCAGCGGGTCACCGCCGAGCACCTGGAGCAGGTCCTGCACCCGCAGGTGGGCGGGGGCGACGTGCAGGTCATCGCCACCGGGCTGGCCGCGTCGCCCGGTGCCGGGGTGGGCAAGGCCTACTTCACCGCCGACGCCGCCGCCGAAGCGGCCGGGCGGGGCGAGGCGGTCATCCTGGTCCGCAGCGAGACGTCGCCCGAGGACGTCCACGGGATGATCGTGGCCAAGGGGATCCTGACGTCGCGGGGCGGGCTGGTCAGCCACGCCGCGGTGGTGGCGCGGGGGTGGGGGACCCCGGCCGTGGTCGGCGCCGACGGCGTCCACATACGGGGGGCCAGCTTCGAAGCCGGGGGGGTGACGGTCAAGGAGGGCGACGTCATCTCCGTCGACGGGTCGACGGGGCGGGTCATGCTCGGCGCGGTGGAGGTCACGGTCTCCGAGCCGCCGCCGGAGTTCGACACCATCCTGGGCTGGGCCGACGAGATCCGGGCCGGGAAGCTGGCGGTCCGGGCCAACGCCGACACCGGCGCCGACGCCGCCAACGCCCGCCGGTTCGGGGCCGAGGGGATCGGGCTGTGCCGGACCGAGCACATGTTCCTGGCCGACGACCGCCTCCCCATCGTGCGCCGGATGATCTTGGCCGATACCGCCGAGGACGAGACCGCCGCCCTGGAGGAGCTGCGGGTGGCCCAGAAGGCGGACTTCTACGAGGTCCTCGAGGCCATGGACGGCCTCCCCGTCACCGTCCGCCTGCTCGACCCACCGCTGCACGAGTTCCTGCCCCGGACCGAGGACCTGCTGGTGCGGGCGTCGATGCCGGCCGGGCTCTCCGAGGAGGAGCGCCGCCTGCTGCGGGCCGCCGAGGCGTGGCACGAGTTCAACCCCATGCTCGGCATCCGGGGGGTCCGCCTCGGCGTGCTCAAGCCCGGGCTGTACGCCATGCAGGTGCGGGCCCTCATGGAGGCAGCGGCCGACCGGGTGGCCGCCGGGGGCCGGCCGGTGGTGGAGATCATGATCCCGCTCACCATCGGGCGGGAGGAGCTGGCCCTGGCCCGGGGCTGGGTCGAGGAGGCCGTCGCCCGCGTTTCTGCGGGAGTGGACATGACCATCGGCACCATGATCGAGACGCCACGCGCCGCCCTGCGGGCCGGGGAGATCGCCGAGGAGGCCGACTTCTTCTCCTTCGGCACCAACGACCTGACCCAGATGACCTTCGGCTTCAGCCGGGACGACATCGAGAGCCGGCTCATGCCCGCCTACCTGGAGCAGGGGTTGCTCAAGCGCAACCCGTTCGACACCATCGACGCCGCCGGGGTGGGCGAGCTGGTCATGCTGGCCGCCGAGCGGGGCCGGGCGGCCAAGCCCGGGCTCAAGCTGGGCGTGTGCGGCGAGCACGGCGGGGACCCGGAGTCCATCACCCTGTTCCACGCCGCCGGCCTGAACTACGTCTCGTGCTCGCCCTTCCGGGTTCCCATCGCCCGCCTCGCCGCCGCCCACGCGGTGTTGTCCGGGCGGGCCCCCGGGTCCTAGGACCACGCCCGCCCGTGCCGGCGAAGGCATCGCCGTTCACACCGGTCCAGCGGGTGACGCCGGAGCGCCCGGCCAGGGCGCTGCGGGCCCAGGGGGCATCGGAGGCCGACGTCAGGCCGGCGGCATCGACGCTCTTCGACCGGCCGGCCAGCACCGTGCCCGTACGGCCTATCTCGTGACGGCCGACGTGGCTCAGCAGCTCTTGGCCGGAGCGTGGAAACGGGGGTCGTCGTTGCGGTCGCCGAAGAACGTGTAGCGGCCGGCTCCGCTGCTGGCCTCGGGCTCGGAGGTGACGTTCGGGGACTGGCGGGCGAACCAGGGCAGCAACACCTCGTCCTGCAGCCACCAGGTGCCGTCGTTGCCGGGCCGGTCCTGGAAGTAGGTGTTGCCCGGCAGGCGGATCTCGATCTGGTTCACCGGGTCACCTGTCTCGAAGATGGAGGCGCAGAAGGTCGGGCCGGCGACGACGTTGGGGAACTGGTACGGCTGCACGGTGTTGAGCCCGTAGGGGTCGTGGGCCCACTCCGCGATCTCGTGGCCCAGGGTGTCGATGTTGCTGTAGGTGTAGGGGTGGTCCGGGGTGATCGGACGGATCGGTGCCGGCTCGTAGGTCGAGATCATCCACGTCTGGCCCTCGACCTCGGCTCCGTACGCACCCTGGCCGCGGCCCGGGTTGCCGGCACCATGCAGTCCCGAGTACGCCGGAATGCAGGCCCCCTTCGACATGATCCCGCCTCGGGTGTACTCCATGACGAAGATCGGAACGCTCTGCGGGCTGATCTGGTGGACGTGGATGTACTCCCAGATGCGGTCGAACAGCCAGTACGCGTCCACGCACCCGTAGTGCAGCCCGGAGGGGTAGGTCAGGACCTGTCCGTGGGCGGCGTTCACCGTCAACGACAGCGTCGGCATGACCTGGGGCGCCAGCTTGAGGTGGAAGGGGCTGGGCCCCACCTGGTCGAACTCGGACCGCTCTATGGCGTCGAGGTACTGCTCGTGGGGGTTGTCGGAGAAGCTCGAGTAGTCATTGTCCTGGAACATCGGCGAGCCGACGACGGCAGGAACGTCCTCGGAACCGTTGAAGGCCTGGTTGGTCGGGCCGGTGAAGGCGAAGTCCAGGGGCACGATGTCGGCCGGGATGGTCGTCGTCCCGGCGCCCGGCGTCCGGGGATCCCCGCCACCGACCATGGTGACGCTGTACTGCCGGCCGTCGGTGGGATCGGTGAAGGTGTCCCGCCAGGTCGGGACGGTGCTCGTACCGGGCCGGGGCTGGCTCCCCGCCACCGTGCCGAAATCCTGGCCCTGCTCGGTGACGATCGACTGCTGGGCGTGGGCGACGCCAGATCCCGCCGCCAGCATCACCGATCCCGCCAGGGTCGTGGCGGCCAGGATCGCCCTCCCCAGGCGACGCCGGGGTCCCTGGCCGAGGCCCCGGCCCATGATCGGCCCGGCGTTGGCGCTGCGTTCCTTGCGAATCACGATCGGCTCCTTCGTGGTCGTCCCACCCTGAAGCCGTTCGAAACCCGGCGATCATGTTCACTCTGCGGTGAACGATGTGTTCCGGCGACAGCCGGGCGGGGGCGATGCCGGCCAGCTCGGCCATGACCCTGCGCGGCACTAGGGTCGCCCGCATGTTCGACCTGGCCCAGGCCGCGGTGGAGGGGGCGCTGGCCGCCGGGGCCACCTACGCCGACGCCCGGGCCATGGTCACCGCCACCGAGGGGTTGTCGGCCCGCAACGGCGTGCTCGAGCGCCTGGGCCAGAGCGAGTCGGCGGGCGTGGGCGTGCGGGCCCTGATCGGGTCCTCGTGGGGGTTCTTCGCCACGCCCGACCCGTCGCCCGCCGGGGCCAGGCGGGCCGGGGAGGAGGCGGCCGCCATCGCCCGGGCGTCGACCGTGGTGGCCGGGCCGCCGACCGAGCTGGCCGACGTGGGCTCGGCCGAGGCCCACTGGGACTCGCCGTGCGACGAGCACCCCTTCACCGTGCCCCTGTCCGAGCGGGGCGACCTGCTGGTGGCCGTGACCGCCACCATGAAGGCGGTGCCCGGAGTGGGGGTGGCCGGGGCCCACATGCACGCGTGGGACACCCAGAAGTGGTTCGTGTCGTCGCAGGGCCACCGCATCTCGCAGCACCTGGTCGAGTGCGGGACGTCCATGGAGGCGACGGCGGTCGGGGAGGACGAGACCCAGCGCCGCAGCTACGGCGGCATCGGGGGCCGGTGGGGGACCCGGGGCTACGAGCTGGTCCGGGAGGCCGACCTGGCGGGGAACGCCCAGCGGGTGGGTGAGGAGGCGGTCGAGCTCCTGTCCGCCCCCGAGTGCCCGTCCGGCACCACCGACCTGATCCTGGGGCGGGAGCAGCTGGCCCTGCAGATCCACGAGTCGGTCGGCCACGCCATCGAGCTGGACCGCATCCTGGGCTGGGAGGCCGCCTTTGCCGGCACGTCGGTCCTCGACCTCAAGCAGCTCGGCGCCCTGCGCTACGGCTCCGAGCTGATGAACATCACCGCCGACGCCACCCTGCCCGGCGCCCTGGGCACCTTCGGCTTCGACGACGAGGGCACGCCCGCCCAGCGGGTCGACATCGTCAAGGAGGGCCGGTGGGTGGGCGTGCTGAGCGGACGGGACTCGGCGGCCGCATCGGGAGTCCCCCCAGGCGGCATGGTGCGCGCCGACGGCTGGAGTCGCCTCCCGATGGTGCGGATGACCAACGTCGGCATCCTGCCGGGGGAGTCGTCGCTGGAGGAGATGATCGCCGCCACCGACGACGGGATCTAC
>DATJHJ010000124.1:0-13425 GCA_035494015.1 Acidimicrobiales bacterium
ACCGGTTCTTCGGGGGAGCCGACGAGGATGGCGACGACGTCGCCGGTCTTGGCCAGGCCGGCTTCGACCACCGCCTTGGTGGCGAACCAGACGACCTCGTCGGTGGTGCGCTTGGCCTCCATCACGAACGGGGTGATCCCCCAGCCGACCGACAGCTGGCGGGCGGTTCGGGGCGAGGGGGTCACGGCCAGCAGCGGCACCTGCGGGCGGAAGCGGGAGATGGCGCGGGCGGTCGCCCCGCTGGTGGTGCAGGCGATGATGGCCACCGCGCCCGAGTCACGGGCCGCCCGCCAGGCGGCGGCGGAGATGGCGGCGGTGATGCGGGCCGAGGCGGGCCGGCCGCGGGACTCGGCGACCTGCTGGATCCCCCGCTCGCGCCCCCAGCTCTCGTAGTCGAACTCCCGCTCGGCCCGCTGGGCGATGCGGGCCATGGTCGCCACCGCCGCGACGGGGTGCAGCCCGATGGCCGTCTCGCCGGAGAGCATGAGGGCGCTGCTGCCGTCGAGCACGGCGTTGGCCACGTCGCTCACCTCGGCCCGGGTGGGGGCCTGGGCCCGCAGCATCGACTCCAGCATCTGGGTGGCGGTGATGACCGGCCGCCCCCACGAGACGCCGGTCAGGATGATGCGCTTCTGGTAGTGGGGAACGTCCTCCAGGGCGCAGCGCAGGCCGAGGTCCCCCCGGGCGACCATCACGCCGTCGGACGCGCCGATCACCTCTTCGAGGGCGTCGACCGCCTCCTGGGTCTCGATCTTGGCGACGAGCATGGGACCGTCGGGGCCGGCGGCGGCCCGCACCCGTTCGATGTCGGCCCCCGAACGGACGAACGAGATGGCGACGGCGTCCACGTCGGCCTCCACGACCCGCTCCAGCAGCCGGAGATCCTCGACCGTGGGCGACTCGACGGGGAACCGGGAGGAGGGCAGGACGACGCCGGGCCGGCCCACCAGCCGACCGCCGGTGAGCACGCGGGCGGTGGCGAGGTCCCCGGCGATGGCCTCGACCCGCAGGGCGATCCCGCCGTCGCCCAGGGTCAGCCGGTCGCCCGACTGGAGCTGGGAGATCACGTCGGGGTAGTCGATGCCGATCCGGCGCCAGTCGCTGGTCATGCCGTCGGCGGCGGCCACCAGGTCGACCGGTTCGCCGTCGAGCAGGTAGATCTCGTCGGGGAAGGCGGCGGTGCGGATCTTCGGACCGGGCAGGTCGACCAGCACGCCGACGGTGGCGCGGGCGTCGGTCGCCGCCTGGCGGACCCGGGCGATGCGGTCGAGCGTCCCCTCGACGGCGCCGTGGGCCAGGGACAGCCGGGCCATGTTCATGCCCGCGGCGATCATCCCGGCGAGGACAGCCGGGCTGTCCGACGCCGGGCCCACCGTGACCACGATCTTGGTCCTGCGCTCCATTGGGCTCCGACCCTATGGGGCGGCCCGAAGATTGGCGAAAGCAATGAGGGGAGAGGAAAGAGGCGGTGCTTCTCCTCCGCGCCCCCGCCGTCTACCCCGCCCAGGGCGACACCTGGCTCCTGACCGACGTCCTGGCCGGGGAGACGGTGGCGCCCGGCGCCCGGGTGCTCGACGTGTGCACGGGCAGCGGCGCCCTTGCCGTCGCCGCGGCCAGGATGGGGGCGACCGATGTGACCGCCATCGACATCTCCCGGCGGGCCGTGCTGTCCTGCTGGCTGAACACCAGATGCCGGACGCTCCCGGTACGAGTCCTGCGGGGCGACCTGCTCGGCCCGGTGGCCGGCGAGCACTTCGACCTGGTGCTGGCCAACCCGCCGTACGTGCCGGCCGCGGGCGACGAGCTGCCGACCCGCGGCGCGGCCCGTTGCTGGGACGCCGGCACCGACGGCCGGGCCGTCCTCGACCGGCTGTGCGTCGAGCTCCCCCCGGCACTGGCGCCCGGCGGGGTCCTGCTCATGGTCTTCTCCGCCCTGTGCGGCGTGGAGCGCACGGTCCGCCGGTTGGAGGAGGCGGGGCTGGAGGCGTCGGTGGTGGCCCGCCGGGTCGAGCCGTTCGGCCCGGTGATGACCGCCCGCGCCGGGATGCTGGAGGCCCGGGGGCTGCTGGCACCCGGTCAGCGGTACGAGGAGCTGGTGGTCGTCCGTGGCCGCGCCCCCGCCCCCGCCTGAGCACGGCCGGGGGCCGGTCGAGCCCGTTCTCGTCGAGGGCCCGGTCGACATCGTCCTCCCCGACGGGACATGGGTGCGCTCGGACCGGCCCATGGTCGCCATCTGCGCCTGCCAGCGCAGCAAGCGCTACCCGTTCTGCGACACCAGCCACCGCGAGCGGTCGAGGCCGGGCGCCAGTAGCGAGGACTGACCCGCCGCCCAGGCACCGACCAGCCGGCGGCCCAGCCGGGCCTCCAGGAAGCCGTCGACCTGGATGCCGAAGACGACGTCGGCGGCCAGCTCCGGTTCTGCCTCCAGGAGGGCGGTGACCACCCCGCGGCGGACCACCTGCTCGTGCACGGCGTCGGCCTCCACGTGCTCGTCGTAGAACGTCCAACCCGCGGGGTCGTCGCCGTTGAGCCGGCGGACGGCCCGGGCCAGGCGGGCCGCCCCTGGCGACGAGCAGATCTCCACGCTGGCGAACTGGCCGACCAGGGCGCCGCGCAGGGAGCGGTGGAGCCCGAACAGGGACATGGCGTTGACGGTGGCCAGGGTCTCGGCCGGGGCCACGTCCAGGTAGCGCCCGTAGGTGGGATCGAGGTCGAGGGCGACCATCATGTCGGCGAACAGCCGGGCGTGCATGCGCTCTCCGTGCCCGGCCCCGTACTCGTCGTGCTCGACCATGACGAACGCCGACTTGGCCGGGCCGTCGAGGCGGGGGATGACCCAGGCCTGGGGGTCGGCCTCCTTGAGGTGGTAGAGCGAGCGGTGGGCGACGTACTCCTGCAGCTGCCAGCGCTGGCCGTGGCGGAGGAGGAAGTGGGACGGCCCGCCGCCGACCGGGCCGTTGCCGACGGGCTCGACCGGCTCGACGAGCAGCTCGGCGATGGCCTGGTCGACGTCCCGGCCGCCTGGGACGTCGGCCCGCAGGGCGGCGAGGAACGGTCGCTCGAGGGCGCGCCGGAAGCGCAGGACGTCGGGATCCCACTCGATCTCGTCGTCGACCCCCGGGAAGGACCGGTAGTGCAGCTCGTAGCAGAGGTAGAGGGCGAGCTGGAGGTCTTCGCCGTACGGGCCGGCGGCGACATCGGCGGGGAGGGCGCCGGGCGCCAGCCGGCCGGCCAGCACGTCGACCAGGGCGGCCGACAGCGGCCCACGGGGCGCCGGCATCGGGGAGGTGGGGCGGGCGGGCGGCACTGCCCGGATGACTACCCTGGACTAGCGTCGACGACGCCATGGATCCCCAGCGCATCGGGAGCACCTGGTCCACGTTGGAGCTCTGGGACTTCTCGGTCGAGGTCTCCCAGCCCGCCCTGCTCGACTTCTTCAAGGCGCTCATCGTCTGCTGCAACGGCGACGGGAACCTGACGGAGGAGGAGCGGGAGTGGTGCATCGGCTACTGCGCGGCCACCGGGGGCTCGCCGGAGACGCTCGCTGCCCTGCAGGCCTACCCGGGCGACGAGCCGGTGGCCGAGGTCATCGGCCGGGCCCAGCCCCATGCCGCCGCCCAGCGCCGCCTCATCTACGACGCCATCCGGGCCGCTTCGTCCGACGGCGACTACAACGACGCCGAGCGGAGAACGGTGCGCCGGATGGCGGCCGAGGTCGGGGTCACGGCCGAGGAGGTGGCCGAGTTCGAGGCCCTCTACGCCGAGGAGCAGCGCCTCAAGGACCGGCGCATCAGCCTGGTCATCCCCGTCGGCACCCCGCACTGACCACGGGAGGTTATGCGCAGCCGGCCCGAGCGCGCTGGGGATAACGTCGGGCCGGCCGCGCCGCCCACGTGATGCGGGCGATCAGTGCGCCGGGTCGGGGAGCAGGCTCCCCGATGGGCTGCGGTGCTACGCTCCGCGCGAACCCGGAGGTAAGACGCATCCCTGCGGTTCAACGGTCAGACAGTAGAGGTCAATTGGCACGTATGGTGAGGTTCGCGGTAATCCGAGGGTATCCGGATGCTCAACAGCCCATTGCCGGCCACGCCATTGCCGGTGCGGCCATGGCCAGGACGGCCAGGACGCCGCCGCCGAACACCGCCACCCGGGCCACCCACCGGCGGCGCACGGCCCGTCGGCCACTGTGCGTGGTGGTCGCGGCGCCGCTGGTCGCGCCGGGATGAGCGTTCGACGGGTTCTGCATGGACTTCCTCCTACCGGAAATGGGGTGGTGCTCCGAAGGGAGCCCGTTCGCTGACGGCTTCGTGTCAGTGCCCGCGGTCGCGGCACCGGCGGTGCCGCCGATGACCTTCGGGCGGGCGAGGGCGTCGCCGGTGGGTGCAGGGGAACGAGCGCCACATGTCCCCATCCAACGGCCTGCGGGGTATTGGCGGAAGGGACAAAGTCGGACAAACGGCGCCGAGGAGGAGCGCAACAGTGACCACCGACGATGTGCACCGGTTTGGGGAGCGGGTACGGGGATGGCGGTACGACAACCGGTGGACCCAGCAGCGCCTGGCTGAGGCGCTGGGGTACGACGTCTCGTACGTGGCCAAGATCGAGCAGGGCCGGCGCCGGCCGTCGCGCCAGTTCGTGGCCAGGCTGAACGAGGTCCTCGCCCCCAGCGGCCAGGATCTGCCCAAAATCTGGCGCCAACCGTCCGAGCGGGTCCGCCTGCCGGTCCCCCAGGCGCCGCTAATCGGTCGCGAGGGGGACGTCGCCCGGGTGTGCACGGCCCTGAGGGGCCCGGCGCGGTGCGTGACCCTGGTCGGCCCCCCCGGCGTGGGCAAGACGAGCGTGGCCGTGGAGGTGGCCTGGCAGCTGGCCGACGAGGTCCGCCACGGCGCCTGCTTCGTTCCGTTGGTCGACATCGCCGACGCCGCCGCGGTCCCGACCGCGGTGGCCGCCGGCCTGGGGATCCTGCAGCGCAGCGGGGACCCGCGGCGCCTGGTCATCGACGTCCTGCGGTCCCAGGCCGGCCTCCTCGTGCTCGACAACTTCGAGCACGTCCTCGACGCCCGGTCCTTCGTCCAGGATCTCCTTCGCGACACCCCCCGCCTGAAGGTGCTGGTGACCAGCCGGGAGGCCCTCGGGCTCAGCGACGAGGACTGCCACCAGGTGCTCCCGCTGGCCTTTCCCGATCCGGCAGGCGACATGCCCGAGCGGGCCGAGGAGTACCCGGCGGTCGACATCTTCGTCACCCGGGCCCGCATGGTCCGTCCCGGCTTCGAGCTGGTGGACGCCAATGTGCGGGCCGTCGCCGAGATCTGTGCCCGGCTCGACGGGTTGCCCCTGGCCATCGGTCTGGCCGCGTCGGCCAGCATGCTCCTGTCGCCCGCCGACATCGCCGGCAGCTTGCGGGTGCGCCTGGAGCTGCCCACCGGCGACCCCGACCCCGCCGCCGACCGCCCCTTGACCGCCGCCATGGCCTGGAGCTGGGAGCTGCTCCAGCCCGGACAGCGCGACCTCCTGTCCCGGCTGGCCGTGTTCTCCGGCGGCTGCACGCTGGCCGCGGTCGAGGCCGTGTGCGGCGACGGGGACGAGGACGTGCTGGCCGCCCTGGCCGCCCTGGCCCGGAAGAACCTCGTCGAGGTCCGCCAGGGCGACGACGGGCACTCCCGGTTCACGCTGCTGGAGACGGTGCGGCGCTTCTGCCTCGAGCGGCTCGGTGAGCTCGGGCAGGTCGAGGCGCTCCGCCACCGCCACTGCGGCTACTTCCTGGCCCTGGCCGAGACCGCCGCCGCCCACGTCACCGGCGGTCCTGATCAGGGGCAGTGGCTGCGCATGTTGGACGAGCGCTACCCCAACCTGGACGCCGCCTTCGACTGGGCGGTGGCCAACGACCCGGTCGCCGCCGTCCGCTTCGGCGCCGCCCTGTGGCGGTACTTCTCGATCCGGCGGATCGGCGAAGGGCGGAAGTGGCTGCGTTTCGCCCTCGACGGCGCCCCCGCCGCCGCCTCGGTCGACCTGCTCAGGGTGCGGATCGGATCGGCCGTGCTCGCCCGACTGCAGGCTGACATCGACGGCGCGGCCGAGGCGTTGGACGCAGCCCTGGCCCTGGCCGACGATCTGGGGCCCGTGTCCGGTGCGGAGCGGGCCCTCGCCGTGCTCAACCAGGGGATCATCGAGGAGCAGCGCGGGTCCTTCGAGCGGGCCGAGGAGCGCTTCGGCGAGGCCCTGGCCCTGTCCCGCCAGCTGGGCGACGAGCGGGGGGTCGGGCACGCCCTGAACTGCCTCGGGGTCATCGCCCTGCACCGGGAGGACCACGAGTCGGCGTCGGTCCTGTTCCTCGACGCTCTGGCCCGCTTCCGGGCCCTCGGCGATGGCTGGAGCGTGGCCTTCACGGCCACCAACCTGGGTTGGATCGCCGAGACCGACGACCTGCTGGCCGAGGCGGGCAGCTGGTACGGCGAGAGCCGCCAGATCTGGGAGTCGGTCGGCGACGAGCACGGCCTGGCCCGGGCCAAGGCCGACCTCGGCCGGGTGGCCCGCCGCCGGGGCGACACGGTCGAGGCTGCCGCCCTGCTCGAGGAGGCCCTGCAGGTGTTCCAGCGCCTGGGCGACCGCCGGCTGGCCGCCGCCTGCCTCTTGGAGCTGGCTGCGGTCGCGGCCCGGCGGAAGCGCCGCGAGTTGGCCGCCCTGCTGGTGGGTGCGGCCGAGGGGGTCCGCGACTCCCTCCGCTCACCGGCCTGGCCGGGCGAGCGCCGGCTCGAGGAGGGGCTCCTCGAAGACCTGGGCCGGGCCATGGACGCGGCCGCCGTCCAGCGGGCTCGCCGGGCCGGGCGCACGCTGTCGGTGGAGGACGCGGTCGAGCTGGCCGAGTGCGGCACCTGGCCGCCGCCGGTCCGCCGGCGGGCCCGGCCCCCGGTCCCGGCGTTCCCCCCGTCGCCGGTCCCGGCCGCGCCGGCCCGGGCCCGATAGCCGCCGCCCGGGGCCGGACGGGGACCGGCGGCGCGGTGTTCTCTGCGAGGCTGAGGGCATGACCGCGCCCCTCGTCCCCCGCCAGGTCCTGTTCGGCAACCCGGAGCGGGTGAGCCCCCGGATCTCCCCAGACGGCGCCCGGCTGGCCTGGATCGCCCCCGACGAGGGCGTGCTCAACGTGTGGGTCAACGCCGTCGGCGCCCCGCTGACGGACGCCCGGGCCGTGACCGCCGATCGCGACAGGGGCATCCGCTCCTACTTCTGGGCCCACGACAACCGCCACCTTCTCTACGTGCAGGACGTCGGGGGCGACGAGGACTGGCGGCTGTTCGACGTCGACCTGGACACCGACGACGTCCGGGATCTGACCCCGTTCGAGGGGGTCCAGGCCCGGGTGGAGGACGCCGACAAGCGGTTCCCCGACACCATCCTGGTCGGGCTGAACCGGGACAACCCCCAGCTGCACGACGTGTACCGCCTCGACCTGCCCAGCGGGAAGCTGGAGAAGATCGTCGAGAACCCCGGCTTCGTCGGCTTCCTTGCCGACGCCGACCTCCAGGTGCGGGCCGGGCTGGCGCCCCTGCCCGACGGGGGCATGGTCCTCATGGTCCGGGAGTCGACCGAGGACGAGTGGCGGCCGCTGCTCCAGTACGGCCAGGACGATTCGCTGACCACCGAGCCCGTCGCCTTCACCCTGGACGGCAGCGCGATGTGGGTGATCTCCTCGGTCGGGGCCAACGCCGGCCGGCTGGTGAAGCTGGACGTGGCCACCGGCGAGTCGGTCGTGGTCGCCGAGGACCCCGCGTACGACGTGGCCGGTGTCCGCCTGCACCCCGACACCCGCGAGCCCCAGGCCGTCACCTACATCAAAGAGCGGGTGCAGCACGAGGTCCTCGACCCGGGCATCGCCGACGACCTGGCCGCCCTGGCCGCCGTCGACCCCGGGGACTTGAGCCTGGTCGGCCACGACGACACCGACCGGGCGTGGCTGGCCGCCTACATGAACGACGACGGCCCCGTGCGCTACTACGCCTACGACCGGGACAGCCGGCAGGCCACGTTCCTGTTCGAGCACCAGCCGGCGCTGGCCCAGTACGAGCTGGCCAAGATGGAGCCCTTCTCGTTCACGGCCCGGGACGGCCTGACCGTCCACGGCTACCTGACCTTCCCGGTGGGGGTCGAACGGTCGGGGCTACCGGCGGTGCTGAACGTGCACGGCGGGCCCTGGGCCCGGGACACGTGGGGCTACAACCCCGAGGCCCAGTGGTTGGCCAACCGGGGCTACCTGTGTATCCAGGTGAACTTCCGGGGGTCGACCGGCTACGGCAAGTCCTTCGTGAACGCCGGCGACCGGGAGTGGGGGGCGAAGATGCACGACGACCTGCTCGACGCCGTCGACTGGGTGGTGGGCCAGGGCCACGCCGACCCGAAGCGGGTGGCGATCTACGGCGGCTCGTACGGGGGCTACGCCGCCCTGGTGGGTGCCGCCTTCACCCCCGACGTGTTCGCCTGCGCCGTCGACATCGTCGGCCCGTCGAACCTCAAGACCTTGATCGAGTCCATCCCCGCCTACTGGGCACCGATGATCGCCCAGTTCCACACCCGGGTCGGCAACCCGGACACCGAGGAGGAGTTCATGTGGTCCCGGTCGCCCCTGTCCCGGGCCGGCGACATCCGCATCCCCCTGCTCATCGCCCAAGGGGCCAACGACCCGCGGGTCAAGCAGGCCGAGGCCGAGCAGATCGTGGCCGCCCTGACCGAGAAGGGCATCGACCACGAGTACCTGCTCTTCGGTGACGAGGGCCACGGGTTCGCCAAGCCCGAGAACCGCCTGAAGTTCTACGCCGCCGCCGAGCGGTTCCTGGCCAAGCACTTGGGCGGGCGCTTCGAGGAGTGAGCGCGACCCAGCCGTCGGGCGCCCAGTACCCCATATCCTTCGGGGACCAGGAGGCGGTGGTCGTCGAGGTGGGCGGGGGCCTGCGGACCTACACGGCGGGCGGCGTCGACGTGCTGGAGGGGTACGAGGTCGACGAGATGGCCAGCGCCGGGCGGGGCCAGCTGCTGCTCCCCTGGCCCAACCGGATCCGCGACGGGCGGTACCGGTTTGCCGGCGAGGAACTGCAGCTGGCCCTGACCGAGCCGGCCCGCCACAACGCCAGCCACGGCCTGGTGCGGTGGGTGAACTGGCGGACGGTCGCCCACGAGGCGGATCGGGTGGTGGTGGAGCTCGTCCTGCACCCCCAGCCCGGTTACCCGTTCACGCTCGGGCTGTCGGTCGAGTACCGCCTGGGCGACGGGGGCCTGGCCGTGGCGACCACGGCCACCAACCTGGGCGACCGGCCGTGCCCGTACGGCGCCGGCGCCCACCCGTACCTCACCGTCGGTACGCCGACCGTCGACCCCGTCGTCCTCCTCGTGCCGGCGGCCACCCGGCTGGTCACCGACGAGCGGGCCATTCCCGTCGAACGGGTGGGCGTGGCGGGCAGCGGGTACGACTTCCGCCAGCCGCGGGCGGTGGGTGACCTCGCCCTCGACACCGCCTTCACGGACCTGGGCGGGGACTCGGTGGTCGTCGCCGGGCCCGACCGCCGGGTGGCCCTGTGGTGGGACGACTCCTACCGCTGGGTGATGGTCTTCACCGGCGACGGGTTGCCCGCCGAGCGGCGCAGGACCGGCCTGGCCGTCGAGCCCATGACCTGCCCGCCCAACGCCTTCGTCACCGGCGAGGACGTCAAGGTGCTCGAACCGGGCGAGGCGTGGACGACTCGATGGGGAATCCGGGTGCATACAACGTCGTGAAATCGGCCGGGACGGCCCAGATCACGACGCTCGGTGCACCCGGATCAGCTGAGCAGGCTGGCCAGGGCCCACATGGCGGCCACGAAGCCGATGGCCATCATCACCGCGCTGCGCCCCACGGGAGCCCGGGCCAGCTCGCCCTTCTTGACCTGCTTGGGCGGGCGGACGAGGGCCAGACCGTTGCCGAAGACCAGGGCGGCGCCCAGGGCGAGCACGAGGAAGGGGAGGAGGTCGTCACCGAGGAGCACGGAACGACGGTAGCGAGCGGCGGCGCCCGAGTCCGCTCAAGTTCCGGAGGCGGGCTGACGACAGGATCCCTGCCCCACGCCGACGACGGAAGGGCCGGAGCCCTCCCAAGGTTCGTTCCCGCGCTCCTCGCCAGGCGCAGGTACCCCCCCGCTCCTCCGTCGTCGGCCGGGGCTCAGCGCCGAGCTCAGTCCTTCGTGCGCTCCCGGTAGTCCTCCAGGGCCTTGCGGTGGCCCTTGGCGCCCGATCCCACGATGCCGCCCGTGCGGACCTCCTTGACCGCGTCCTCCAGGTCCTTGAGCAGCGCGTAGAGGTCGTCCTCGGGGCCGGCGGCATCCACCCGGTCCAGGGCGGAATGCACCTTCTGCAGGTGCCGGCGCACCTGGCCGTACTCGTCGTCGAGCTTGCGCCGGGCGTCCTCCAGGCCGTCAGCCACGGTCGCCTCCTCCAGTGGTCGTCGGGGCCATCGCCCCGCAACCTACCCTGAGACTGCAGGTGCGGGGTCGGACACCATGCGGCTGTTGACGACGAAGGCGCCGAAGGGGATGGCGGCGGCGACGATCACCAGCACGGTCTGCCAACCGGTCCAGCCCTGCTCCTCGCGCACGAGCAGGGTCAGCACGAGGTACACGAGGAAGGCGATGCCGTGGATCGGGCCCATGATCGGCACCAGGTTGGGCCCGTCGAGGGTCTTGCTGACGGTGAGGCCGATCAGGATCAGGAAGGTGACGGCCTCGATGAGGGCGATGAGGCGGAACTTGGCGGTGTATGAAGGGGTCATTCTGCGGCGAGTATTGCCCGCCCCCGGCCCGCTGTCAGGCCAGGAGGGAGGAGACGGCGTGCAGGGCCAGGCCGGCGGCCGCGCCCACCACGGTCCCGTTGATGCGCACGTACTGGAGGTCCGGGCCGAGCAGCAGCTCGAGGCGTGACGCGGTCTCCTCGGCATCCCAGCGGGAGATCGTCCCGGCGACGAAGGCCACGATGTCGTCCTCGAAGTGGTCGACCAGGTAGCCCACGGCCCGCTCGACCGCGGTCTGCACCGTCGCGGCCAGCTCGGGGTCGTCCTGGAGGCGACGCCCGCCGGCCATGATCCCGAGGACGAGCCGGCGGCGCAGCGGCGATTCCGGGTCGCAGGCCTGGGCCCGGAGCTGGCCCTTGGCGTCGGCCCACAGCGAGGCCACCCACTCCCGGACCTGGGGCTGGGAGAGGATCTCGTGCTTCAGCCGCTCGCCCCGCTCGAACAGGTCGACCGAGGTCTCCAGCTCGGCGGCCAGCAGGCGGAGGCGGGTGTCGAACTGGCGGCGCAGGTCGTGCTCGCGGTCGCCGGCCATGTCCTGGAGGACGCGGCGGGCGCCGTCGAGCAGGCGGTCGAAGATGCGGTCCTCGACCGCACCCGGCAGCCACCAGGGCGACCGCTGCCCGAGCTGGGCCCGCAGCTCCTGGCCGTGGGCGGCGAGGTAGCGGTCGAGGCCGGTGAGGACGGCGTCGACCACCTCGGCGTGGCGCCCGCCCTCGGTGAAGAAGCGCAGGGCCCGCCCGGCCAGGGGGGCCAGGGCCACGCTGTCGACCCGCTCCCGCACGATCTCCTCCAGCGCCCCGTGGACGTCGTCGTCGCGCAAGAGGTCGGCGCCGGCGACCGCGGCATCGGCCGCCTCGGCCGCCACCCGCCCGGCGTTGTCCTCCTTGGCCAGCCACGTGCCCATCCGGCCCACCACGCCCGCGGTACGCACCCGCTCGACGAGCAGCTGGCGGTCGAGGAAGCTCTCGCGGATGAAGGCGGCCAGGGTGGCGGCGAACTGGTCCTTGCGCTCGACGACGATGGCGGTGTGGGGTATGGGCAGGCCGAGCGGGCGCCGGAACAGGGCGGTGACCGCGAACCAGTCGGCCAGCCCGCCGACCATGGAGGCGGCGGCGGTCGCCTGCACGTAGCCCATCCACGTGCTGTCGCCGCCCCAGACCGCGCTGGCCACGAACACCACGGTGACCACCCCGAGGAGGGCGGTGGCCCGCCGTTTGGCGACGGCCAGCCGCCGACCTCGGTCCTCCGGGACGATCAGTTGATCGTGTCCGTGTAGCGGCGCCAGCGCTCCAGGAGGGACTTCGGGCGGGGTGCGGCCGGGGTATCGCTGATCGTCACCGGGTTCCAGCCCCGGCTGGTGAGCGCGACCTCGGCCGTGGCCAGCGCCCGTTCCGCGGCCTCGGCCCGGGCCAGCCGTTCGGCGGCGACGGCCTCGGCGACCTCGGCCCGCCGCCGCCACTCGTCCCGCTCGCCGCGGAGCCGGTCGACCTCGTCCTGCGCCGTCGTGTCGTCGTCCACTCTTCGGCCATGGTACGGCGGTGGCTACCCTTCGCAGGTGCTGCACCATCTCACCTTGTGGGTGCCCGACCTCGACCGGGCGGCGGAGTCGTGGAGCTGGCTGCTGTGCCAGCTGGGCTATGTCGCCGCCCCGTCGCTGGAAGGCGTCGTCCTTTACCGCCACCCGTCGGGCTTCGCGGTGGCCATGGAGCAGTCGAAAGACATGGTGGCCGGCATGCTCTACAGCCGCTTCCGCCCCGGAGTGAACCACCTGGCCTTCCGGGTGGCGTCGCCCGAGGCCATTGAGGCCATCGCCGACGCGGCCGGCGCCTACGGCTGGTCCGTCCTGCCCCGGGACCGCCACCCCATCGCCGGCGGGGCCGAGGTGGTGTACCTGGAGGACCGCGACGGCTTCGAGGTCGAGTTGGTCGCGCCCCGCTGAGCGGGCGGCGACGGCGGGCGCGTCGCTAGTCGCCGAGCGAGCGGCGGTAGGCGCGTACGGCCAGGGGGGCGCACACCACGACGATGGCGACGATCCAGATCAGGGAGTAGGCGGTGGGGTGGGCGATCGACCACGGGTCGCCCGGGGCGGGGGGCTTGAGCGGGTTGCCGAACTGGATCCGGGCCGCATTCGAGAGCGTGGTCACCGGGTTCCACTCGGCGATGGTGCGCAGGGCGTGGGGCATGGTCTCGGTCGGGACGAAGGTGCTGGCCATGAACGTGATCGGGAACAGCACGCCGAAGGCGATCCCCTGCACCCCTTCGGGCGTGGCCACCAGGCTGCCGAGCAGGACGCCGACCCAGATCATGGCGAAGGCGAAGGCGATGAGCAGGAGGAAGCCGAGGGCGGCAGGGACGAGGCCGTCGCGGATGCGCCAGCCGATGACGTACCCGCAGATCGACATGAGCACGATCGGGATCAGGGCCTTGAACAGGTTGGCGATGGCATGGCCGCCGAGCACGGCGCCCCGGGAGATGGGCAGGGCGCGGAAGCGGTCGACGGCCTGGTTCTTGCGGTCGTTGGCCAGCGACATGGCCACGCCGAAGGCCGAGAACACGATGGTCTGGGCGAAGATGCCGCCCATCAGGAACTCCCGGTAGCTGCCGCCGCCCGGCACGGA
>DATJHJ010000125.1:0-4345 GCA_035494015.1 Acidimicrobiales bacterium
CACGCCCTTGGTCGCCCAGCGGGCCTGGGCCGCCAGCGCGGCCCACGGGTCGTCGAACCACCACAGGGCGGCAAAGCTGAAGACCAGGTCGTAGTCGGCGGGCAGCCGTTCGGGCCACGTGGCCGGGTCCGCGCCGTCGACCAGGTGGAGCTCGGGTTCCAACCCGAGCTCGGCCCACTGGGCCCGTACCGCCTCGAGGCGCTCGGCGTCGTAGTCGAGCAGGCCCACCCGCAGCCCGGCCCGGGCGCAGAACACGGCGTCGAGCCCGGGGAAGCCCATCATCCCGAACGCGGGGGCGTGCAGCACGCTGGCCGCGCCCGTCCGCTCGATGGCCTCGGCCAGCACGTCCCGGAGGGCGAAGCGCTCGTAGACGGTACCGAGGCCCTCGTCGGGGTCGTCGACGTAGTTGTGCCAATCGAAGCCGTGGGCGGTGGAGCGCTGGTCGGCCAGCCAGGCCCCGGTGGCCGGGACGCCCTGCTCGACGTCGATCTCCGGCCGCCAGCCCAGATCCGACTCCGCCCGGGCCCACGAGTAGGCCCGGTCCCTCGTTAGCACGTCGACCGAATGCCCTCCGAGCGGCCGCACCAGGCCGGGGGGTACGCCGAACCGCGGCGGCGTGGTCCCGGCCCCGTCGGCCAGCAGCTCGAGGATGCGCTTGACCCGGGTGGCAGACGGGCCGCCCAGCACGTAGACGCCGTCGCCGGTGACGCCGAGCAGGAGGAGGGCTCGCACCAGATCGTCGACGTGCAGGAGGTGGATGCGGTTGGTCCCGTCGCCGGGGAACCACCGCGCACCGCGGTGCAGGAAGCGCTCGGCCCTCGCCAGCATGCCCCCGGTGTCGCCCGGCCCGTAGGTGATGGTGGGCCGGGCCACGACGGACGTTCCGCCGTCGGTCCGGCCGAGGGCGAGCTGCTCGCCGGCCAGCTTGGCCCGGCCGTAGGCGGAGGCGGGCGCCGGGGGCGTGGCGTGGTCGGCCGGCCAGGCCTGGTCCCAGCCGTAGACCGAGGTGGAGCTGACGTAGACGAGGCGGGTACCCGGTTCGAGGGCGTTGACCAGGGCGGCCGTGCCGGTCACGTGGGCGGCGTGCAGCTCGGATGCCGTCCCCCGGTAGGTCCCGGCCAGGTGGAACACGAGGTCGACCCCTTGGGCGGCGCGGCGCAGGCTGGCCGGGTCGCCCAGGTCGCCCCGAGCGACGTCGATCCCCTCGGGCAGCCCCTTGGAGCCAGAGCGCACGAGGGCCCGGACCTTGTGCCCGTCGGCGGCGAGGGCGGCGACGAGGTGGCGGCCGATGAACCCCGTCGCCCCGGTGACGAGGATCAATCTGCGGCCGCGGCCACGACCGGGATGCGCTTGGGCGCCCGCACCATGCCGCTTGCCATCCGGGCCGCGGCGGCCGGTTCGGCCAGCAGGTTGGTGTAGGCCGCGTTGGCCAGGGGGCAGGCGCAGCGGCGCTCGCGCATCCAGGTGCGGAACTCCTCGGCCGCGGGCGAGAACCAGACCTTGCGGAAGTCGAGGCCGTGGTCGCGCAGGTTGCCAAAGGAGCGGGCCAGGACGCAGCACGACCACACGTCGCCGTCGGCGCCGATGTGCACGGACAGGAACCCGGCGTGGCACACGGGCATGGCCGACGCGTCGCCGTCGAGGAAGCGGGTGACCCGGGCGTAGTACTCGTTGCGGATGCTGCGGGCCATGCGGGCGACGGCCCCGCTGGCCGCCTCCTCGGCGTCGAGCACGGCGGCCGCGGCCCGGCCGAACGTCGACGAACCGGGCGTGATCCCCGTCCCCATGGTCTGCAGCTCCACCCGCTCCTCGGCCGGCTCGGCGATATACGAGTCGGCCCCGAGCTTGGAGAGGCCCTGGGCGATGGCCGGGAAGTCGTGCTCGTTCTGGTTGGACACCACGGTATGCACGCCGACGGTGAGGTTGGGGAGGTTCAGGGCCCGCAGCCCGGCCAGGGTGTCCATGAGGCGGGTGTACGAGCCCTCGGCGGCCCGGATGACGTCGTGGCGCTCCGGCACGTGGTGGTCGATGGACAGGTTGATGACGAGCTGGGTGTCGGGACTGGTGGTGCAGATGCGCTCGACGCCGGCGACGACCCGCTTGGTGAACCAGCCGTTGGTCGGGATGTTGACGACGGCCGGGCGGCAGATGCGGATGGCGGACAGGACGATGTCGGGCAGGTCGCCGCGCAGGAACGGCTCCCCGCCGCTGAAGGTCATCCACGCCGGGGCCCGGCCGAGCGACTCGAAGACCGTCGCCCACTCGTCGGCTTCCAGCTCCTTGACCTTGC
The DNA here is from genome assembly GCA_035494015.1 of Acidimicrobiales bacterium. Classification (GTDB taxonomy): domain Bacteria; phylum Actinomycetota; class Acidimicrobiia; order Acidimicrobiales; family AC-14; genus CADCTB01. Next base: position 2,291 of record DATJHJ010000125.1, read on the forward strand.
GGTCGTAGACGTTGCAGGTCAGGCACTTGAAGTTGCAGCGGAAGTTGGTGCTGACGGTGACGTTCACCGGGAGCAGCCGGGGCCAGCCCCGGGCCCGCCAGGAGCTAGACGTGCCGAAGGCCCATGCCGTCCGTGTCAGGCGCCGGAGCCTTGGTGCTCTCGACCATGGCCCAGACATGGTTCTCCTTCCCCTGCAAGTAATCGAGCCGAGCCAGGACCCGGGCCCAGGCCTCCATGCCCACGGCGGCCGCCGTCCACGCTAGCTGGGTGGGGCGCAGGCCCCGGGGCTCCGCCTTCATGTCGCTCCAGAGCTCGCGGCGCAGCAGCCCGAGGCTGAGGCTGGGCACGCTGTACTTCTGGCGCCGCCGCAGCCACAGGTGCCCGGTATGGATCTGCCGGCGCTGGTTGACGAAGTCGGCCCTCGTCCCCGGCCCCCGGTTCCAGACCACGGCTTCGGGCACGTAGACGGACCGCCACCCCGCCCCTTCCAGCAGGGCCTGGAAGCAGGCCTCGTCGACCGAGGTCGGGGGCAGGGCCACGACGGCCTCGCCCCGCAGGGCGATCATCTCGCCCAGCTTGGGCTGGTGGAGGGCCAGGCGGTGGTGGAGCCGCCAGAGGAGGTGGGCGGCGTGGCCGACCGGGGTGCCGCGGTCGTTCACGGGCATGGGCCGCCCCCCGGCCAGGCCGACCCCCGGCTCCTGCAGGGCGGCGACCACCTTGCCGATGGCCCCCCGCTCGGGGAGGACGTCGCCCGAGACCACGACCAGGACGGGGGTGCGCAGCTGGGCCAGTCCGAAGTTGACCGCCGACGCCTTCCCCGACCGCTCCCGCTCGACGTACAGCCGGAGCCGCTTCGGGTGTTCTGTCGCTCGCCGGTTGACGGTCTCCACCGTGCCGTCGTCGCACCCGCTGGCGATGACCACGATCTCGGCGACCTCCGCCTCGCCCAGGAGGCGGGTCAGGAGGGGACCGATGTTGGCCCCGTCGTTGTGGGTCGGCACGACGATGCCCGCCAGCGCCGCGGGCGTCGGTTGCCGGGTCGTCGTCGCGGCCGCCGGTTCCCGCAGCTCGGTTGTGACGTGCTCGCCCACTGACCCCCCGTCGAGTCCGGCGCCAGATAGTAGGGCGCCGCCCACCGCCGGTGCAGAACTACCCCCCGACCGGCACCGGGACCGGCGGGCGCAGGACGGCGGCGGCGTCCGGCAGGTCGACCTGTCGCCGGCGACCCGCGGGTTCGACCACGTGGTCGACCACGCCGTAGGCGACGGCCGCCGCCCCCCGCAGGATGTAGTCCCGGTCGATGTCGGCGGTGATCCGCTCGGTGGTCTGGCCGGTGGCCTGGGCCAGGATCCCGATCATCAGCCGGCGCAGCTCCACCATCTCCCGCACCGCGATCTCCATGTCCGTGGACTGGCCCTGGGCCCCGCCGTGGGGCTGGTGGAGCAGGACCCGGGCGTTGGCCAGCAGGTGGCGCTTGCCGGGGGCGCCGGCGGCCAGGAGCACGGCGGCGGCGGAGGCGGCCTGGCCCACGCAGTAGGTGGCGACGTCGCAGCCCAGGTACTGCATGGTGTCGTGGATGGCGAACAGTGCCGTCATGTCGCCGCCCGGAGAGTTGATGTAGAGCGAGATGTCCTTGTCGGCGTCAGCGGATTGCAGGTGCAGCAGCTGGGCGACGATGAGGTTGGCCACGCCGTCGTCGATCGGCGTCCCGAGGAACACGATGCGCTCGGCCAGCAGGCGCGAGTAGATGTCGAAGGCCCGCTCCCCCCTGGCCGTCTGCTCGATCACGGTGGGCACCAGCATGGTCATCGGTTGTCGACCTCCTTGTGCAAAAGGTTGTTTGCACATCGTACCCTGTGCAAGGATCCGTTTGCACAAGTTCTCTCGGTAACGGAGGTGGCTGGTCATGCGCGAGGCCCGGATCACGCGGACGGTGGAGCTGGACGCCCCGGCGGAAGACGTGTGGCGGGCCCTGACCGAGCCCGAGCTGCTCGGCGAGTGGCTGGGGTCGGTGGTCGAGCTGGACGTGCGGCCCGGGGGGTCCGGGGTCATCGT
>DATJHJ010000126.1:0-34586 GCA_035494015.1 Acidimicrobiales bacterium
AAGGCGGCGGGTCACCAGGGCAGGTTAGGGCGGGAGGCAGCGCGGTCGTCCATCAGGTAGGGATACCCGCCCGCCGAGCCGCCGAACGCCGGGGCTTCAGCCCGCGGCGGCGAGGGCGACGATGTGGGCGGCGGGGTCGTCGGAGAACAGGGCGTGGGCGGCGCCGACCTGCGCCTCGCGGGCCGGACCGGCCGCCGACAGCCGGTCGAGGGCGGCGAGCAGCTCGGCCTCGCCGGCGGGCGCGGTGGTGACCCCGGCGGCCACCATGGCCTTCACGTTGTCCCGGCCGTGGCCTGGAATGGGCCGGTAGGTGACGATCGGCACGCCGGCGGCGAACGCCTCCAGCGACGTCAGGCCACCTGCGTTCTCGACCACCACGTCGGCGGCGGCCAGCAGGGCGGGCATGCGATCGGTCCAGCCCAACACGATGTCCAGCCCCCGCTGCTCCAGCCGCCGGCGCAGGCGGCGGTCGGAGCCGCATAGGGTCGCCACTCGGAACCGCCCGCTGGCCACGATGGCGGCCACGGTCTCCACCAGCTCGTGGCCCACCCCCCACGACCCGCCGGCCACCAGGACCAGCCGTTCGTCATCGGCGACACCGAGCCAGGCCCGCCCCTCGGCCCGCCGGGCCGGCGCGCCGGCGGTGTCGGTGAACGCCGGCTTGACCGCGGGCCCGGCCACGGCCGTGCGACAGGGGGCGAGCGCCACCGCTGTCTTGGCCGGACCCGCGTGCAAGGCCAGGTTGAGGTCCACGGCCGGGTGCACGGCCCGGGGGTGGACGCCGAAGTCGGTGAGGAAGTTGGCCACCGGCACCCGCACCCTGCCCTCCTGGCGGAGGCGGCCGAGGACGAGGGTGGCGAAGGAGTAGGTCGACACGATGACATCGGGGTCGACGTCGCGCACCCAGCGCATGACCCGGCGGCCGGCGAGGGCCCGCTCGAAGGTCACGAACGGCTCCCACAGCTCGGGGCGGCGGTAGAACAGCTGGTAGGAGGACTCGTAGCTGTTGGGGGCGTACCGCAGCTGGGCCCGGTAGAAGCGCTCCCAGGCCTCGGCCAGCGGGCGGGGGAAGGCGTCGAGGAAGTCGACGATCACCGGCTCCCGGCCGCGCTCGGTGAGCCGGCGGGCCAGCTCCTCGGCCGCCCCCTGATGGCCGGCGCCCATGCGGGCGGCGACCAGCAGCACCCGGCCGGTGCGGCGGCGCAGGGGGACGGGCCGGGTACGGTCCCGGCCATGTTCCGGCGCACGATCGGCCCCTTCGGGGTGAAGGATCTCTTCACCCTGGTCAACCTGCTCAGCGGGGTCGTGGCCGTCGGGTACGTCGTCCAGGGCCGCCCCCGTGCCGCCGGCTACGCCGTGCTGGTTGGCTTCCTGCTGGGCGACATCCTCGACGGGACCGTCGCCCGCCGGACCGGGACGGCGAACCGCTTCGGGGCCGAGTTCGACTCGGTCACCGACCACTTCGTGCACGTCTTCGTGCCCGGGTTGGTGTTCTACAGCGTCTACCAGCGCAGCGGCCACACCGCCTTCGGCCTGGTCGCCCTGGGTGCCCTCATCGCCGGGGCGACGATCCGCCACGCCCGCTTCGCGGCGGCCAAGTTCGACTACCCCCTGGCCTGGTGCGGCCTGCCCCGCACGGTCAGCGGCTTCGCCGCCCTCTCGTACCCCCTGTCGACCTTCGTGACGTTGGGCCGTGGGTGCTACCTGTTCGGCTGCGCGGTCGTCGTCGGCCTGTCGGTCATGAACCTGGTCCCCGTCCCCTACATGACCCACCGGGGCCGGCGCGCCATGCAGCCCTACGCCAAGGTGGCCTTCGGCCTGTACCTGCTGTGCGCCCCGCTCACGTTCCTGCTCGCCAGGCGCCACACCTTCGACGTGTTCTTCGTGGCCATGGCCGTCTTCGCCGCCGGTGGCTGGTTCCCGGTCCACCCGGACGAGCGGCGGGAGTTCCGGGTCGAGTACCGCCGCTGGGCGGCCGAACTGAAGGGCGCCCGGCACTAGCGAGCAAAGAACGAGCGGGCGACGTCGCAGACCCGCTCGACCGTCTCGATGGCCATGCCGGAGTGGAGCGGGAGGGACACGATCTCCTCGGCCGCGGCGTCCGTCACCGACAGGTCGCCCCGCCGGCACCCGCCGTACAGCGTGGTCTGGTGGACGGGGAGCCAGTGGATCCCGGTCTCCACGCCCCGCGCCACCAGGTGCTCGCGGAACGCCTGGCGGCGGCCGTCGGCCACCCGCACGTAGTAGAGGAACGGGTTGAGACGGTCGACGTCGCCGGAGGGCACCCGCAGACCGTCGATCCCGGCCAGTCGCTCCGTGTAGGCCCGGCAGGCGGCCTGGCGGGTGGCCCGGATGGTGTCGAGCTTGGCCAGCTGGGCCAGGCCGATGGCCGCGTGGAGGTTCGACAGGTGGTAGCGGAAGCCGTCCTCGACCACGTCGAAGTGCCACGCCCGCTGCTGGTGGTAGGCCAGCTCGGCCGGGTGGGAGGCGCCGAGGATGCGCAGGGCCAGCAGCCGCTCGGCCTCCTCGTCGGTCTTGACCACCACCATGCCGGCGTCGACGCACGAGACGGCCTTGACGGGGTCGAAGCTGAACATGCAGATGTCGGAGAAGCTGCCGACCATGTCGTCGCCCCGGAAGGCGCCGAAGGAGTGGGCGGCGTCGTGGACGACGCGCAGCCCGTGGGTGTCGGCCAGGGTGGCGATCGCACCGTGGTCGACGAGGTGGCAGCCGTAGTCCATGGACAGGATGGCCCGGGTGCGGGGACCGATCAGCTCGGCCACCGCCGCGGGGTCGAGGCAGAGGGTCTCGTCCAGCACGTCGCACAGGACGGGGGCGGCGCCCACGGCCCGGATGGCCTGGACGTCGGCCAGGTGGGTGAAGGCGGGGACGACGACCTCGTCGCCCGGCCCGACGCCGGCGGTGATGAGGGCGAGGTGGAGGGCGGCGTAGCCGGTGTTGACGGCCACCGCGCGGCGGTCGGCGTCGAGGATCTTCTCGACGGCGCGCTCGAAGTCGCCGACGTAGCTGCCCATGCCCAGCCAGCCGCCCCGCAGCGCCTCCTCCGCGGCCTCGATCTCCTCCTGCTCGATCAGGGCCCGGTAGATGGGTATGCGCTCGATCGGATGCTCCTCAGTGGACGGCGAGGTCCCTTTGGACCTCCTGGCCCGGAGCATGACGGCCCGCAGATGAGGCCGTGATGAAAGCGCCGATCCCGTAGGGTGCGCGGCATGGGTCGAGGGCGACGGGTCGTGGTCGGCGCCGGCGCGGCCGCCGCCCTCGTGCACGCCGCCCCGGCGCTGAGCAACGTCGACGTCCTGCGCCGCCGCCTGCTCCCCCCCGGGCTGTCCGGGGTCGGCGCCCCCGGCCACGTCGCCCTGACCTTCGACGACGGGCCCCAGCCCGACTCGACTCCGCAGTTCCTGGACGCCCTCGACCGGCTGGGCTGGCGGGCCACGTTCTTCATGCTCGGCGCCATGGTCGCCCAGGCGCCGGGGCTGGCCGCCGAGGTGGCGGCCGCCGGGCACGAGGTCGCCGTCCACGGCTACCACCACCGGTCCGAGATGTACCGCGCCTACCCGGACATCGCCGCCGACCTGGCCCGGGCCGTCGACACCATCGGTGCCGCCACCGGCGCGCACCCGTTGCGCTGGTTCCGGCCCCCCTACGGGACGCTGGCCGCGGGCGGGGTGGTCGCCGCCCGGCGCCAGGGGCTGCGGATCGTGCTGTGGTCGACGTGGGGCCGGGACTGGCGGGCCGAGGCCACGCCCGAGACGGTGACCGCCGACGTGGCCGCCCACCTGGGCCCGGGCGCCACGGTGCTCCTCCACGACTCGGACTGCACCTCGGCGCCCGGCGCCTGGCGCTCGGCCCGGGGCGCCCTCGATCCGCTGGCCGAGCTGTTCGCGTCGCGCGGCCTGGCCGTGGGCCCGCTGGGCGAGCACGGCCTGGGCCGCTGAGCCCCAACGTCGCCGCCGGCCTGCTGGCCCTGGCCGCGGCGGCCCTCTACGCCGTCACCTCGGCCCTGCAGCAGTCGGCGGCCGCCGACGTGGCCCACGAGCACTCGCTGCGCCTCGGCCTCCTCCTCGACCTGCTCCGCCGGCCCCGGTGGCTGCTCGGGAACCTGGCCGAGGTCGGGGCGGTTGTCCTGCAGTTCGCCGCCCTGCGCCGGGGGTCCCTGGTCCTGGTCCAGACCCTGCTCGTGGCCGGGCTGCTCTTCGCCCTGCCGCTGGGCGCCGCCCTCCAGCACCGGCGGCTGTCCCGCCTGGACTGGACCGGGACGGTGGCCGTCGTCGTCGGGCTCGGCTTGTTCGTGGCCGTCGGCCGGCCCACCCGGGGTCGGGGCGAGGCGGCGGCGGGAGCGTGGGCCGTCGTGCTGGGCCTCGGGTGCCTGGTGGTGGCCGGCCTCATCGTGGCCGCCCCCCGGGAGCCGGGCCCGAACCGGGCCACCCTCCTGGGCGGGGCCTGCGGGGTGCTCTTCGGCCTCGACGCCGCCCTGGCCAAGGCCTCCGGCCACCTGCTCGACCGGGGCGCCGCCCACGTGTTCAGTGCCTGGGAGCCCTACGCCCTCGCCGCCCTCGGTGCCTTCGGGTTCCTGCTGGCCCAGAGCGCGTTCCAGGCCGGCCCGCTGGGGGCGTCGCTGCCGCTGATCACCGCCGCCGACCCGGTCACCGCGGCCCTGATCGGCGTGCTCGCCTTCCACGAGCGGGTCGCCGGCGACCCCGCGGCGGTCGCCGGCCAGGCCCTGGCCGTGGTGGTGATCGTGGCCGGCGTGTGGGTGCTGGCCCGGTCGCCCCTGGTCACCGGCCCGCCCCCGACCGGCCCCGGCTGACGCCGGCCCCGTACCATCGACCTGGTGAGAGTGCTGGTGGTGGAGGACGAAGCCAAGATGGCCGACCTCATCCGGCGCGCCCTGGTGCGCGACGGCTACGCCGTCGACCTGGCCGCCGACGGGGCCGAAGCCCTGTGGGCGGTGGCCGAGTGCGAGTACGACGCCGTCGTGCTGGACGCCATGATCCCGGCCCCCGACGGCTTCGACGTGTGCCGCCAGCTCCGCAAGGACGGGCGGTGGAACCCGGTGCTGATGCTCACCGCCCGCGACGGGGTGGCCGACCGGGTGCGCGGCCTCGACGCCGGCGCCGACGACTACCTGACCAAGCCGTTCGCCCTGAACGAGCTTCTGGCCCGGCTCCGGGCCCTGACCCGGCGGAACCTGGGCGCCCGGCCTGTCGAGCTGGCCGTCGGCGACCTCACCCTCGACACCGCCCACCACCAGGTACACCGGGCCGGCAAGCCCGTCGCCCTCTCGCCCAAGGAGTTCGCCCTCCTGGAGCTGTTCATGCGCCAGCCCGGCCAGGTGCTGAGCCGCAGCCACATCGTGGACCACGTCTGGGACTTCGCCTACGACGGGGGCTCCAACGTGGTCGACGTCTACGTGCGCTACCTGCGGCGCAAGATCGACCTGCCCTTCGGCCGGCGGGACCTGGAGACGGTCCGCGGCGTGGGCTACCGCCTCCGCCTGCCCGCCTGAGGTGGCCCCCCGGCTGCGCCTGCCGACCTCGATCCGCACCCGGCTGTTCGCCATCTTCGCGGTCAGCGCCGGGATCCTCCTCGTGCTGACCTGCGCCCTGCTCTACATCGCCTTCGACGCCCAGCTCGACGGGACCATCGACCAGAACCTGCGCGACCGGGCCGCCGACATCACCCTCGACCTGCAGGAGGGCAACGTCCAGATCCGGCCCGGCGAGCCCTACGCCGTGCTCCTCGACGGCGAGAGCGGGCGGGTCATCGACTCGACCTCGACCACCGGCCGCGGGGCGCCCGTGCTCAACCGGCGGGAGCTGGCCCGGGCCCGCTCCCGGGAGATCGTGGTCGTGCGGCGGCGGGTGACCGGGTTGGGCGACCGGGGCCGGGTGCTGGCCCGGCCCGAGCCCACCGCCGGGGGGGCGTCGGTCATCGTGGTGGTGGGCGAGTCGCTCGACGCCGTGGCCCGGGCCCGCCAGCGCCTGGGCCTGCTGCTCGGCATCTCGTCGCCCCTGCTGATCGGGGCCATCGCCGGATGCGGATGGATCCTGGCCGGCGCCGCCCTGCGGCCGGTGGAGCGCCTCACCGAGGAGGCCGAGGCCATCAGCCTGCAGGAGGGCGGCCAGCGGCTGCCCCAGCCGCCGGGCGACGACGAGATCGCCCACCTGGGCCGGACCCTGAACGCCATGCTCGACCGGATCGAGGCGTCCCTGGCCCGGGAGCGGGCCTTCGTCGACGACGCAAGCCACGAGCTGCGCACCCCCCTGTCGATCCTGCGGGGCGAGCTGGAGCTGGCCTGCGACCGGCCGGGGAGCCGGGCCGAGATGAAGCGGTCGCTGGAGAGCGCCCTGCAGGAGGCCGAGCAGCTCGGCCGCCTCACCGAGGATCTCCTGACCCTGGCCCGGGCCGACAGCGGGCGCCTGGAGCCGCACCTGGAGCCGGTCGACCTCCTGGGCGCCAGCCACCGCGCCGTCGTGCGCTATGCCCTGCCTGGCGGACCGGTCGTGGACGTGGTGGGCGACCCGGTGACGGTGAGCGCCGACCCCGTGCTGCTCGACCGCCTGCTCCGCAACCTGATCACCAACGCATCCCGCCACGCCAGCCGCCGGGTGCAGGTGGCGGTGGGCGCGGAGGACGGAGTGGCCTGTCTCACGGTGGCCGACGACGGGAGCGGCTTCCCGGCCGGCTTCCTCCCCGTGGCCTTCGACCGCTTCACCCGGGCCGACGCCGACCGCAACCGGGACCACGGCGGGTCCGGGCTCGGCCTGGCCATCGTGGCCGCCATCGCCCGCTCGCAGCGGGGCCGGGTGGAGGTCGGCAACGGCGAGCCGCTGGGCGGCGGCCGGCTGCGGGTGTGGCTGCCCCTCGCCAAACCTGCTCTCACCCCTGCTTCATCCGTTTCGGGTTGAAATTGAGGGGTGAACGACCCTCACTCCATCTCCTGCCCCGCCTGCCGGGCCATCGACCGCGCCGACGGCGTCGAGGACGGCAACCTCTTCCCGGTCCTGGCCCAGCGGGTCAAGCACGAACGGCGGGCGCTCCAGGCCGTGGTCGACGCCCAGGACCGGATCGCCGACCGGATCACCGCGTTCGCCGGGTCCCTGAACTTCGTCTACATCCACTCGGTCTGGTTCGGGATCTGGATCCTGCTCAACGTCGGGATCCTGGGGGCCGCGCTGGAGTTCGACAAGTTCCCGTTCGGGCTGCTGACCATGATCGTCAGCCTGGAGGCCATCTTCCTGTCGACGTTCGTCATGGTCAGCCAGAACCGCCAGGCCGAGCGCTCGGACATCCGCAGCCAGCTCGACTTCGAGACCAACCTGCGGGCCGAAATTTGGTCGGTCCACATCGGCCAGGCCTTGGGCATCGACGTCGACCACGTGGAGGAGGTCGTCGGCCGGGCCATCGAAGGCTCCCGCCAGCAGCTGACCTGATGCGCTAAGGGGCGCTCAGCCCCGCGTCAGCGGAGGCGGGCGACGATGAAGTCCCGGGAGTTGGGCGTGTCGTAGAGGGTGGCCGGCCGCTGCATGCCGCCCAGGAGCTTGTTGGGCACCGAGCCGTCGGGCGTGGCCGCGTAGTGGACGAAGATGGTCCACGACGGGTTGATGTCGAGCTCCATGGCCCGGATGGCGCCGGCCCGGACCAGGAGCTGGGCCAGGCTCTCGGCCGAGAGGCGGGGGCCGGTGGCGTACACCAGGGCGCCGGTGGCGGTGACGCCCACGCCCGAGCGCCACACGTAGAGGTCGTTGCCCAGGGTGGCGCCCCAACGGTTGCCCGAGTTGTCGTTGATCAGCCGGTTGACCTGGCCGCCGTCGACGATGAGGTCCAGGTTCTGGCGGGCGCCCAGGACATCGGGGGTCATCTTGACGGTGACGTTCCAGGCCCCGACCTGCACCGACCCGTCGTTGTAGAAGACGATGGTGGCGGCGCCGTCGCGCATGGTCCCCACCGTCTTACCGGCCAGGTAGAAGCCGCCGCGGGAGTCGACCATGCGGAAGGCCGAGTTGAAGGCGGCGACCACATCGCGCCGCTCGCCCGGGGGCAAGGACGCCCCCAAAGGCCAGGGCCCGCCGCCGGGGTCCGACGTACCGGGCTGGAGGTTGAACCCGAGCATCTTGGTGTCCATCCAGGCCACGGCCGAGAGGTAGGAGGTGTACACCGAGTCGGCCCGCAGGTAGGCGGCCCGGACCAGGGGGATCCCGCCCGCGCTCTCCAGGGTCTGCCACACGCCCTCGTCGGCGATGGGGGTGCCGGCGATGGGGGCGATGGGGTCGGGGGCGGGCAATCCCTTGGGCGCCGCCGCGGCCGCCGCCGCTGCTGCTGCTGCGGCCTGGGCGGCGGCGGCCTGGGCCGCCGCCTCTGCCGCCGCCTTCTCGAACGCGGCCAGCTTCACCAGATCGGGCTCGCCACCGGAGGGGAGCGGGTGGCCGCCGAGGTCGAGGATGGGGGCGGCGGGGGCGGGGCCGGTGGGCTTGGTCTCACGGTCCCCGGTCGGGGTGGCGGCGATGGCCTCGGCGGGGGCGCCACCGACCTTGGGGGGCTTGTAGGCCAGCCGCTCGCCCAGGTTGACCAGGGCGCCGGCCCGGTGGTCCCGGGCCCAGATGGCCAGGCGGGCCGAGACGCTGTCGGTCCCGGGTGCGGTGAGGGCCAGGGAGATGGAACGGCCGAGCACCAGCCCGACCAGGGCGCAGGCCACCAGGATCACCCGCACGGTGCGGCTGCGTAGCACCTGCCGGGTCCGCCGAAGCCGGCGGCGGGGCGGGCCGGCGGGGGCTGGGTCGAGGTCGGGGTCGGTCTCGTCCGCCGGGGTCTCGGGGGCGAGGAGGAGGTCGGTCAACGTTGGTCCAGCCTTCGGAAGATCGGCGCCGGGAGGTGGCGCAGGACGGTCATGACCCACCGCAGGACCGGCGGGGCCCAGACGGTCTCCGCACCCGTCTCCAGGCCGCGGACGATGGCCTCGGCCACCGCGTCCGGGGTGGTGGCGAACGGTTGGGGGGTCATCCCCGCCGTCATCCGGGTGTGCACGAACCCGGGCCGGACGACCATGACCCGGGCCCCGGAGCCCCGCAGGGCGTCGGCCAGGCCCCGGAAGAACGCGTCCATGCCCGCCTTCGACGACCCGTACACGAAGTTCGACCGCCGGGGCCGCTCGGCCGCCACCGACGACAGGGCCACCAGGTTCCCGTGGCCCTGGGCGCGGAGCCGGGCGGCCACGGCCAGGCCCACCGATACCGCGGCCACGTAGTTGACCGCGGCCAGGCGCGCCGCCGCCGCAGGGTCCAGTTCCAGGGCGGCCTGGTCGCCGAGGGCGCCGAAGGCCACCAGGGTGAGGTCGACGTCGCCCAGCCGGTCGAAGGCGTCGTCCACCAGCCGCCCGTGGCTGCCGGTGTCGGTGGCCTCGAAGGCCATGGTGTCGACCGTGGTCACCCCCACCACCCGCAACTGGGTGGCAACCGCCTCCAGCGCCACGGGATCGCGGCCGGCCAGGACGACGGTGTGGGCCCGGCGGGCCGCCAGGCGGCGGAGCAGGGATTGGGCGATCTCCGAGGTCCCGCCGAACACCAGAACCGTCTGCGGGGAACCCTGCGCATCATTCATCCCACCAGCCCGAGCCGGCGGCCGAGATCGGAGGTGAGCACCCCGCCGGGGTCGACCCGGGCCTTGACCGCCCGCCAGCGGTCGAGGGCTGGGTACATGGCCTCCACCAGATCGGGGCGGAGCCGGGCGTCCTTGGCCAGGTAGATCCGACCGCCGGCGGCGGCCACCAGCTCGTCGAGGCCGTCCAGGGCGACGGCCAGGCCCGGCAGGGCGGCCGGGAAGTCGAGGGCCAGGGTCCAGCCGGGGATCGGGAACGACAGGGGGGCGCGGCCGGCGGCGCCGAAGCGCTTGAGCACGGCCAGGAAGGGGGCGCACCCCGCGCCGCGCAGGCGTTCGAGGGCGGTCCCGACCAGGTCGGCGGCCTCCGTGGGGACGGCGAACTGGTACTGCACCAACCCGCACCGGCCGTACAGCCGGTTCCAGCCGTCGACCGCGTCCAGGGGGAACAGGAACCGCTCCAGCGGCTCCACCGTGGTGGTGGCCGCCGACGGCGCCCGGCGCCATCGCAGCTCGTTGAGGGCCGCCACCGCGGCAGGCGGCATGGGCACACCGGGCAGCCACGAGGGCACGGCGACGTGGCGGCCCTCGTGAAGGGCCAGGGGGGCACGGCGGTCGGCGGGGGCCAGATCGTCAGCGGCGGCGGCGTCGCCTCCGGCCACGACGCCCCGGCCCCGGGCCATGGCGTCGAGCCACGCCACCGCGTACCGGTGCCGCCCGGCGGCGGCGTCGTCCATGGCGGCCAACACCGCGTCAAGGTCGGCCAGGCGTCGGGTCACGACCCGCACGAACGCGGTCTCGACCGGGCGGGCCCGCAGCACGGCGTCGAGGACGACGCCGGTCAGGCCCAGGCCGCCGACCGTGGCCCAGAACAGGTCCGGATCCTCGGCGGGCGAGGCCCGGTGCACGCCGTCGGGCAGGGCCAGGGTGAGCTGGGCGACGTGGGCGCCGAAGCTGCCGTCGACCGGGTGGTTCTTGCCGTGGACGTCGGCCGCCACCGCGCCGCCCACGGTGACGTGGCGGGTGCCGGGCAGGACGGGCAGGGCCCAACCCCGCGGCACGAGGAAGCGCTGGACCGCCGCCAGGCTGGTCCCCCCCGACGCCCGCACCAGCCCGGCCTGCTCGTCCGCCCACTCGACGCCGTCCAGGGCGACGGTGGACAGGACGCTGCCCCCGGCGTTCTGGGCCGCGTCGCCGTAGCTGCGACCCAGGCCTCGGGCGATGGCCCCCCGGGCCGGAGCGCCGGCGAGGGCGGTCACCAGCTGCCCGGCAGTGGTCGGCCGGGACACGTCGGCCGCGGTGGGCGCGGTCCGGCCCCAGCCCGTCAACAGCTCACGCATAGACACCCAGGGCGAACAGGACGGCCCAGGCCACGCCCAGGGCCACGATGGTGCCGTCGCCCAGCAGGACGTCCTCGGGGACCTCGACCCCTTCACCCTCGACGAGCAGCGCGTACCGCAGCATGGCCAGCACGAAGGGGACGATGGTCAGCTGCAGCCACAGGCCGTGCCCCTTCACGCCCGCGGCCTTGTCGAAGGCCCACAGGCAGTAGGCAGCCATGGCCACGCCCGAGGACAGGGCCCGGACGTAGCGCAGGTACCCGACCGGGTAGACGGGGCGGGAGCGACCCCGCGCCCCGTCCGGCGCGCCGGCCACGTCCAGGGCGACGAGCCCCTCCCGCTTGCCGGCCACGATGAACAGCGACGCGAACGAGGTGACGACCAGGAACCACTCCGACAGGTGGACGTTGGTGGCCAGGCCGCCGACGATGGCCCGCAGCACGAACCCCGACGCCACCGCGGCCAGGTCGAGCACCGGTTCGTGGCGCAGGCGGACGTTGTAGGCCGCGTTGATCCCGACGTAGAGGGCGACGCAGCCGGCGGCCGGCGGGCCCAGGGCGACGAGCGCCAGCAGGACGGCACCCGACAGGAGGGTCACGGCCACGGACAGGGCCAGCCGGGGCGGGACCACGCCGGCGGCCACTGGCCGGTGCCGGTTCACCGGATGCCGACGGTCGGCGTCGCGGTCCATGGTGTCGTTCAGGAAGTAGGTGCCGCTGGCCGCCAGGCAGAAGACCAGGAAGGCCAGGCCGGCCCGCAACAGGGTGGGCAGGTCGGTCAGCAGGCCGGCGGCGCCGGGCGCCGCGAATACGAGCAGGTTCTTGACCCACTGCGGGGGCCGGGCGGTGCGGACCAGGCCCGCGAGCAGCGATCCCCCCGGACCGGGCCGCGGCGGGACCACGGGAGCGAGCGCCGGCAGCCTGACCTCAGTCATGGCCGCGCGCACACAAAGCGACGCCGTGGTTTCTCATGTTGTTACCCCCGAAACCCCCCTGCGGGCCGAGCACCAGCCGCGCTCGGCGACGGGGACGAGTGTAAGCCAACATCTGTTCTGTTGCTATAGCGGATTCGCGGGACTTGGAAGCCGTCCGATCGGGTGGCATGCTTCGGCCGGTGAGGAGGCGGAGGTCGAAGGCGGGCCGCCTGGCCCCGGTGATCGCCGCCGCCGTGCTAGCCGCGCTGCTGGCCGGGTGCGCGCCCGACCCCCCGGCCAGCGCCCCGCCCGCCGCCGACCCCCTGGCCTGGGCCGCCCGGGTCCGCCAAGCGGTCGACGACACCACCCTGGCCGACGCGGGACTGCAGCTGCCCGACCGGGCCAACGTCTTCGCCGCCCGCATTTTTGACGGCGGGGCCGCTCCGGCCTACGCGTTCTTCGAGGCCGGCGGGGGTGGGTTCACGGACTCGTTCTTCCCGGCCTCGTCCGTCAAGCTGCTCGCCGCCCTGGGCGCCCTCGACTTCGCCCGCGGGCTGGGGCTCACCGGGGCCGCCCTCATCGACGGCGACTGGTCGGTGCGCGACACCTACGACGCCGCCCTGCGCTGGTCGTCCAACGAGGACTACGACGAGCTGGTCCGCATCGCCGGCGTCGAGTGGTTGAACCGCCAGTTCCTCCCCGGGCACGGCTACCCCGCCACCGCCATCCAGGAGCCGTACGGCGGTGGCGAGCAGGTGACCTTCTCGCCGGAGATGGTGCTGAGCGAGGGCGGCCGGGACATCGACGTCCCCGAGCGCGACGGCGAGGACGACTACGGGTGCGGCGGCGGCAACTGCAGCACGCTGTTCGAGATGACCGACGCCCTGCGCCGGGTCGTCCTGGACGACGAGCTGCCGGCGCCGGACCGCTTCGACCTCGACCCGGCCGACATCGCCGGCCTCCAGGACGCCCTGGCCGGGGCCGAGGGGTTCATCGCCCCCGGGGTGGCGGATGCACTCGGTCCCGACGCTCGCATCTTCACCAAGCCGGGCTGGGTCCCGGACCTGGACTGCGTCGAGACCGCCCTGATCGTCGACCCGGCGACCGGCCACCGGTTCCTGCTCGGGCTGTCCGCCCCCGACGACGGCACGTGCGACGAGCTGTCGGTCATGGCCCACGACGTCCTCCTGCTCCTGGACCGGTGCGACGACGGGACCGCGCTGCGGGCCGACGGCAGCCGGGTGGCGGTCGTCAACGGTCGCCAGGCCGACGGCCAGCCGGTGGCCAAGTCGGCGACCATGGCCTGCAGCCTGCGCTGACCCTGCGCCGACGCACGTCGCTCGGCACCTGCCGAGGCGACGATCTTGCGCGATGCTGCATCTAGCTGTCGACGCCACCGTGCCGCGACACACAGAGCAAGAAGGAGAAGCATGTACGAGCACAGCTGCGCCAAGGCGGGAGCCGAGGGCTGCGGGTACGTCGTCCGAGCCGGTAGCGAGGAAGAGCTCAAGGCCAAGGTCATCGAGCACGCCCGCCGCAAGCACAACGTCCAGGGCATGACCGACACCATCTACACCTACCTGCGCGACAAGGCTCGCAAGAACTAGTCGATCGCAAGTAGCGGGAGGGCCGCCGGTAGATTTCCGGCGTGACCGCCCCCCGACGCCTGACCCAGTTCAGCCACGGCGCAGGCTGAGCCTGCAAGCTCGCGCCCGGCGAGCTGGCGCAGGTCCTGCGCCGCCTGGACATGCCCGACCATCCCGACCTGCTCGTGGGCACGGCCACGAGCGACGATGCCGCGGTCTGGCGCATCTCCCCGGACCGGGCCCTGGTCGTCACCGCCGACTTCATCACCCCCATCGTCGACGACCCCCGGGCGTGGGGCCGGATCGCCGCCGCCAACGCGGTCAGCGACGTGTACGCCATGGGTGGCCGCCCGATCCTCAGCCTGAACCTGGTGGGCTGGAACACCGACGAGCTGGGCACGGAGATCCTCCTCGCCGTGCTGGAGGGCGCCGCGGAGGTGGCGGCCGAGGGCGGCTGGATCACCGTTGGCGGCCACACCGTCGAGGATCCCGAGCCTAAGTTCGGCATGGCCGTGGTGGGTGACGTCCACCCCGACCGCATCCTCACCAACGCCGGCCTGCGCCCCGGCGACAGCTTGGTCCTCACCAAGGCCCTGGGCGCCGGCGTGGTGGCCACTGCCCTCAAGGCCGGCCAGGCCCCCGACGACGTGGTCGCCGTCTCGGTGGCCTCGATGAGCCGGCTGAACAAGGAAGCAGCCGGGGCGGCACTGGCGGCCGCGGCCACCGGGGCCACGGACGTGACCGGCTTCGGCCTCCTCGGCCACCTCCGGAGCATGGCCGAGGCGTCCGGGGTGGACGCCGAGCTGCACGCCTCGGCCGTGCCCGTCATGCCCGGCGTGCTCGAGCTGGTGGGGAAGGGTTTCGTCGCTGGTGGGACCCGCCGCAACCTGACCTGGGCCGGCGAGCGGGTCGAGGTCGACGGGGTGGACGAGGACATGGTCGTCGTCCTGGCCGACGCCCAGACCTCGGGCGGCCTGCTCTTCGGCGCCGAGCCGTCCCGGGCCGAGGAAGCCGCCGCCGCCCTGCGCGAGTCGGGACATGCCGCGGCCGTGATCGGCACGGTCACCGCCGGCACCGGCATCATGCGGGTCCGCAGCTAAGGCGAGCGGCCCCGGCCGCCGATAGCTGGAGGATGACGACTCGGCGGTTAACCCGCGCGGGACTGGCGATGGGTCTCGCCGCCCTCGCCGCCCTTACCAGCCAGCTCCCCGCCACGGCCCAGACCCCAGCGGGCAAGACCCAGGAGGTCCGCGGCCGGACCTGGCTCCAACCGATCCCGGATGAGGCGTTCAACGACGGCCTGGGGACCTGGATGTACGTGGCACCCGAACCCGCCGCCGGCGCCGGGCAGCTCTCGCCGAACGACTACGAGTACGTGATGACGATGGTGTTCCTGAACCTCCGCTTCGGCGACTTCGCACTGGCGACAGGGCCAACCGGGAAGGTTGCCCGGCTCAGCCTCTCCGAGTGGGGCATCCGGCCGATGGGCAGCATCGAGGTGCCATACGACTGGTCGCCCGGCCGGTTCTACTTCCTCTACACCCACCACCTCACTGGCCCCGACTGGGGCGCGTGGGTCATGGACTGGGCAACGGGCGTGTGGACCTATGTCGGAACGATCAGCACCCCGGCGGACTGGGGCCTGCTCATCAAATCCACCACAGCCACGGTGCGGTGGGCAAAAGCGGGACCTCTGCCCGCCGACTGCTCCGGGTACCCCCGCACCGAGGCCTACATCTACCCTCCCCTCGGCTACAGCGGTTCGCAGTTCACGGTCCCCGTGTCTTATAGCGAGTGGGGGGACGACGCCAACAAGTGCCCGACCCAGTCCGAAATCCTGCCCAATGGCTGGGCCCACTTCTCGGCCGGAGTGTCACCGGGCTGACCCGGCGTCAACCAGAAACCGGGCGGGTAGATCGCCGGCATGCAACGGCGTCTGCCCTGGATCGTCCTCCTCCCCGCCCTGCTCGTCCTCCTGGTGGTCCCCGCCGGCCCGGCGGCGGCCCAGACCACGGTCCTCGACCGGGCCGCGCAGGAGCTGCGGCGGGCTCCCGTGTACGTCGATCCTGCGGCCGAACGGGCCGGTGACGTCTCGGCACCCGACCTGCAGCGGAGGATCACCGACGGCGACACGCCCATCTTCGTCGCCGTGCTCCCGGCCGCCGCCATCGCCGAGGCCGGAGGGGACGCCGGCCAGCTCCCGTCGACCCTCGGTCAGAAGGTCGGCCTGCGGGGGACGTACGCGGTGGTCGCCGGGGGCAGCTTCCGGGCGGCCAGCAACGTGCTGCCCACCGGCCGGGCCGGCTCGGTGGCCACCGCGGTGTTCCAATCGAAGTCGGGTGAGGGGACGCAGGCCGTCCTGACCACCTTCGTGGACCGGATCAACCAGGCGGCCGGTCAGCCGCCTGCGACCAGGTCGACTGGCGGTGACACCGGTGGGGGTGGCAACAGCGGCGCCGGGTTGCTCGTCCTGCTTGCCCTCGGCGGTGGCGGGCTGTTCCTGTGGTCCCGAAGCCGGGCCCGCCGCCGGGACCAGGAGGACCGCCGGGAAGTGGCCGCTGACCGCCAGCTGCTGCAGGCCGAGCTGTCGGTGCTGGGCGACGACGTGCTGGCCCTGGAGCCGCAGGTAACGCTGCACCCCGACGCCCGGGCCGACTACGACGCCGGGGTGACCCGCTACCGGTCGGCGCAGGCCGCGCTGGAGTATGCCGACGATCAGGTCGACCTGGTCCGGGTCCAGCGGGTGGTCGACGAGGGCCGCTACGCCATGGCCCGGGCCCGGGCCCGGATCGAGGGGCGCCAGCCCCCGCCGCCACCGGAGGAGCTACGCAGGCCGGGGAGACGGGACGAGCCCGCCCTGGACCTCGACGAGCGGGGCACGCCGATCTACGTGGGCTACGGCGGCATGCCGTGGTACGGCGGGGGCTGGTTCGGCGGCGGCGGCGGCCTGCTCACCGGCCTCATGCTCGGCCAGATGCTCGGGGGCGGCTGGGGTGGAGGTTGGGGCGGCGGCTGGGCCGGCGGGGGCTACGGCCGGGGAGACGACGACGGCGGGTGGGAGGGCGGCGACGGCGGGGACTGGGGCGGCGGTGCCGGTGGTGGTGACTTCGGTGGTGGCGATTTCGGTGGCGACGTCGGCGGCGGTGACTGGTAAGGGCGGGCGGCCCGCCCCCGGCGATGGGGTCAGAAGGCCAGCTTGCCCGTGTTCCACATGAGCGGGAACAGCCACAGGGCCAGTCCCAGCGGGATCAGGACGACCCGGGGGGCCAGGCCGCGGCGGCCCAGCCGGCCGAAGCGCCAGCCCTCGCCGGCTGCGGCCACGACGAAGCAGATCAGCGCGGCCAGGTAGAAGAAGAACGTGGCTTTGTTGCTCAACATGCTGCCTCCCGGCCGCTCAGGTGAGGAGCAGGATCAGGATGATGATCAGAATGAGTGTTCCCACTCCGATGTACACAGTTCCTCCCTCTTGTGACGTAGGACCCGTTCGTTCCCCGTCACTCTTTGCGCCAAACCGCGCGCCGCTTGCGGCGCGAACGGGGGTCAAAGAGGTTTGCCGATCGGTTCGAACCGGAACAGTTCATTGCAAGCCCACGCTTCGAGAAAAGAGGAAAGAATGGGACTCGTCGTTCTGCTTCTGGTGCTGGCCCTGCTGCTCGGCGGAGTCGGGCTGGCCGCCCACGCCCTGTGGTGGATGCTGATCATCGCCGCCGCCCTGGTCGTCGCCAGCGCCTTCACCGGCTTCGGCCGCCGTTCGAGCCGCCTGTAAGGCGCACGCGTATGCTCGGCGTCGACGATGACGGTCGACGCCGAGCGCAAGCGCCTCGAGGAGGCCCGGCAAGGCGTCCCGTGGCGGTGGTGGGGCCCGTACCTGCCGGCTCGGCAGTGGGGAACCGTGCGGGAGGACTACAGCGCCGACGGCGACGCCTGGCGCTCCTTCCCCCATGAGCACGCCCGTTCTCGCGCCTACCGCTGGGGCGAGGACGGCCTGGGTGGGATCTGCGACCGGTGGCAGCACGTCTGCCTGGCGATCGCCCTTTGGAACGGGCGGGACCCCATCCTCAAGGAACGCCTTTTCGGCCTAACCGGGGCGGAGGGCAACCACGGGGAGGACGTGAAAGAGTACTGGTGGGCGCTCGACTCCACCCCCACCCATTCCTTCCTCCACTGGCTGTACAAGTACCCCCAGGCCGAGTTCCCATATCGTGAACTGGTCGAGGAGAACGCCCGCCGCACACGCCGTGATCCCGAGTTCGAGCTGGTCGACACAGGGGTGTTCGACGAGGACCGCTACTTCGACGTCGAGCTGACCTACGCCAAAGCCGGCCCGCACGACATCTGCCTGCGCATCGACTGCACGAACCGGGGCCCGGATCCCGCCCCCCTGCACGTTCTGCCCACGGTGTGGTTCCGCAACACGTGGGCATGGGGCCGCGACGCCCGCCACCCCCAGCTGGGCGCCGGCGACCTCCCCGGGACGGTCATGCTCGAGCACGGCACGGCCGGCGCCCTGCGACTCACCGCCGACGGCGACCCCGACCTGCTGTTCTGTGACAACGAGACCAACGCCCAGCTGCTCTGGGGCACGCCGAACGCCAGCGCCTACCCGAAGGACGGGATCAACGACCACGTGGTCGCCGGGGCCCCGACCGTCAACCCGGACCGGACAGGGACCAAGGCGGCGGCCTGGTACCGCTTGGAGCTGGCCCCTGGCCAGACGGCCACGCTGCGAGTTCGGCTCGGTCCCGACGCGGGCGGCGCCGTCGACCTCGGCGCGGGCTTCGACGAGGTCATCGCCACCCGCCGTGCCGAGGCCGACGAGTTCTACGCCGACCTGACCCCGGGCGTCTCGGAAGAGGCCCGCGGCGTCGCCCGCCGGGCCTGCGCCGGGCTGCTGTGGGCCAAGAAGCACTACCGCTACGACGTGCGGGAGTGGCTGGAGGGGGACCCCGTCGGCCCGCCCCCACCACCGGCCCGCAGCCGGGGCCGCAATGCGGAGTGGGGCCACCTCTACAACGCCGACATCATCTCCCTGCCCGACGAGTGGGAGTACCCCTGGTACGCGGCGTGGGACCTGGCCTTCCACATGATCCCGATGGCCTACGTCGACCCGGACTTCGCCAAGGAGCAGCTGATCCTGTTCTGCCGGGAGTGGTTCATGCACCCCAACGGCCAGCTCCCGGCCTACGAATGGGCCCTGGGTGACGTCAACCCCCCGGTCCACGCCTGGGCGGCCTGGCGGGTCTACAAGATCGACGCCCGGCGCACCGGGGTCAACGACTACGAGTTCCTGGAGCGGATCTTCCACAAGCTGCTCATCAACTTCAGCTGGTGGGTCAACCGCAAGGACGCCGACGGGAGCAACGTGTTCGAGGGTGGCTTCCTCGGCCTCGACAACATCGGCGTGTTCGACCGCTCCGCGCCCCTGCCCAGCGGTGCCCGTCTCGAGCAGTCCGACGCCACCAGCTGGATGGCCATGTTCTGCCTCAACATGCTGGCCATCGCCCTGGAGCTGGCCCACCACGACCCGGTGTACGAGGACACGGCGACCAAGTTCTTCGAGCACTTCCTGGCCATAGCCCACGCCATCAACAACATCGGCGAGGAGCAGGTGGCCCTGTGGGACGAGGAGGATGGCTTCTTCTACGACGTGCTGTCCGTCGACGGGCGGCAGTTCCCGATCCGCGTCCGTTCCGTGGTCGGGCTCATCCCGCTGTTCGCGGTCGAGACCATGGATCCGGTCACCCTGGACCGCCTGCCCGACTTCAGCGCCCGCATGCGCTGGTTCATCAAGAACCGACCGGACCTGTGCGACAACATCTTCCAGGTCGACGTTCCCGGCCAGGGCGAGCGCCGGCTGCTGAGCCTGGTCGGCCCCGACCGCCTCCGCCGGTTGCTGCAGCGCATGCTCGACGAGGACGAGTTCCTGTCGCCACACGGGATCCGGTCGCTGTCGAAGTGGCATGCCGCCCACCCGGTGACCCTCGATCTGGCCGGCGAGACCCACCAGGTCGACTACGAGCCGGGCGAATCGACCACCACCCTGTTCGGCGGCAACTCCAACTGGCGGGGCCCGGTGTGGTTCCCGATCAACTACCTGCTGGTGGAGTCGCTGCAGAAGTTCCACCACTACCTGGGCGACGACTTCACGGTGGAGCTGCCGGTGGGATCCGGCCGGCACGCCAACCTCTGGGAGGTCGCCACCGACCTCTCGCAGCGGCTGATCGGCATCTTCCTGGCCGGCCCCGACGGGCGCCGGCCGCTGAACGGAGGCCGGGACCTGTTCGACACCGATCCCGGGTGGCGGTCGCACGTCGCCTTCCACGAGTACTTCCACGGCGACACGGGCGCCGGCCTCGGCGCCAGCCACCAGACGGGCTGGACCGCCCTGGTGGCCAAGCTGATCCGCCAGAGCGGCAAGTAGGCGCCCAGTCGGTGGGGGGTGGCCCTCAAATCGGTCCGGGGCGATTGCGGGGGGCGGCGGCGTGAGCGTTCACTCGGACCATGCCCTCCACCGCCACCCTGGTTCACGCCCCGCTCTCGCCCATCGAGCGCCGGGCCTTACGCGCCGTGGTCGCCGCCGCCGCCGGCTTCGCCGTCTACGGGATGGCGACCGGGGCGCCGAGCACCCTCGCCTACCTGTTCACGGTCGCCGCCCTCGGGGCGCTGGTGCTCGGGCTGCGCCGGCGGCCATTGCCGGCGCCCCTCGTCATTGGAATGGCGGTCCTCGCCGTGGCCCACCTGGCGGGCGGTCTGGTCCGGGTCGGCGACGGCGTGCTCTACAACGCCACCTTCGGCTCGCCCATTCTGCGCTACGACCACCTCTTCCACACCGCCGCGGTCTTCGTCGGCACGCTGGTCCTGTGGACCGTGCTGGTGCGGCGGGCCGTGCCGGGCGGCGGCGCAGGGCTGGTCGTGTTGTGCGTCCTTGCCGGGCTCGGGCTCGGGGCGCTGAACGAGATGGTGGAGTTCCTGTCCACCCTCGCCCACAGCGGCTCGCACGTCGGCGGCTACGCCAACACCGGGTGGGACCTGGTGTGCAACACCGGCGGCGGCCTGGCCGCGGGAGCGTTCCTGCGCCGGTCCCGGTGAACGGCGCGCTCTCGCGACGAGCGTCCCGGGCCGCGCTTCCCCTGCTCGTCGCCACCGTGGCCGTCACCGGCTGGGCTACGCCCGGGTACAGCCCGTGGCGGGACACGGTCAGCAGCCCGGCAATGACGGCGGGCAGGCCTGGCCTTCCCGTTCCTCTTCCGCGCGCATGGCCCGGGGGGTTACGGGGTACGGGATCCCCAACAAACAAACTCGGAGGTTTTCGACAAATGGGTATCGGAGTAAGTGTTTTCCTTATCGCCGTCGGGGCCATCCTGACCTTCGCGGTCAACGCCACCGTGTCGGGCCTCGACCTGTCCACCATCGGGGTCATCCTCATGGTCGTCGGCGGCATCGGCCTGGCCACCACCCTGCTGATCTTCGGTGGCGGGGGCTGGGGCGCCCGTCGCACGGCCGTCTCCGACACCTACGTCGAGGACGACGTCGTGGAGCCTGCGGTGGTCCGCCGGCGCCGCACCGTCGACTACTAGTAGTCAGCTCACCACGGAGCGGGCACAACCAGCCGGTTGTGCCCGCTTCTTCGCGTCCCGCGTCAGGTTCCGGCTGCGACCCAGCTGTCGACCAGCTCGGCCAGCATGGGCAGCCCGACGGCCCCCGAGCCCAGCACCGTGTCGTGGAACCCCTTGATGTCGAACGCCGCCCCCATGCGGGACCGGGCGTCGTCGCGGGCCCGGAAGATCTCCCGCTGGCCGAGCTTGTAGGCGAGAGCTTGCCCGGGCATACCGATGTACCGGTCGACCTCGACCGTCACCTCTTCGACGGAAACCGGCATGTTGGCGGCCATGAAATCGACCGCTTTCGACCGGCTCCATCCCATGGCGTGCAGGCCGGTGTCGACCACCAGTCGGCAGGCCCGCATTGAGTCCGCGGCCAGCATGCCCATGCGGTCCATGTCGTCCCGGTACAGCCCCATCTCCTCGGCCAGCCGCTCGGCGTACAGCCCCCAGCCCTCCACGTAGGCGGTGTTGGCCAGCGAGAACCGCCGGAAGCGGGGCAGGTCGGTGAGCTCGGTGGCGATGGCGATCTGCAGGTGGTGGCCGGGGATGGCCTCGTGGAAGGCGATGGAGGCCGTCTCGTACCGGGCTTTGTTCTCCGGCAGGTGGACGTTGACGTAGTACGTGCCGCCGCGGGACCCGTCGCCGGCGGGCGGGAAGTAGTAGGCGGTGGGCGAGTCGGCGGCGAGGAACTCGGGGACCTCCTCGATGGCGCAGGGCGACTGCGGGAGGCGGCCGAACCAGGCGCCCATGGCGGCCATGGCCGACTCGAAGGCCCGGCGGGCGTCGGCCATGATCTCGTCGCCGGTGTCGTAGCGGAGGGAGGGATCGTTCCGTAGCCGTTCGAGGATGGCGGCCGGATCGCTGATCCCGAACAGCCGCCGGCCCACCTCGGCGTACTCGGCCGGCAGCTTCTCGGTGACCTCCTCCATACCGATCTGGTGGATGCGCTCGGCCGGGATGTCGACGGTGGTGTGGTGGGCGACAAGGGTGGCGTACAGCTCGGGCCCGTCGTCGAGCCACGACAGCCCGCAGTGGTCGTCGTCCCGGGCCGTGGGGAGCAGCTCGTTGGTGAGGACGTCGGCCAGGCGGCGGAAGGCGGGCCGGATGTCGTCGCGCACGATGTCGGCGAGGGTGTTGCGCCACTCGGGCTCGCCGTCCCAATCGGCCGGCCCGGCCACCGTGGCGAACAGGTCCCGGTCGGCGGGCGACGACAGGTAGCCCTCGATCACGTTGGCGGAGCGGGACACGCAGATGGCGGCCGGGGTGCGGCCGGCGGCGGCCCCGTCCAGGAACCGCTCGGCCGCCTGCTGGAGCGCTTTCGGCACCTGGCGGAACCGCTCGGCCAGCATGCGGGCCGAGTCGGGGTCGGGGGCGGACATGACCGGCACGGCCTGGAGGAGCTCGACGTGATAGCCGGTCATCTGGTCGGACTGCAGCTCGATCAGCCGCTGGTCCGCGGCGGCGATGGCGTTGCGCAGGTCGGCCCCCAGCTGGCCGTTGGTGACCCGGTCGTCAGGATCGAGCGAGCCGTGGTCGAAGGCCGCCAGCCGGTCCAGCATCCCGCTCCACCGGGCCCGCTGCTCGGCCTCGGCGGGCGCCGACAGATCCTCGATCCGGTCGTCGAAACGATGGTCGCCCAGGAGGGTGGCGGTCGAGGGATAGGCCTCCAGGAGGGCGTCCCAGTACTCCTCGGCCAGGTTCCGCAGGTTCTCGTCGGGCACGGGGGCCAACGTACCCGTGCCGGTTGCTACCGGCGGGAGCTGCGCCGCCTCCTGGTGACGACCACGCCCAGGATGCCGAGCAGGGCGGTGAGGGCGGCCATGGCGATGACCAGCCCGCGTCCACGAGCAGGGGCGGCGGCGGGCGTTTCCGGTGCCGCCTCGACCACGCCAAGCTTCTCGGCGAAGGCGTTCAGATCGGGCTTGTCCTGCTCGTGGGCGGGGTGGTGGCCGGGCTGGTTGTCGACCGGGATGGGACCGCTGGGACCGCCGGCGCCCGGCTGGTCCTGGCCCTCCAGAACGCCGACGACGCTGGCGGGGTCCTGGGCGGGCGTCTTGCGGCTACGGGCCAGCTCCGGCTGCTGCGGGTTCGACATGCTGTCGCGATACCCGCCGGACCGGCATCGCTACCCTCGGCCCATGACCGAGTCCGCCCTCTCGGACGAGGCCGACGCCCTCTACCGTCCCCTGGGGGACCTCTCGGCCTGGGTGGCGGTGCCCGTGCCGGCGTGGTCGCGGTTCGCCGGGCCCGGCGAGATGGCGGTCCAGGGGGCCCTGCTGGCCGCGGCCCACGAGTCCGCCGCCCTGGACGGCGTGATCGAGCCCGATCCCGCTCGGGCCCGGGCCCTGCTGAGGGGCACGCTGACCCTGTCGTCGGTCGACGAGGAGGTGCGGGGGCACGTGAAGGCCAACTACGACGCCCTCCGCCGGGCCCAGGCGGCCAGCGACGACGATCTGCGCTCGGAGGCCTGGCTCCGACGGCTCCACGAGGTGGCCTGCCGCCCCCAGCTCACCCACCCGGTCCGGGGCGAGACCGGCGTGCACGACCACGTCCTGGCCACCGGGGACTACAAGCACCACCCCAACCACGTGCTCACGCCGTCGGGCGGGTGGATCGCCCACGCCCCGGTCGCCCTGCTCCGGGACGAGATGGGCCGCCTGTTCGAGCTCCTGGCCAGCCCGACGTTCGCCGGGCTCCACCCCTTCGTGCGGGCCGCGTTCGCCCACCACGCCGTCGCCCACATCGCTCCGTTTGCCGACGGGAACGGCCGGGTGGGCCGGGCGCTGGCGACGGGCCACGTCCGGCGGGCCACGTCGCTGCCGTTCCTGGTCTTCACCGACGAGGCGGCCGCGCCCGACGACCCCGCGGCCCAGGTGGACTTCGTCGCCCGGTGCGTGGCCGGCCTGGCCGACCTGATCGCCGCCGAACCCCCGGGCTCGGCCGCAGTCCGGCGGTGGGACGCCCGCGGCGAAGCCGCCCGGGCCGTCGAGATGTTGCTGCCGGCCGCGGTCGAGCGGGCGCTGGCCCGTCACCGCCGTCGCCGGGACCTCGGCTGGCTGTCCCCGCTGGCCGACGCGGTGGTCGGCTCCTCGCCGGTGACGATCACCGTGCCCTCGGCAGGTGTGGCGGAGGTTCTCCCCGTCGACGCCCAGCCCGTGCTGGACGACGCGGTCGTCATCCTGGGGGCCGAGGAGGCCCAGCTCCGGCTGGACGTCCGCCCGGACGAGGTTGATCAGCTGGCCGGCAGGCTCGACCCCTGGCTCGACCGGGTCGTGTCGGTCCTCGCCCTTCGGGTCGCGGCCGAGCTGGAGCCGGATTAGCGCTTCTTGGCCGCCGGTGCCTTCTTCGCCGCCGCCGGTGCCTTCTTGGCCACGGCCGCCCGCTTGGCCCCCGCCGCGGTTGCGGCCTTCTTGGCCGCGAGCGCGGGCGCGGCCTTCTTGGCCGCCGGGCGGCGGGCCCGGGGCGCCTCCGGCTCGGGCTCGGGCTCGACGACCGGGGGCCGGGGCCGCAGGATCTCGTTCATCACCCGGGGCCGCCGGGGGGCGGGCGGCTCTCCCGGGGGCGGTGCGGCCCGGCGAGGGGGCGGGGGCGGGATTTCGACCGCGGGCGGGCGGGCCGCCAGGGCCCGGTCGATGTCGCTCATTCGTGAGGAGAGCCCGGCCCACTCCGACTCCGGCGGGCGACCCCTGCTCACCGCCGCCTCGATGGCCGCCTTCGCCTGGGCCTCGGCCTCCTCCTTCGAGTAACGCGGCTCCCGTCCGAAGTACTTGCCCACGGCTGCCACCTTCGCTCTCGGGGATCGGGGACACCTGAAGTCTCGCGTGCCCCCTAGCCGGCCGCCACGAGCGGCTCCCGGAAGCTGGCCCGGCAGTGGCGGACGAGCTCCCGCAGTGCCGGGTTGGCACGGTCCTGCCACACGAGGGCGAGGACGGCGGGCAGGCCGACATCGGCCAGCGGCGCGGCAAGGAGCCCGGGGTCACGGAGCGCAGCCATGGACTCGCTGAGGATGGCCACGCCCAGCCCCCGCCGGGCCAGGTCGGCCACCGCGTCGGGCGCGCTGGCCTGGAGGGCGACGGTCGGCGTCACGCCGGCGGCATCGCAGGCCCGATCGAGCACAGTGCGGATCCCCGTGCCGGTGGGCAGGCACACCAGCGGGTGCCGGGCCACGTCGGCCAGCGTGACTGTCCGCCGCTCGGCCAGGGGGTGATTGGCCGGGAACAGGGCGACCAGCCCCTCGCTGACGATCGAGATCGACTCCAGGTCGGCCGGGGGCGCCCCCGCCGAGCCCACCAGCGCCAGGTCGACCATCCCGGCCCGGACCTGGTCGATCATCCGGGCCGAGCTGTCCTCGGACAGGGCGAGCTCGACGCCGGGGTGGGCCAGGTGAAAGGCGGCGAGGGCGTCGAAGAGGGGGGCCAGGGTGCACCCGGCGACCATGGCCACGACGAGACGCCCCCGCAGCAGCCCGTTCACGTCGTCCACCGCGTGGCGTAGGGCGGCGGCCGCGGCGAGCGCAGCCCGGGCCGGCCCGAGGGCGGCGGCCCCGGCAACCGTGAGCGCGGCCGCCCGGGAAGAACGGTCGATCAGCTCGACCCCCAGCTCCCGTTCCAGCTGCCGCACCTGGGCGCTGACCCCGGACTGGCTGATGTGGACCCGGCGGGCCGCCCGGGTGAAGTTGGCCTCTTCGGCCACGGCCACGAAGTATTCGAGCTGCCGCAGTTCCATGATTGTCGATGCTAGTAACCAGAATGACTATCTGTTGGACTTCTGATACCGCGGGCGCGACCCTGGACCCATGCGAACCTACGAGAAGGCCATGCGGCCCGAGGACATCACCCGCCTCTTCGTCGAGCGTTCGAACGCCGGCGACGCCGACGGGGTGGCCGAGCTGTACGAGGAGGGGGCGGTGATGGCCTACCCGCCGGGCCACCAGACCGTCGGCCGGGCCGCCATCCGCGACCTGTGGGCGTCGGTCCTGGAGCGCCGGCCGACGTTCCAGCCGGAGGAGCCCCTGCCCACGCTGGTCAGCGGCGACATCGCCCTCACCTCGACTCCGCCCAGGGATGGCGCCGGCGCCCGAGCCCAGGTCGTCCGCCGCCAACCCGACGGCTCCTGGCTCCGCCTCCTCGACTACCCGGAGTTCGTCCCGCCTACCGACCGAGCGGCCTCGACGACCGGCAAGTCCGCTGATTAGCTGGCGGCGGGCAACAGTCGGGGGCGGAGCCAGGCCACGGCCAGGCAGGCCAGGGCGGTGATCCCCAGGCCGCCGGCCAGGCTGGCGCCCGCGGCCCAGAACAGGAAGTCCTCCCGCTTCTCCACCTCCCTGAGGGACCGGCCGGCGAGCACGGTCCCGCTGCGGCTGGCGGCGTGGAAGGGGACGACGACGATGGCCGACCGGACGCCCGACCGGGGTTGCCAGGTCAGCTCGTTGCGGTGCTGCGCGGCCGCCCGCAGGACGCCCGCAGGTGGGACGGGGACGGTCCCGTCGAGCACCCCGGTGGAGGCGAGGGGGCGGCCGGCGTCGTCGAACACGATGGCGTAGGGCGACAGGCTGGTGGCCAGGTCGACCTTCGCCGTCCCCAGCAGCGCCCCCGGATCGGCGCCCCCGGCGAGCTGGGCCGCCAGGTCGCCGGCGATTTGGATCTGGGGGTCGTTGGCCCCGCTGCGCAGGCTCTGCTGGACGGTCACGTAGACCATCCCCGTCATGGCCACCAGGGCGGCGGCGATAGGCAGCCAGGCCAACCCCGCGCCCACCACCAACCGCCGCCAGCCGTTGCCCCGATCAGTGGCCGTGCGGGCCCGGGCGAGGACCGACCCGGTGCGAGTCAGACGAGGGAGGTCGGCGGGAAAGTCGGCAGCACTCATGACCCCGAGCGTACGGACACCGTGTCGCCTTGTGGTGTGGAGAGTGTGCAGATTCGGTCGAGAAGCTACCGGCAGACCTCAGCGGTTCACCGTGCCCATGTCGGCGTAGCGGTCCCCGCTCGGGGGACCGACGTTGGCGTCCAGCCACGCCAGGTCGTCGGCGTCGAGGGTGACCTCGGCGGCGGCGACGTTCTCTTCCAGGTAGCGGAGCCGCTTCGTACCGGGGATGGGAACGACGTCAGGGCCCTGGGCCATGACCCAGGCGATGGCCAGCTGGCCGGGCGTGCAGCCCTTGCGCTCGGCCAGCTCGGCCACCGAGTCGACCAGGGCCACGTTGCGGTCGAAGTGCTCCTCGCCGAAGCGCGGGAAGCGGTGGGGGCGGGTGTCGCCCTCGGGCAGGTCCGACCGGGACCGGTAGGCGCCGGTGAGCAGGCCGCGGCCCAGGGGGCTGTAGGCCACGAGGCCGATCCCCAGCTCCCGCAGCGTGGGCAGGATCTCCTCCTCCACGTCCCGGGTGAACAGGCTGTACTCGCTCTGCAGGGCGGTGATGGGGTGGACCGCGTCGGCTCGCCGGACGGTGGCCGCCGCCGCCTCGGACAGGCCGAGGTGGCGGACCTTGCCCGCCGCCACCAGCTCGGCCATGGCCCCGACCGTCTCCTCGATGGGCACGGTGGTGTCGACCCGGTGCTGGTAGTAGAGGTCGATGTGGTCGACGCCGAGGCGCCCGAGCGAGGCGTCGCAGGCCGCCCGCACGTACTCCGGGCTGCCGTTGATCCCGACCCAGGACCCGTCCTCCCGCCGCTCGTTGCCGAACTTGGTGGCCAGCACCACCTCGTCCCGGCGACCGGCGATGGCCCGGCCGACCAGGCGCTCATTGGTGAAGGGCCCGTACATGTCGGCGGTGTCGAGGAAGGTGCAGCCGAGGTCGAGGGCCCGGTTGATGACCCGGGTCGACTCGGTGTCGTCCCCGGCCCCGTAGAACTCGGACATGCCCATGCAGCCGAGGCCGATGGCAGAGACGGTGAGGTCGCGAAGGGCGCGTTGCTCCATGGCCTCTTCCTACCCCCATGGCGCGCGCTAGCCGCACGGGCCCCGGGGGTACGGTCATGGCATGGCCTGTCCGTCGCTCCCCTCGGGGACGCGCGTCTGACCCAAGCGTTCGTCGGGCGCCGCCAGGAGCTCGCCCTGCTCGGCGAGCAGCTGGACGCCGTCCTGGGCGGGGACCGGCGGGTCGTCGTCGTGGAGGGGCCCGCCGGGACGGGAAAGTCGTCCCTGGTGCGGAAGTTGCTCGACGGCCGCCGCGACCTCACGCTGCTGTGGGCCGGAGCGGACGAGGCCGAGGCCGGCCTCCCGTTCGGCGTGCTCGACCAGCTCCTCGCCGCGACGGAGGCCAAGCGGGTCGACGCGCCGGGCGGGGACCCCATGGCCGCCGGTGCCCAGATCCTGGAGGTTCTGGGCTCGGCGGCGGCCGACGGCCCGCTCGCCCTCGTCGTGGACGACGCCCAGTGGGCCGACGGCCCCAGCCTGGCCGCCTTGAGCTTCGCCCTCCGGCGCCTTCAGCACGACCCCGTGCTCGCCGTGTTCTGCGCCCGTGACGACGGGCCCGTCCTGCCCGACGGCATCCGCCGGCTGGCCGACCAGGCGGGCGCCCGCCTGCGCCTGGGCGGGCTCAGCGCACGCGAGCTGGTCGAGCTGGCCCGGGCCCATGGGTGGGACGCCATGTCCCGGCGGGCCGCCGAGCGGCTCCGGGAGCACACGCAGGGCAGCCCGCTGCACGCCCGCCTCCTGCTCGACGAGCTGGATCCGGCCAGCCTGGTCCGCGGCGACGGCCCGCTGCCGGTCCCCCGCTCGTTCGCCCTCCTCGTCCTCCATCGCCTGGCCGCCACCGCACCGGCGTGCCAGGCCCTGGTGGAGGCGGCAGCCGTGCTCGGGCGCCGGTCGCCGTTGCGCCGGGTCGTGGCCCTGGCCGGCATCGGCGACCCCGCCGAGGCGGTGGAGGAGGCGATCGCCGCCGACCTGGTCGAGCTGGACCAGGAACCGGTGGAGCCCGTCCTGGCCTTCATCCACCCCCTCGTCTGGGCGTCGGTCTACCGGGACCTCGGCCCCGCCCGCCGGGCCACCCTCCACGCCGCGGCCGCCGAGCTGGTCGATGGCGCCCAGGCCCTGGACCACCGGGTGGCCGCCGTGCTGGTGGAGGACCAGGCCCTGGCCGAGGAGGTGGCGGCGCGGGCGGCCGAGGAGGCGGCGGCAGGCATGCCGGGCGCCGCCGCCTCCCATCTCGTGTCGGCCGGCCGCCTCGCCGCCGACCCCGCCCTGCGGACGGCGTGGCGGCTGGACGCGGTGGAGCAGCTCCTCGTGGCCGGGGATGTGGCCGACGCCGCCGCCCTGGTCCGCTCGGCCGACCTGCCCGAATCGCCCCGCCTGTCGTTCCTGCTGGGATGGCTCGCCCTCCTCCAGGGCGACCAGGGCGACGCCGAGCGCCGGCTGCGCCGGGCCGAGGAGGCGGCCGCCGGAGACGACCCCACCCTGGCCGGCCGGGCCTGCCTCCTACTGGCCAACCTCATGAGCCGCCAGATGCGCTCGGGCGAGGCCGCGGCCTGGTCCCGGCGAGCGCTGGAGATCGGGAGTGCGGAGATGGTGGCGGCGGCGGTCGCCGTTCTCGTCCCCTGCCTGGGGGCGTCCGGCCAGGCCGCCGACGCCCTGGCCCTGGTCTCGTCGTTGCCCGACTCCGTCCTCGACCGCGGTGGGGTCGTCGCCCGGCTCGGCCGCGGCATCGTGCGGATGTGGACCGACAACCTCCCTGCCGCCGTCGACGACCTGACCGCGGCGGTCGAGGCGTGCCGGCACAGCCCGGCCTCGCCGCCCGGGCTGCTGAGCCTGGGCTTCCTGGCCGAGGCGGAGTTCCGGCTGGGGAACTGGGACGCCAGCGTGGTCCACGGGGACCTGGCCGTCTCCCTGGCCGAGGACGCCGGCAACGCCGGGCTGCGGGCCTTCGCCCACGCCAACGCGGCGTGGGCGGCGGCGGCTCGGGGCGACTCGGTCAACGGGCGCGACCACGCCGAGGAGGCGGCGGCCGCCGCCCACCGGGTGGGCGACGCGGCCAGCATGACCTGCGCGGTGACGGTCGCCGCCCACGTGGCCTTCTGCCGGGGCGACCCGGCCGGGCTGGTCACCGCCGTCGAACCCTTTCTCGACTCGGTCGGGCGCCACCCGCTGGAGGAGCCGGCCGTCCACCCGTGGCCCGAGCTGTACGCCGGGGCCCTGGTCAGCCTGGGGCGCCTCGACGAGGCGGAGCCGCTGGTGGCCGAGCTCGAGGCGGTGGCGGCGGGCATCGGTCGCACCTCGACGCTGGCCCACGTCGCCCGGGTGCGGGGTCGGCTGGAGGCGGCCCGGGGCCAGGTCGACCGGGCGGGCTCGTCGTTGCGAGCCTCGGTCGAGCACGCCGCCGCCCTCGCCGCGCCCTTCGACCGGGCCCTGGCCGAGGACGCCCTCGGCCGCTTCCTGCGGCGCACCGGGGAGCGTCGGGCCGCGGCTCGGCACCTGCGGGCCGCCTTGGACACGTTCACCACCCTGGGGGCGCGGCCGTTCGCCGAGCGGTGCCAGCGGGAGCTGGCCGCGTGCGGCGTGAGCCGGGCGCCGGCGGCGGTAACGGGCGGCCAGCCGCTCACCCCCCAGGAGCTCGCCGTCGCCCGGCTGGTGGCCGAAGGCCTGACCAACCGGCAGGTGGCGTCCGAGCTGGTGGTCAGCGTGAAGACGGTCGAGTTCCACCTCGGGCGGGTCTTCGCCAAGCTCGGGCTGCGGACCCGGGCCCAGCTGGCCGCCTACGTCGCCCGCCATGGGCTCCGCCAAGACTAGGGATTTCCCGGATGCGGGGTTCACGGGCCCGCTCGTAGGTTCGCCGGGATGCGACTCGTCGTGGATCTCCGCCCGGTCGACGACCGGGTCGAGGGCACCCTCGCGGAGGAGGGCGGGGCCGAGCCGTCCCCCTTCTCGGGCTGGCTCGAGCTCCTCCGGCTGCTGGAGGCCAGAATGGCCGCCGACACCCGGCCCGTGACCGGCGGAGCCGCCTGAGGGCCTGATGGTGCTGTACCGCCGCGGCGCGCTGGGGGCCGCCGTGTACCTGCTCCTCCTCCTGTTCGGGGCGACCGCCGTCGCCCTGCTCGCCGCGCCCGGCCCGGCCGGCGCCGCCACCTGCACCATCACCTGGACCGGCAGCGCGGGCGACAGCCGGTGGACGACGGCCGGCAACTGGTCCCCGGCCCGTATCCCGACGACCACCGACTACGCCTGCATCCCGGCCGGGACCGGCACGGTGACGGTGCCCACGGGGTCGAACGTCGTTCTCGGCGTCGACGCCCAGGGAGCGGGGCTGACCATCAACGGCGGGACGCTGGAGCTCACGGACGCCACCCAACCCTCGACCATCCGCAACCTGTCGTTCTCGGGCGGGACCCTCACCGTCGACACCGGGGTGAGCCTCACCCTTGCCGGCACCACCCAGTGGTCCGGCGGCGTGCTCACGGGGGCGGGGACGACGACCGTCCCCGCCGGGGCCACGGTCAACGTCACCGGTGCGGTCCAGCTACGGAGCGGCCAGACCCTGCTCAACCAGGGCACGGTCAACTGGTCGGCCGGCAGCTTCTGCTTCGGCGGCGGGGCGGTGATCGAGAACCAGGCCTCGTTCACCATTTCGGTCGACGGGCAGGGCATGTCGAACTGCGTGGGCGGGACCGCCCCCCGGTTCCACAACGCGCCGGGCGGGACGGTGACCCGCAGCGGCAGCGTGTCCGGCCTGGCCACCGTCTCCGTCCCGTTCGACAACGACGGGTTGCTGCAGGGCACGTCAGGGACGCTGCGGTTCACCGGGGGCAGCTCGACGGCCGCCACCGGGACGATCGACGTGGCCGCCGGCGCGACGATCGAGCTCAACGGAGGCACCTTCACCTTTGCCTCCCCCGCCAAGGAGCAGGGGGCGGGTCTGTTCCTGCTCAGCGGTGGGACGATCAGCGGCGACCTGGTTATCAACGGCACCGCCGAGTGGTCGGGCTCGGTCCTGAGCGGCGCCGGGACCACGACGGTGGCGGCCGGGGCGACCGTCAACGTCACCAACGCGGTCCGGCTGCAGACCAACCACGCCCTGCTCAATCAGGGAACGGTCAACTGGACCGGCGGGAGCTTCTGCTTCGGGAGCGGGGCGACGATCGAGAACCAGGCGTCGTTCAACATTGCGGTCGACGGGCAGGGCATGTCCAACTGCGTGGGCGGGACGAACCCCCGGTTCCACAACGCCTCGACGGGCACGGTGACCCGCAACGGCTCGGCCGGCGGCATCGCCACCATCTCCATCCCCTTCGACAACGACGGCCTGGTCCGGGGCACCTCCGGCACCCTGCGCCTGACCGGGGGCAGCTCGACGGCCCACACCGGCACTATCGACGTGGCCTCCGGCGCCACGGTGGAGATCAACGGGGGGACGTTCACGTTCGCCTCGCCGGCCAAGGAGCAGGGCGCCGGGCTGTTCCTGCTCAGCGGCGGGACGGTGGGCGGGGACCTGGTCATCAACGGCACAGCCGAGTGGTCCGGCACGGTGTTGAGCGGCGCTGGGACGACGACCGTGGCGGCGGGGGCGACGGTGAACGTCACCAACGCGGTCCGCCTGCAAACCAACCATGTCCTCCTGAACCAGGGGACGATCAACTGGACGGCCGGCAACTTCTGCGTGGGCGGCGGGGCCCACATCGAGAACGCGGCCCAGTTCACCGTGGCCGCCGACGGGCAGAGCATCTCCAACTGCGTGGGCGGCACCCCGCCGACCTTCCACAACGCCAGCGGCGGCACCGTGACCCGAACCGGCCCGACGGGCAGCCTGGCCACCATCGGCATCTCCTTCGACAACGACGGCCTGGTGCAGGGCAGCTCGGCCACCCTGGCGTTGACCGGTGGCAGCTCGGTCGCGGCCACGGGCACCATCGACGTGGCCGCGGGGGCCACGGTCCAGATCAACGGGGGCACGTTCACCTTTGCGTCGCCGGCCAAGGAGCAGGGCGCCGGGCTGTTCCTGCTCAGCGGCGGGACGGTCGGCGGCGACCTGGTGATCAACGGCACGGCCGAGTGGTCGGGCACCGTCCTGAACGGGGCGGGCACGACGACGATCGCGCCCGGGGCGACGGTCAACGTGACCAATGCGGTACGGCTCCAGACCAACCACGTCCTGCTCAACCAGGGCACGGTCAACTGGACGGCGGGCAACTTCTGCGTGGGCGGCGGGGCCGTCCTGGACAACGCCGGCACGTTCATCGCCGCCGCCGACGGCCAGAGCATCTCCAATTGCGTGGGCGGCACCGCCCCCGCGTTCCACAACCGGGCCGGGGCCACGCTGGTCCGGTCAAGCTCGGCCACCACGGCGACCAAGGCCACCATCGCCATCCCCTTCGACAACCAGGGGACCATCCGGCTGGTCTCGGGGATCCTGACCATCCAGGGCGACTACACCCAGCCGGCGGGGGCGACCCTTCAGGTCGTGCTGGCCGGGACGACCCCGGGCACCCAGTTCGGCCAGCTCGAGGTGACCGGCACCGCCACCCTCGGCGGGACGCTGTCGGTGGTGACCGCCGGCGGGTTCACCCCCACCAGCGGCCAGACGTTCCAGGCCGTGACCTGCGGCGTGGCCTGCACCGGGACTTTCGCCACCGTCACCGGTGGCACCGCGTCGTACGCCCCGCAGAGCGTGACGATCAACGGCGCCGCACCGGGCGCGCCGGCCGTCTCGCTGAACCCGGCCACCCTGTCCTTCACCGGCGACGTCGGCACCACCACGGCAGCGCAGACCGTCACCGTCCAGAACACGGGCAACGCCCCCCTGCTGATCAACGGCGTGACCATCTCCGGGACCAACCCCGGCGACTTCTCGAAGTCCGCCGATACGTGTACCGGCGCCACCATCGCTCCTTCGGCGAGCTGCACCGTCTCGGTCACCTTCACGCCCGCGGCGGCCGGCTCCCGTACCGCCAGCCTGGCCATCGCCGACAACGCGCCCGGCAGCCCGCATTCGGTCCCGCTGTCGGGAACAGGAACCACCCCGACGACGACCACCACGACCACGACGACCACCACGACCACGTCGACGACCACGACGACGACGACCCTTCCGCCCGGGACCACGACGACCACGTCGACCACGATCCCGCCGGGCACCACCACGACCACCTCCACGTCGACCACCACCACGTCCACCACCACGCCGCCCCCGACCACCACGACCAGCTCGTCGACCAGTTCGACCAGTTCGACCAGTTCGACCAGTTCGACCACGGCACCGCCCGGGACCGTCCCCCCGACCACGGCCCCGCCGACGACGGTCCCGCCGACCACGGCCCCGCCGACCACGGCCCCGCCGACCACGGCCCCGCCGACGACGGTCCCGCCGACCACGGCCCCGCCGACCACGGCCCCGCCGACGACGGCCCCGCCGACGACCGAGCCGCCCACGAGCCTGCCGCCCACGACCGAGCCGCCGACCACGCTCCCGCCGACCACGCTCCCGCCGACGACGGTCCCGGCGACCACCGTCCCCGAAACCACGATCCCCCCGACCACCATCCCGCCGACCACCATCCCGCCCACAACCGCCCCGCCGACGACTGCCCCGCCGACGACGGCC
>DATJHJ010000127.1:0-16520 GCA_035494015.1 Acidimicrobiales bacterium
AGGGGGCGGTCGTAGAACATCTCGGCCACCTCGCCCAGGTTGCGGACCTCGACGCCCAGCGGCGGGGGGCAGACCCCGAAGGCCATCTCGATGTTGAGGGCGGAGCAGGTGGCGTGCACGCCGCCGCACACCCCGCAGGCCCGCGACGAGATGTCGATGGCGTCGCGGGGGTCACGGCCTTCGAGGATGACCTCGTAGCCGCGGAACAGCATGGCCCGGGAGTGGGCGTCCACCGCCCGGCGGTTCTCCAGGTCGAGCACGGTGTGCACGGCGAGCGCCCCGGCGACGCGGGTCATGGGGTCGATGTTCCAGTCCCGCAGGCGGGGCGGGGCGGCCAGCTGGGCCCCGGGGCCCTCCTTGCGCCGGACGTAGCCCTTGGGCTCGGCCACGGTGACGGAGTAGGGGTCGGCGACCCCCGCCTTCAGCTGGGCCTTACCGCCGGCGTCGAACTCGATCGGCAGGTTCTTGAAGCACATCGGAGCCCCTCCCCGTCGGTGACCGACTTTCTGTAGTAGTTACTACATATACTCTACCTAGAGCGACACATGGCGCAAGGCCGATATCGTTCCGCCAGGACGTTCCGCGAGAGGGGCAGCTGATGGTGAACAAAGCGGCTCCGATCGAGGGCGATCCCCGTGTCGAGGTCCGAGCAGTGCCACGGGTCCGCCCGCAGGTGACCAGGAAGGTCCAACGCCAGGCCCGCGCCCTCGGCGACCCCACCCGGTTCGAGATCTTCCGGTTCGTCGCCGGCTCGCCCGAGCCGGTACGCATCGCCACCATCGCCGACCGCTTCGCGTTCAACCCCAGTGCTATCCGCCAGCACCTGGCCAAGCTCGTCGATGCCGGCCTGCTGGTGGAGGAGCTGGCCAGCCGCTCGGGGACCGGGCGGCCGCCGCTGCAGTACCGGATCGCCCCGAACGCCATGGACGTGTGGGGCACGGCCGGCCCCTACGAGTTCCTCGCCCTCCGGCTCCTGGAGGTGGCCGCGGGACGCAGCCCGGTGCAGGTGGGCGTCGACACGGGCCGACAGCTGGCTATGGCCCACGACCCCGACGCCGACCCGGTCGACGTCATCGAGGCGGAAATGGCCAGCCGGGGCTTCGAGCCCCGCCGGGAGCTCCGGGCCAGGTCCGTCGAGCTCGTCCTCGATCGCTGCCCCTTCGAAGTGGCCGCCGCGGCCGGCGGCGACGTCGTCTGCCAGATCCACCGCGGCCTGGCCGAGGGCATTCTCGAGGGACTGGGATCGGACCTGAAGGTGTCGAACCTCGTCGCCTACAGCCCGGAACGGGCGGGCTGCCGGCTGCAGATCAAGGCCGGGCCCAGCCCCGGCGTGGCGGATTAGGCGAAGCGGATCACGCTCAGCGCGCCCACGATCAGGCAGTAGGCGGCGAAGGGAAGCAGGGTCCGCGTCTCGAAGTAGCGGACGAGGAACCGGACGGACACGAACGCGGCCAGGCCGGCGCACACCGCGCCGGCGAGGGCCTGGCCGCGGACGCCGTTGCCCAGCGGCCCGGCCAGGTCGGGGACCTTGTAGACGCCGGCGGCCAGGATGACCGGCGTGGCCAGGAGGAACGAGAAGCGGGCGGCGTCCTCGTGGTCGAGGCCGCGAAGGAGCCCGCCCACCATGGTGATCCCCGAGCGGCTCACGCCGGCGAACAGCGCCCCGACCTGGGCCACGCCCACGGCCACGCCTTCCTTCAGCTCCAGCGTGTCGAGCGTTCGCCCCTCCGACCGCGTGCCCGCCGCCACGCGCCGCCGCAGCTGCTCGCCGCCGAAAAGGATGAGCCCGTTGACGGTGAGGAAGATCGCCGCGGCCAGCGGCTTGGCGAACAGGGTACGCAGGGTGTGCTCGAAGACCAGGCCGGTGATCCCGACGGGGATGGTGGCGACAACGAGCAGCCAGGCCATCCGCTCGTCCGCCGTCTCGATCCGGCGGGTGCGCAGGGTACGGAAGAAGGCGCCGATGATGCGGATCCAGTCCTCCCGGAAGTAGACCAGCAGGGCGAGGGCGGTAGCCACGTGGAGGGCGACGACGAAGGCCAGGTAGAAGGATTCGTCCGCCGACTGCGCGCTCACCAGCGTGTTCCAACCCAGCCACGCGGGCACCAGCACGGAGTGGCCGAGGCTGGAGATCGGGAACAGCTCGGTGACGCCCTGCAGGAGCCCGATGACGACGGCTTGGAAGTAGCTGATCACCCGGGCTCCTTCTACTACGAATGGCGCAGGAGCGTAGCGGAACTGCGACAAGTGTCGTAGTTTGATGGGGGTGACTTGTCGTCGCCGCTCCGGGGAGCTCGAGGGCGAGGTCTTGGCCGCGCTGTGGGCCGCGCCCGAGGCGCTGGTGCCCGCCGAGGTGCAGGCCGTCGTCGGGGGGGATCTGGCCTACACAACGGTCACGACCATCCTCGTGCGGCTGCACGAGAAGGGCGTGATCGAACGCACCAAGGTCGGGCGGGCGTTCGCCTACCGGCCGCTGGTGGCCGAGACCGAGGTGGTCGCCGAACAGGTCCGCCGGCTGCTCGACCACGGCGCCGACCGGACCGCGGTGGTCCGGGGCTTGCTCGACGGGCTGCGACCGGGCGACGAGACGCTGCTGCGGGCGATGCTCGCCGACGGGGACCGGGGCCGGACAGGGGGGCGGCGGTGACGATGGTCCTCCCGGCCCGGCGGCGCCGGTCCCACTGACCGGCGGTCGCCGATGCACCCGCTCGTACGCCTCGCCATCATCGCCGGCGCGCTGCTGGTGGCGTCGTGGGCCCTGCTCGTCGTCCTGGCCCGCAAGCTCCCGCCGGGGACGGCCAAGGATCTGGCGACCGTGCTTCCGGCGTGCGCGACCACGGCCCGCCGGCTCCGCCGTGATCCGCGTACGCCGACCAAGGCGAAGCTCGCGGTCGCCTTCGCCGGGCTATGGGTCCTGTCGCCCATCGACCTGATTCCGGAGTTCTTGCCTGTCATCGGGCCACTCGACGACGTGGTCGTGGTCGCCCTCGCCCTCCGGTACGCCGCCCGCCGCGTCCCCCGGGACGTGCTGCTCGAAGCCTGGCCGGCCGAGCGCCGCCTCCTCGAGCGGTTGCTGCCGGCGGAGAAGGAACCCGGATCGGGCACTAGCTATCCTTGACGGGCGGGCACGGCCGAAGGGGGTGTCGTGGACGACCGGGGGTTCGAGCGGGTGGCGGCGGTCGCCGCCGCAGCCGTCGCCGGACTGTCGCTGTTGTATGCGCTGGCCTACCTGGTGATCACGCCGTCGGCACAGCGGGCCAGCGACGTCGACGAGTTCTACCGGTCCTACCTCGACAACCCGACCGGTTCGCGCCTGGCCGCGTTGTGCCTGCTGGTCTCGGGACTGCTGGTGGGGCCGGCCGTCGTCGCCCTGACCCGCCGGTACCAGGCCGAGGCGGCGACCCCCCTGTCCTGGGCCCGCATCCTCGGCGTGGTCGCCGGGTTCGGGACGGCCGCCCACGGGCTGGTCACCCTGCTCGGCGTGAACGAGCTGGCCGACAAGTACAAGACCGGCGACGCCGCCACCCGCGCCGCCGTCGCCGTCGCCCATGCCAGCCCGTCGGAGGTAGACCCGCGGGGCCTGGCCACGTTCTGTGCCGCCGGCCTGGCCGTGCTCGTCGTCGGCCTCTCGATCCGCGGGCGCGAGCCACGGTTCGGCCTCCTCGGCGTGGTGCTGGGCGTGGACATGGTGGTCCTGTTCCTGGCCACCGCGGCGGGAGTCGGGCCGCTCATCCTGCTGACGGGAGGCCTGGCCTCCGTCGTGCTGGGGCCGATGTGGTGGGTAACGGTGGCCCGCCGGCTGTGGGGCGCGGCGCCCACCAGCTAAGGCTGCGGCTGGGGGACCGGCCGCCGGCGAAGCACCCGGGAGCCGCCCCAGACCACCAAGCCGAGGGCGGCGACCGGGATCAACCAGCCCACGACCACGATCATGCCTCCCACCACGGCCAGCATGCCGTCGACCGCCCGATCGAAGCTGTGGCCGAGCGAACGGTCGTCGACCGGGCGGGCGACGGCCGGGGCGCCGGGCTCGTACAGCGACACCTGGATGGTGGCCAGCGCCGTCGCCTGCTGCAGGTTGGCCTGCTGGGCCTTGAGCTCCTCGATCTGCTGGCGGACGCTGAACAGGCTGGACTGGACGGACAGCACGTCGCCCACCGCCTTGGCCTGCCCGACCAGCGTGCGCAGGGCGTCCTCCTGGGCCTGCAGGCTCTTCAACCGGGCGTCGTAGTCGACGAGCTGGCCGCTGACGTCCTCGCCCCGGATCGACTGGCCCTCGACCTTGCCCAGCCCGCCCAGGGCTTGGCGGACGGTGTCGAAGCGGTCGGCGGGGACCCGGACGGTGAGGTCGCCGGCGTGGGCGCCGTCGTTCGCCGTCGTGGACGAGGACGACACGAAACCGCCGTTGGCGGCGGCGACCGACGCCACCCGGTCGAACGCGGCCCCGAAGCCGCCCTTGGCCACCTTCACCCGCAGGTCGGCGCTGCGCACGATCCGTGGCGATCCCGGGACCACGCCGCTACCGCCCCCGCCGTCGGGCGGGACCGGCGCGATCTGGGCCTTGGTCGCCAACCCATCGCCGGCGGCGCCGGCCGCGGCCGAATCGTTGACGCGAGCGGCGCCGGGCGCGGTGGTCGTCGACGTCGTGCTGCTGCCTCCCGCGAACCCGACCACCGCGCCGGCGGCCACCAGGGTGACCAACGCGCCGACGGCCATCGCCCAGCTCCTCCGCACCCTGATCCGTGGCATCTGCGTCCCTCTCTGCTCGTCTGCAGGATCGGACGTACGGCAGGAGTTCCCGGTTCCCGGAAGCCTTTCTCAGCCTTCGAGCTCGCGCCGACCTTCCAGAGCCCGGCCGAGGGTCAGCTCATCGGCGTACTCGAGGTCCCCGCCGACGGGGAGGCCGCTGGCGATACGCGTGGCCTTGATGCCCAGTGGCTTGAGCAGGCGGGCCAGGTACATGGCCGTCGCTTCGCCCTCGATGTTCGGGTTGGTGCAAAGGATGACCTCGGCGATCTCCTCGGCCCCGAGCCGGGTCAGCAGCTCCCGCACGCGGATCTGGTCCGGGCCGATGCCCTCCAGCGGGCTGATCGCCCCTTGCAGGACGTGGTAGCGGCCCCGGAACTCCCCGGTCTTCTCCACTGCCACGACGTCCCGCGGCTCCTCGACCACGCAGACCACGGTGGCGTCACGGCGGGAGTCGAGGCAGATGCCGCACTCCTCGCCCTCGCAGACGTTGAAGCAGCGACGGCAGAACGACACCCGCTCCTTGGCCTCGGTGATCGCCCGGGCCAGGCGGTTGGCGTCCTCGTCGGGGAGCTTGAGCAGGTGGAAGGCGATCCGCTGGGCCGACTTCGGCCCCACGCCGGGCAGGCGACCGAGCTCGTCGATCAGGCTCTGGACCGGCGGCGCGTACACCCGGGCATCAGCCGCCGAACAGGCCGCTGCCCAGACCGCCGAGGTCCAGGCCGCCCATGGCCTGCTCGGAGATCTCGCCGGCCTTGGTCACCGCGTCGCGGACGGCGGCCAGGACGAGATCTTCGAGCATGGTCACGTCGTCCGGGTCGACGGCCGCCGGATCGATGCTCACCCCCGTGAACTCCATCCCGCCGGTGACCCGCACCCGGACCACCCCGCCGCCGGCCTGGCCCTCGACCTCCTTGGTCTCGGCCTCGGCCCGGGCGGCCAGCAGCTGCTCCTGCATCTTCTGGGCCTGCTTGAGCAGCTCGTTCATGTTCGGCGGCTGGCCACCGGGCGGGTTCTTCGGCATGAGCTACTCCTCCACGACGGTGGCGCCTTCGAAGGCCTGAAGGACGTGATCGACAGGCGAGCGTAGCTCCGACGCCGGCGCATCCTGCAGGTCTTCCAGGTCGATCGACTCCTCCTCCGGCGCCGCCGCCGCCACCGGCGCGGGGGCCTGCTCCTCGGTCACCAGGCGCAACGGCACCGGGCGCCCGAAGTGGGCACCAAGGGCCGCCTCGACCTCGCCCCGCACCTCCTCACACCGGTCCCGGTGGAAGCTGTTGGGTAGGGCGAACGTGGCCGCCCCGTCCTCGGTGGCGACGAACCGCCCCCCGAGGAACCGGGACCGGGCCCGGGGTGACAGGGCGGGAACCACGTTGTCGGCCCATGCCATGGTCAGCTCGTCGCGACTCGGCGGTGCGCCGGCCGCAGGGGTGGCGGCCGCAGGGGTGGCCGCCAGCGGGGCCGGCGGGGGCGGGGGCGAGGGGACCGGGGGCACCGGGGCTTGCGGACGGGCAGCACGGACCCCGCCCAGGGCCAGGCGGGCGCCCGAGGCCGCGGCCGGCGGCGACGGCGGGGGTGGTGGTGCGGCCGCCGCCGGCTGCTTGGACAACGCCCGCTCGAGCCGTTCGATCCGCTCCAGCAGGGCGTCCGGCGAGGAGTCGAGCTCGGGCTTGCACAGGCGGACGAGGGCGACCTCGAGCAGGACGCGAGGGTCCGGTGCTTCGCGCATGTCGACCAGGGCCTGGCCCAGCAGCTCCATCGCCCGCACGGTGGCGCCGCGGCCCAGGCGGTGAGCCTCGGTCTCGACCGCGTCCACCTCCTCGTCCGGGAGCCCGACCAGGGCGCGGGAGACGCTGACCAGCAGGGTCTGGCG
Organism: Acidimicrobiales bacterium; assembly: GCA_035494015.1. Taxonomy (GTDB): domain Bacteria; phylum Actinomycetota; class Acidimicrobiia; order Acidimicrobiales; family AC-14; genus CADCTB01. The sequence continues at coordinate 6,617 of DATJHJ010000127.1, forward strand.
CAGCCGTTCGAGGACGTCGGTGGCGATCTGGCGGGGGTCGTGGCCGGCGCCGCACCGCTCGGCGACGGCGGCGAGTGCCCGCCCCGCGTCCCGCTCGCAGAGGGCCTCGACGAACTCGCCGACGGAGGGGGCCTGGTGGTCGATCCCTCCGGCTGCGGCCACCTGGTCCAGCACGGACAGGGCGTCTCGGGCCGAACCCTTGCCGCGGCGGGCGACGAGCTCGAGAACCTCGGGGGGGATGTCGAGGCCGGCGTCGGCCGCCACCCATTTCAGGTGCTGGGTCAGAACCTCCAGCGAGAGCAGGCGAAACTCGAAGTGCTGCGTGCGGCTGGTGATCGTGCGCAGAACCTTCTGTGGCTCGGTCGTGGCCAGGACGAAGATCACGTGCCCGGGCGGCTCCTCGAGCGTCTTGAGCAGCATGTTCGACGCCTCGGTGGTGAGCATGTGGACCTCGTCCACGATGTAGACCTTCCACCGCCCCGGGGTGCCGAGGGCGGCCCGGGCCACCAGTTCGCGCATGGCGTCCACCCCGCGGTTCGACGCCGCGTCGAGCTCGACCACGTCCAGCGACCGGCCCTCGGTGATCCCCACGCACGAGTCACAGGTGCCGCAGGGCTCCCCGTCGACCTGATTGGGGCAGTTGAGCGCCTTGGCCAGGATCCGTGCCGATGACGTCTTGCCCGTGCCCCGCGGCCCGCTGAACAGGTACGCATGGGAGACCCGGCCGTCTCGCACTGCATTGCGCAGGGTCTGGCTGACGTGCTCCTGGCCCTTGAGCTCGGACCACCGCTGCGAGCGGTACCGGCGGTACAGCGACTGGTACGGCCCTTCCACCCGGCTCATCGGGGCCGACAGTACCCGCCGGGGTAGGACAGCGAACCGGTGCTCAGCGCCCCCCGACCATGGGCTTGGTACGGGCGGGCGCCGGGCGCTTGGCCGCCGGCCCTGGCGTCGTCGTCACCCGGCGCCGGTCCACGGCGGCTTTCCTCGGGGCCGTGGCGTCCTGGCGCTTGGCGGCCAGCAGCTCGTAGAGGGAGACCAAGACGACCTTGTCGTCCTCGGCGAGGAGCGGCGAGTGGGCGATGGCGGCTTCGACGCCGATGGTGGTGGAAATGGCCTCGACGGGCAGGTAGCCGAGCGGGCGGGACAGGAACCCCGGGTCCATCGACAAGGTTCGCTCGATGGCGAACACCGTCTCGGCCGCCGGCTCGTACTTCCCGTTGATCCAGCCGCTCACCGAGGACTGTGTGGTCCCCAGCATCCCCGCCAGGTCTTCCTGCTTCATGCCGCGCCCTTTGAGCGCACTGGCCAAGAGCCGGCCGAAGCGCAGGCGGCCTTCCCCGTAGCGGGGGGCCGCCCCTTGACTGACCTCAGTTCCACCGTCCACAGGCTCACGCTCCCCAGCGCTCGTCTGAACAACCGTACTTGATTCCGCCGATGAGTGGGGCGCAGCCTTCTAGATCGGTTCAACTTGTATTTATCTGTCGTACCCATATGATGCACCCCGATGGAAGATCGGACGAGTCGATGCCAAGCCCGTTTCCGGCGAGGAAGGGTGCCCGCCGCCCTCCTCGCCCTGGCCCTCGGCGCCGCCGGCACGGTCCTGGCCGCCTCGCCCGCCCGTGCCGCAACCACCTTCGAGGGGCGGATGCTGGAGCTGGTGAACCAGAGCCGCGCCGCCGCCGGTGTGGCCCCCCTGGCCCTTTCCCCCACCTTGGCGGGCATCGCGCAGGACGCGCCCTACCAGGGCTGCGGCTATTCCGTGGCCGGGCGCTCGGCGGACATGGGCGCCCGCAACTACTTCAGCCACACCATCCTCAACTGCGGGACGAAAGGCGCCACCGACATGGTGGCCGCCAGCGGGATGGCCTTCACCGGGGTGGACGAGAACCTGGCCTGGGTCGGGGCCATGACCGACCCCGTCCTGGCCGCCGAGCGTCTCCACAACGACCTCATGGCCGACAGCGTCCACCGGGCGAACATCCTCAACCCGAGCTCCACGACCATCGGGATCGGCTCCTGGCACACCGCGGCGGGACAGATCTGGTCGGGCGGGGGGGTGGCGCTGGGGAACGTCTACCTGACCACGGAGGTCTTCACCCAGCCGCCGGCGACCACCGCGCTCACCGGCGCCCGCTTCCACCCGGTCACCCCGGCCCGCATCCTCGACACCCGCAACAGCGGGGTCCCGGTGGGCCAGGGGGCGACCCTGGCCCTGCAGGTGGCCGGCCAGGGTGGGGTCCCGGCGACCGGGGCCAGCGCGGTGGTGGTCAACGTGACCGTCACCGGCCCCACCGCCCCCAGCTTCCTGACCGTCTACCCCTACGGCGAGGCCCTGCCGCTGGCCGCCAACCTCAACTTCGTGGCCAACCAGACCGTGCCCAACCTGGTCACGGCCAAGCTGGGCACGGGCGGCAAGCTGTCGATCTACAACGCCTTCGGGTCGACCCACGTGGTGGCCGACGTGGCCGGGTGGTACGACGGGGGCTAGCCCCGCGAGCTAGCCGCGCTGGTAGCGGCGGGCGGCGAGGGGCGCGAACACGACGATGAACAGCGCGCACCACACCAGGCTGCGGGTGGCGAAGTAGCCGGCCGAGTGCCCGAGGACGCGCTGGGCATCGTCGCCCAGGGTGAAGGCGCGGACCGCGCTGACGATCTGGGTGAGCGGCTGGTTCCGGGCGAAGGCCTGCATCCAGCCCGGCATCGACTCCACCGGTACGAAGGCGCTGGACACGAACGTGAACGGGAACACCAGCAGGCCGAGGCTCTGGGCCGCCTGGGGGTTCCCGGCGATCAGGCCGAGGAGCACGAACAGCCACGTGAAGGCGAAGGCGGCGAACACGCAGAGGGCGACGGCCAGCAGCAGCCCGCCGAGCGGCGCCGAGGTCCTGAACCCCATGGCGAAGCCGACCAGGGTGGTCACGGTCAGGCCGATGGTGGCCAGCACGGTGTCGGCCAGGACCCGTCCGGCGGCGATGGCCACGCGCGGCACGGGCAGCGATCGGAGGCGATCGAAGAACCCCTCCTCGAGGTCGCCGGCGGCCCCGATCGACGCGGTCATGCCCGAGAACAGGACCCCGGTGCCGACGAAGCCGGGCACGAGGAAGTCGACATACCGCACGCCGTTCGTTGTGATCGCCCCGCCGAAGACGTACCGGAAGATGAGCAGGAACATGGCGCCCTGGACCATGCCCAGGATGAACACCTGGGGGTTGCGGACGTTGCGCAGGACGGTGCGCCGGGCCACGCCCAGCGTGGTGGTCAGGGCGCCGGCCGCATGGGTGGGGCGGGGGAGGTCGAGGGTGCGGATGGGGGTTTCGACGGTGGGGTTGACGGTTGTCATGGCGTCGGCTCCTGCGGTCAGGCGGCGGCCCGCCGGCGGCGGCGGGAGCGGTCGGTGGGGGCGGCGGATCCGTTGGCACCCGGGTCGGGTTCGGCCTCGGCCGGGCGCCCGGTCAGGCTGAGGAACACCTCGTCGAGGGTGGCCCGACGTAGCCCGATGTCGCTCACGGGCAGGTCGATGGCGTCGAGGGCCCGGACCGCCTCCAGCAGCTGCGCCGACCCCTTCTCGACGGGCACGGCGATCGAGCGGGTGGGCCGGTCGACCCGGGGTGCCTCGCAACCGAGGGGGGCCAGGGCGGCGATGGCCCGGTCGAGGTCGGCGGGGTCGGCCACGTGGACCTGCACCACGTCGATCCCGGCCAGGGACTTCAGCTCGTCGGGGGTGCCGTCGGCGATGACCTTGCCGTGGTCGATGATGGCGATGCGGGCGGCCAGCTGGTCGGCCTCGTCCAGGTACTGGGTGGTGAGCAGGACGTCGGTCCCGGCCGCCACGAGGTCACGGATGGCGTCCCACAGGTCGTTGCGGCTGCGGGGGTCGAGACCGGTGGTGGGCTCGTCGAGGAGCAGCAGTTCGGGGGCGCCGACCAGGCTAGCGCCCAGGTCGAGCTTGCGCCGCATGCCGCCGGAGTAGGTGCGGACCAGCCGGTCGGCGCTCTCGGTCAGGCCCAGCAGGTCGAGGACGACGTTGGCGCTGGCCTTGGCCTGGCGGGCGTCGTGGCCGAAGAGCCGGCCGACCAGCTCCAGGTTCTCCCGCCCGCTCATCGCCCCCTCCACCGCCGCCGACTGGCCGGCCAGGCCGATGGCTCGCCGGACCCGGTCCGGCTCCTTGATGGCGTCGATCCCGGCGACGGTGAGCGTGCCCTCGTCGGGCAGGAGCAGGGTGGCGACCATGCGGATGAACGTGGTCTTCCCCGCCCCGTTGGGGCCCAGGATGGCCGTGACCTGGCCCCGCTCGGCCGTGAGGTCCAACCCGTCGAGGGCCTGGGTGGTCTTGAAGCGCTTGGTCAGCCCATGGGCTTCCAGGATCGGCGGCATGGTGGCTCCTAGGAGGTGATCGACGATGGGTTGGACGGGTCGGCGCCGGGGATCTCATCGCTGGCGTGGGCGTCGAGGTCGCGCTCGCCGCCGGGGGCGTACCAGCTGCGCCACTGGTCTAGCCCCGACAGCTCGCCCGATTCGATGTCTTTTTCGAGGCGTTCCACGTACTCCAGCTCGGCCCGGCGCAGGGCTTGGACGTACTCGCTCTCGAGGGCAAACAGCCGGGGCATGCCGTGGGCGCGGGCGGCGGCCACCGCCCCGTCGAGCAGGGCGATCTCGATCTCCAGGCTTTCCCGGCGCTGCTTGAGGGCGGCCAGGGCTTCGTCCGGGGGCAGGGCAGGGAGCAGGCTGAGGGCGGCCTCGAACTGCAGGTACTCCTTGGTCGGGGCGGCCACCAGCTCCGACAGCCAGTCGGCCATCTCCCGCAGCCCGGCGTCGGTGATCTCGTAGATCGTCCGCTCCGGGCGCCGGCCGGCCCGCACCGTCTCCCGAGCCCGGATGAGCTGGCGCTTCTCCAGCGCCTCCACCACCCCGTACAGCGACCCGTAGTTCAGCCGGATGCTCTCGTGCTTGGCCCGCGCCCGCAGCGTCTGGGCCATCTCGTAGGGATGCATCGGCCGCTCGAGCAGGCACGTGAGCACGGCCAGGGCCAGCGGGTTGGACCGGGCGCTGCGGGGAGTCACGCCGAAGAGACTACTCCTTCACGATTACTCGTCAAGGAGTATTTGGGTCCGCCTCCTCGCTCAGACGGCGACGGCCTCGATGATCTGCATGGGCCCGTGGGTCGGGAGCACGGCCGTCTTGCGGAAGCCGGCGGCGGCGAGCAGGGCGCCCAACCCGGCGGCGGTGCGCTCCCTTCCGCCGGTGACGGCGAGCATGATCACGTCGAGCGTCTGGACGCGGGCGTCGGGCTCGCCGTCGGGGACGATCCCCTCGACGATCAGCACGACCGCTCCCGGCGCCGCCGCGGCCCGGACGGCCCGCAGGATGGCAAGGGCCTCGTCGTCGGGCCAGTCATGGATGACCTCCATGAGGATGTAGGCGTCGGCGACAGGGAGGTGGTCGACGAAGAAGTCACCCGCCGTGTACGTCATGCGGTCCGGCGGCGGGGCCAGCGACTCGATCACGCCCGGCAATTCGAACAGCACGCCGCGAGTGGCCGACGCCTGGCCGAGGACCGCGTCTAAAAGGTGCCCCTGGCCGCCGCCAATGTCGGCGACCGTGGCGAAGGGACGGAAGTCGTAGGCGTCCACCACGGCGGCGACGTCGGCCCGTGACTTGGCCCGCATGGCCTCGTCGAAGATGCGGGCCTCGTCGGGGTGGGACTGGAGGTAGGACCACAGGCCGGCCGGGTCGATCGACTCGATGCCCGGAGCGCCGGTGCGCAGCGAGTGGCCCAGGGCGCCGAACATGCCCCAGAACGCGGGAAGCCCCATCATCCGGGCGAACGCCCGCATGGACTGGGGGTGGTCACTGCGCAGGACGAGTGAGGCGTCCGTGTGGACATAGCCGGTCGGCTCGAGGGCGAAGACGCCGTGGGCCGCCAGCAGCCGCAGCACGCGGTCGAGGGCCGCCGGGTCGAGGTCGCAGCGGCCGGCCAGGTCGGCGGGGCTGACCGGGGTGTCACCGACATGGTCGGCGACCCCCAGCTCGGCCACTACCTGGATGGCGCGCCCGGCGACGACGGAGTTCGTCAGGGCCCAGACCGTTTCCTGCGGGAGGGTGATTGTCGTTGTGCTCATGGCCAGAACGCTACGGATCGGGCCTCAGGGGCGAATCCGCGGAACTACCTATATCGGGTGCTCATCTTTGGTCACCCAGACGGCGATCTGGCTGCGGTTGGCGAGCCCGAGCTTGCCCAGGATGTGCTGGACGTGGTTGTCGGCCGTCCGCTCGGAGAGGACGAGCGTCGACGCGATCTCCCGGTTGGTGAGGCCTTGGGCCACGAGCAAGGCAACCTCACGCTCACGGGGGGTCAGCAGCCGCCGCCGGTCTCCATTGACCCGCTCCTGGAGCTGCCGTATGCGGGCCAGGAACCGTTCCATGCCGAGCACACCGGCGGCGCGCGCCGCATCGCCCAGCAGGGACCGGGCCCGCTGTTGGTCCGCAGCGGAGCCCCGGGTAGCCAGCGTTTCGGCCAGCTCGACCATGCACTCGACCTCGAACGCCGCCGCGCCGCTCCGTCGGCAGGCGGCCATGGCCTGCTCGAGGTCGGCGACCGCATCGGGGAGGCGGCCGAGGTGCCGGCTGGCGATCCCGAGCCACAGTTCCACCGGCCCCGAGTACGCCACCTGGGTGGTGCCGCTGACGACGTGGTGGCCGCGGTGCGGTTCGAGCGCCTGGCGAGCGCTGGCCACGTCGTCGAGGCGGCCGAGGGCGGTCGCCACGGCGACCGCGTAGGCATGGCAGATCAGCCGGACATGGGGTGGTGGCTGCCACTGCGCCACCGGCGCGAGGGCCTGGAACACGGTGCGCGCCGTTTCCAGGTCCCCGGCATCGACGGCGGCGTGGGCCACGGCGACCTGGGCGATCAGCCCGATGGACTCGAGCAATCCCTGGGGGGCCATGTGCATCCGGTTGGCGCCGATCGTCGTCTCGTCCTGGCCGGTGTGGTGGCCGATGGCGGCGAGCAGCCCGGACCGCAGGACGTACCCGAAGACGTGGCCGGTGGGCGCGGCGATCCGGAACGCCTCGTCCTCCAGCCGCCGCGCATCGGGAAATCGACCCTGGGCCTGGGCGAGGACGGCCTTGGCCCGCAGGACCTCGAAGTGGGCGAGCGGGCCGCGCACCTCCCGGGCGGCGAGGGCGAGCGCCTCGATGGCACGGCCGACGGCGGCGAAATCCCCGCGCTCGAAGGCGACGTCGATGGCCCAGAGCTGCCCCGACAGCTCCATGGCCGCGTCCCGCTCCCGCCGGCCGAGGGCGAGCATCTCCTCGGCCAGCGCCGAGCGCCGGGCCAGGCCGTCAGGCCCGGCCTGGACGACGCGGGCGGCGCCCAGCGTGTCCGCCAGGGCCAGCGAATCGCCGCTGGCGCGGGCCTGCTCCATCGCGGTGTCGCTCGTGGCGCCGAGGTCGGCCAGCTCGGCCCGGAAGGTGAACGTCTCGATGTAGTGGGCCAGCACACGGGCCCGGAGCCGGCGCGCGTCCTCGGGGAGGCGGTCGAGCGCCGACTCGCACACCCGCCGGGTGGCAATGTCGAACCCCTGTCCCGCGGTGGCGTCCATCGCCAGCGCGACCTCGGCCAGGAGGTCGGCGGCCTCTATTCGCTGCGCCAGTTCGGCGGCGTCGAGGCAGGTGGCCATGTGCCCGCTGACCTGGCCGGCGCTGATGCGGGCCCGGCTGAGGGCGACCAACAGCTGCACCCGCTCGCGGTCGTCGAGCGAGGCGGCAAGGCTCACGGCCCGCTCGTACAGCCGCACCGCGTCCTCGTAGGCCAACTGGCGCATGGCCTCGTCGGCGGCGCGCCGGACCCACGAGTAGGCCACGTCGGCGTCGCCGTAGGTTCCCGCCTCTTCCCAGTGGCGGGCGATCTCGAACAGGTGGGGGCCGAGCTGGGGAGCATGGTGGTGCTCCAGCGAACGCGCGGCCCGGCGGTGGAGGTCCACCCGGTCGGCCGTGGTCATCGAGGCTTCGACGGCGTCCCGGACGAGTGCGTGGACGAACCGGTGCTCGTCCGGGGCCGCCACCCGCTCGATCAGCGTGGCGCGCGCCGCTTCGTCGACGAGCTGCGGCGCGTCGTGCACGTCGAGAGCCGCGGTCGTCACGACGACGCGGATGCTGAAGGACTGGCCGACGACGGCGGCCGCCCGCACCAACGCGGAGGCGCCGGGCGACAGCCCGGCGAGGCGTTCGTCGATGGTGTGGCGGAGGGTGGGGGTGACGAGCACGGTCCGGTCCGCCCCCGTGCCCCAGGCCCGCCCGATCTCGCCCACGAAGAACGGATTGCCCCCGGTGGCGGCCGCCACCCTCGCCGCCGCCTCCGGGTCGACCTCCCCGCCGATGAGGTCGCGCAGGTTGGCGGCCACGGCGTCGCCATCGAGCCCGGTCAGGCGCATCGGCACCGTCACAGGTTCGCGGGCGATGGCGGCGACAAGGTCGCCGTGGCACTGGTCGCTCCGGGCGTTGGCCAGAACGAGCAACCGCTCGTCCGTCAGGGTGCGGGCCACGTGGCGCAGGAGCAGCAGGGTCGGCCGGTCCGCCCAGTGGGTGTCGTCGAGGACGAGCAGCAGGGGCGTCTGGCGGCAGACCTCCCGGAGGGCCACGGAAACGGCGTCGAACTGTCGGAACCGCTCGGCGGGCCCGCTCCCGGCGGAGGTCGGACCGGCGAAGACGTCGGGCGCCACGCCCGCCAGGTCGCCGGCCACCCCGCTGGCCTTGGCCGCCGTGACCAGATCGGTGCGCTCGGCCAGGGTCCGCAGGAGCTGCCACCACGGCCAGAACGGTGGTGCTCCGTCCGACTCCGACGAGTTCCCCCACGCCACGACCACGCCCCGTGTCACGGCCCGGGCCGCGATCTCCTGGGCCAGGCGTGTCTTGCCGATCCCCGGCTCGCCTTCGCACAGGACCACATGGGGCGATCCGCGCAGGGCGTCGTCGAGGGCGCGCTCCAAGTCGCTCAGCTCGACCGTGCGACCGACCAGCGCGGCACGCCTCACCGCCCGCCACTTTACGTCGGCGCCTATGGCCGAGAGCAGCGGCGTCCGCCGCTCTACGCAGCGGCCAGGCTGGACTGCGGCACACGGATCGACCCGCTGAGAGCTGCTGCCTCCCGGCCCTGACTCGGTTCACGGGGATACGTTGCGCAGGACCCAGCCGCTGCGTAGAACGGCGGACTCCACGACCAGGGTATCCTGTATGGGTTCTGGAGGGGTGCGGGAGCGGCCGAACCGGCACGCCTGGAGAGCGTGTAGGGGGCAACCCCTCGTGGGTTCAAATCCCACTCCCTCCGCCAGGAGCAGTAGTGACAGACGAAGAAGCCATGGGCCTGGCCCTCACCGAGGCTCACCGTGCGCTCCAGCACGGCGACGTCCCGGTGGGGGCCGTCGCCTTGGTCGACGGCCGGGTCGTCGCCGCCGACCACAACCGGCGGGAAGAGCGCGGCGATCCCAGCGCCCACGCCGAGCTGCTGGTCCTGCAGGCCGCCGCCACCGTGGTCGGGGGGTGGCGGCTGGGCGACGTCACCCTGGTCGTCACCCTCGAGCCATGCCCGATGTGCGCGGGCGCGCTCGTTGCCGCCCGTGTCGGCCGGCTCGTGTTCGCCGCCGCCGACCCCCGAGCGGGCGCATGCGGCTCGCTCTACAACCTGTGCTGCGACCCCCGCCTGAACCACGAGCTGCCTGTGACCGCGGGGGTGCGGGCCGCCGAGTCCGCTGCCCTCCTGGCCGAGTTCTTCGCCGCCCGGCGGCCGCCTGCCACCGGCTAGCCTGGACGGCTCCGGAGGGGTGCGAGAGCGGCCGAATCGGACGGTCTCGAAAACCGTTGTGGGGGCAACCTCACCGTGGGTTCAAATCCCACCCCCTCCGCC
>DATJHJ010000128.1:0-3613 GCA_035494015.1 Acidimicrobiales bacterium
TGACCAGCTCGGCGATCCGGCCGGCGTCCCGGACGTCGTGGGCTGCGCCGGCCAGGGCGGCCAACCGCTCGGCGGAGTCGCGCACGACGGCCCGGGCGACCTCGGCCCGCATGCTGGCCTGGGCGACGGTCTTGGCCTTGCGGACCTCCCCCAGGACGGCGGCGGCCACCTCTAGGACGAGCGGCTGCGCCTCGTTGCCCGCCGGCCCCCGCAGCTCCGCCGACGCCGGCCACGTGGCCCGGTGGACCGACCCCTCCTTCCACCACGACCAGACCTCTTCGGTGACGAAGGGGAGGAAGGGGGCGAACAGCCGCAGCAAGGTCGACAGGGCCAGGGTCAGCGCCCGGTTGGCCGACGCCGCCCCGGCCTCGCCTTGGCCGCCATAGGCCCGGCCCTTGACCAGCTCCAGGTAGTCGTCGCAGAAGCTCCAGAAGAACCCCTCGGCCCGCTCCAGGGCCCGGGCGTAGTCGTAGCCCTCGAAGGCAGCTGTCGCCTCGTCGACCAGCGAGGCCAGGCCGGCGAGCATGGCCTTGTCCAGGGGGGCGGTGACGTCCCCCTCGGGACCCAACCGCGACAGGACGAACTTCGACGCGTTCAGCACCTTGATGGCCAGGCGCCGGCCGACCTTCATCTGGCCCTCGTCGAAGGCGGTGTCCACGCCGGGCCGCCCGCTGGCCGCCCAGTAGCGGACGGCGTCGGCACCGTGCTGGTCCAGCAGGCCAATGGGGGTCAGGGCGTTGCCCTTCGACTTGGACATCTTCTTGCGGTCGGGGTCGAGGACCCAGCCCGAGATGGCGGCGTCAGACCACGGCAGCGAGCCGAACTCCAGCTCGGAGCGGACCACGGTCGAGAACAGCCAGGTGCGGATGATCTCGTGGGCTTGGGGCCGCAGGTCCATCGGGAACACGCGGGCGAACAGGTCGGGGTCGTCGGCCCAGTGGCCGGCGACCTGCGGTGTCAACGAGGACGTGGCCCAGGTGTCCATGACGTCGGGCTCACCGGTGAACCCGCCCGGCTGGTCGCGCTGCTCCGCCGCGAAACCGTCGGGCACGTCGGTGGACGGGTCGACGGGCAGCCGCGACTCGTCGGGCACCAGGGGCTCGTCGTACCGGACGGAGCCGTCGTCGCCCAGGCGGTACCAGAGGGGGAAGGGGACGCCGAAGAACCGCTGGCGGCTGATGAGCCAGTCCGTGTTCAGCCCGTTCACCCACGACTCGAACCGGGCGCGCATGTAGGGCGGGTGCCACCGCAGCTCGGCGCCCCGCTCGAGCAGCCGCTCCTGGTGGTCGAGCGTGTGGATGAACCACTGGCGGCTGCTCAGGATCTCGAGCGGCTTGTTGCCCTTCTCGAAGAACTTGACCGCGTGGGTGATGGGCCGGGGATCGCCGATCAGGTCGCCCGACTCCCGCAGCAGCTCGACGATGCGGGCCCGGGCCGGCTCCATCTTCTTCCCGGTCAGCTCGTCCCAGGCCGGTGACCGTTCGACGCCGGCCGGCGGATCGGCCTGCACCCGCCCGTCGCGCCCGACGATGGTCCGGGTCTCCAGCCGCAGCTCCCGCCACCAGGTGACGTCCGTGACGTCGCCGAAGGTGCAGATCATGGCCACGCCCGTGCCCTTGTCCGGCTCGGCCAGTTCGTGGGCGACGATCGGGACCGGCACGCCGAACAGCGGCGTGCGGGCCGTCGAGCCGACCAGCGCCTTGTACCGCCGGTCGTCGGGATGGGCGACCAGGGCCACGCAGGCCGGGATGAGCTCCGGCCGGGTGGTGTCGATCTCGATGGCCGAGCCGTCGGGGCCGCCGAAGCGGATGCGGTGGTAGGCGCTGGCCACCTCCCGGTCCTCCAGCTCGGCCTGGGCGATGGCGGTCTGGAAATCGACGTCCCACAGCGTGGGCGCCACCCGCTGGTACGCCTGGCCACTGGCCAGCAGGTGGAGGAACCCGAGCTGGGACGCCCGCTGGGCCTCCGGCCCGATGGTCGTGTACGTCATGCCCCAGTCGACCGAGAGGCCCAGCCGCCGCCACAGCTCTTCGAACGTCTTCTCGTCCTCGACCGTCAGCCGCACGCACAGCTCGACGAAGTTCGGGCGGGAGATGGCCAGCGGGGGCGAGGGCGGCTTGTCGGGCGGCTCGAACGAGGCGATGTACGGCAGGGCCGGGTCGCAGCGGACGCCGAAGTAGTTCTGGACCCGCCGCTCGGTGGGCAGGCCGTTGTCGTCCCAACCCATCGGGTAGAAGACCTCGCGCCCCCGCATGCGCCGGTAGCGGGCGACGGTGTCGGTGTGGGTGTAGGAGAACACGTGGCCGACGTGCAGCGACCCGCTGACCGTGGGGGGCGGGGTGTCGATCGAGTAGATGTCGGTGCGGGACTTGGTGCGGTCGAAGCGGTAGGTGCCGTCGGCCTCCCACCGCTCGCCCCACTTCTGCTCGAGCCCCTCCAGGGACGGTTTTTCGGGGACGTCGGGTGCCGGCACAGGGTTACGGTAACCCGGTGATCCGCCTGCACGACACTGCTTTGGGACGCGCCGCCGAGCTCGAGCTGCGCGACGCGGGCAAGGTGTCGCTGTACGCCTGCGGGCCCACCGTGTACGGCGACCCCCACATCGGCCACGGCCGGATGGTGCTGGTGTTCGACGTGCTGCGCCGCTACCTGGAGTGGAGCGGGCTCGAGGTGCGGTTCGTGTCGAACATCACCGACATCGACGACAAGATCATCCGCCGGGCCAACGAGGAGGGTCGGACGTCGTCGGACGTGGCGCTGCAGTACGAGGCGGCCTGGTACCACGCCGTCGATGAGCTCGGCGTGAAGCGGCCGACCGTCGACCCGCACGCCACCGCCTACGTCGAGCAGATGGTCGAGCTGATCGCCGGGCTGGTGGCGGCGGGAAAGGCCTACGAGACGTCCGACGGGGTCTACCTCTCGGTGGATGCCGTCCCCGGCTACGGGCTCCTCGCCCGCCAGCCGCTGGACTCGCTGCGGGCGGGCGCTCGCGTGGAGGTGGGCGAGGAGAAGAAGTCGCCGCTCGACTTCGCCTTGTGGAAGAAGGCCAAGCCCGGCGAACCGACGTGGCCGTCCCCATGGGGCGACGGGCGGCCCGGCTGGCACACCGAGTGCGTGGTCATGTCCCTCGACCTGCTCGGCGAGGGGTTCGACCTGCACGGCGGCGGGATCGACCTGGCCTTCCCCCACCACGAGAACGAGCGGGCCCAAGCCGTGGCCGACGGCAAGCAGTTCGCCCGCCGCTGGGCCCACAACGGCCACGTGCAGATGGGCGGGGAGAAGATGTCCAAGTCACTGGGCAACTTCCGGACCTTGACCGACCTGTTGGAGCTGGTCGACCCTCGCGCCTACCGGCTGGTCGTGCTGCAGTCCCACTACCGGGCGCCGGTGGAGGTGACCGCGTCCACGCTGGAGGACGCCGCCCGCCGGCTGAACGGCCTGGAGGCCTTCGCCCGCCGGGTGGCGGACCTGCCTCGCGCCACCGCCGACGCCGACGCCCTGGACCGGTTCCGCGCCGCCATGGACGACGACCTGGACACGCCCCGGGCCATGGCCGAGCTGGCCGGGCTCGTCCGGGCGGCCAACACCGCCCTCGACGCGGGCGACGCGGTCG
>DATJHJ010000129.1:0-28474 GCA_035494015.1 Acidimicrobiales bacterium
AGCTCGCCCCGCTCGGCCATGAACAGGTTGTGGGTCCACTCCGGGCCGACCTCGGTGGAGACCACGGTGTGGATCAGCTCCACCCGGGGCAGGCCGGGGATGATGCCGGCCAGGAGGTGCTCGACCCGGGGGTGGGTGGCGCCGGTCACCGCGACGGTGCAGCCGTCACAGGAGCCGCCGACCATCCAGATCAGGTAGATCTTCTCCAGCGGCCCGAGGCGGATGCGGGAGGCGTCCGGCGGGATGGCCCGGGACCGCACACCGATGGGGGCCATGGGGTCCAGCGGGTTGTCGCGCCAGTCCTCTAGGCCACCGGGCGCCGCGGGCGCCACCGACCCCTGCGGGCGATCGGGAACAAGTTCACGGGTCCGCGTGGTTGTCCGACGTGTCCGAATTTCTGCCATACGAAGCGTTCTCCCTGGAGGCGAGCATCGGGTAGATGTGCCGAGTCCCGTGTCTGGGACTTCTAGATGTAGCGTACATCTAGTCAATCTGGATTTCAGGTGGAACTTTTCGCCCTGAGATCAGATGCCGGTGGGAGACTGGAACCGATGGCTTCTGACGTTTCCTTGACCGTTCCCAGGGGTGTCGGCGCCGCAGACGGCAGTGACGGCGACGACGTGGCCGGCGTCGCCGACGCGCTGGCCCGTTGCTCGCTGGCCCTGGCCCGCCGCTTCTCCGCCGGCGCCACCATGTGGTGCGCGTCGCCCACATGGCCGTTCCACGCCCACCACGTCGCCGTGGAGTTCGTCCACCCCGTCATCGTGGGCAAGCGGGCCCTCCCCGCCGTCACCGTCCCCCCGGCGGCCGACCTGGTCGCCACCCTGCGGGCCTCGGTCGTGCCGGGCGACATCGTGCTGGTCCTGGCCGACGCCGGCGACCCGCGAGTGATCGACGCCCTCCGCCGCGGCGCCGCCTGGGGCGTGGAGACGGTGTGGATCGGTGCCGGCTCCACCCGTCCCGACCCGGGCGCGGCCAACCATGTCATTTGGCTCGACACGGACGCCCCGCTGCACGCGTCCGAGCGTTTCGTGCGCATCTACCACCTGCTGTGGGAGCTGACCCACGTGTGCTTCGAGCACCCCGGCCTGCTCAAGCCCGAGCCCGACTGCACTGACGAAATCTGTATCACCTGCTCGGACGAGGGCCGGCCCGCCGAGGTGGTCTCCGTCGACGGCGACGAGGCCCTGGTGCGCACGCCCGACGGCGAGGAGACGATCGACGTGTCGCTCATCGACGCGCCGGCCCCGGGCGACCTGGTGCTCGTCCACGCCGGGTTCGCCATCACCGGGAGCGTGGGCTGATGCCCGAGACCACCGACTTCCTGTACCCCTTCATCGAAGGCGACGAGACCGACGCCGACGAGCTGCTCGAGGACCTGGCCCGTTCCGCCGAGGGGAAGTGGCGCCAGAGCGCCAGGCTGCGGGAGGAGACCCTGGCCCGTACCGCCGACCAGCTGCGCGAGACGGCGGCGGCCATGGCCGAGCGGTTCCGGGCCGGTGGCCGGCTGTTCACCTTCGGCAACGGCGGCAGCGCCACCGACGCCGAAGCCGTGGCCCACCTCTACACCCAACCGCCCTCCGGCCGGCCGCTGCCCGCCCGCTCGCTGGCCGAGGACCAGGCGGTCATGACCGCCCTGGGCAACGACGTCGGCTTCGACCTGGTCTTCTCCCGCCAGCTGATCGCCCATGGTCGCGGCCACGACGTCGCCATGGGCTTCTCGACCAGCGGCAACTCCGAGAACCTCATGCGGGCCTTCGCCGAGGCCCGCAAGCAGGGGATGCTCACCGTCGGCCTCTCCGGCTACGACGGCGGCCGCATGGCCGCCGAGGGCACGCCCGTCCAGCAGTGCCTGGTCGCCCGCTCGGACAGCGTGCACCGCATCCAGGAGTCCCAGGCCGCCCTGAACCACGCCCTGTGGGCCGCGGTCCAGGAGGAGCTGGCCCCCACGCACTGACCGTTTGGCAGATCCGGCGCGCCAGGACGCGCCGGATCTGCCAAACGTGCCTTTCAGGCGGGCTTGCGGCCGATGGTCAGCGGCGTGCGGCAGGTGCAGAGGGCTTCCTCGCACCGGTGGGTGCCCTCGTTGGCGGCCAGGCGGTCGAGCACCCCTTCGAGGGTGGTGCGGAGCGTGGCCAGCTCGGCGATCCGGCGCTCGGTCTGCGCCAGCTTGTGCTCGACGAGGGTCGCCAGCTCCGGGTGGTGGTCGCCGCAGCAGCCCTCGGCCACGTGCAGGAACTCCTTGGCCTCGCTCAGGCTGAGGCCGAGCACCTTGGCCCGGTTGACCAGCTCGATGCGGCGCAGGGCGTCGTCGCCGTACAGCCGGTAGCCGGCGTCCGTGCGGGCGGCCGGCTCGACCAGGCCCTGCTCCTCGTACAGGCGCAACGCCTTGCGGGTCAGACCGGTGCGCCGGCCCACCTCGGCCACGCCCAACAGCCCTTCGACAGCCATGGGGCCATGGTACAACCCGGCCCATGGGGCCGGGTTGGCGGGTTAGGCGGCGCTCCCGTACGGGCGTCCCGCGGTTTCGTAGCAGTCCAGGTGATAGTGCTCCACCCGGTCCCACACGCCGTCGATGTACACGTTGGCGATCACCTGCTGGAGCCTGCTCTTGGCCCGGAACTTGACCGGAAGCTTGCACAGGTTGCACGTCGCGGTGTTCCCGGCCTCGATGAGGCGCGTCACCGCCCGGCTGGTGAAGATGCTCTGTACGGCCATAGTGGAGCTATCGGCACCGGGTGCCCCCCAGTTGAGCCATTCGCGGGTGCGGCGCCGATGTGGTCGGCCGATTTGACGCCGATCCGACGGTCTGTCAGATTTCGCCCTCGTCGGGGTCTGGGGTGCGTCCGCCGTGCACCCCAGCCCCGACCTCTTCGTTCCCGCCCCGGCCCAGGCGCACCGCTTCCCGCACGAGGGTGCGCACCAGCGGCTCATCGGCACCGGCGGCCACCACCTGGCGGACCAGGCCCTCGACCCGCTCGGCCTGCAGCTCGTCGGGGGGCAGGCCGCGGCCGCCGCTGCCCGGCCCGCCGACCGCGGTGGCCACCATCAGGCAGGCCACGGCCGCCGCTGTGACCAGCCCGAAGGTCAGCGCCGCCCCGTTGTCGTCGGCGACGGACGACACGATCATCCCGGCCACCCCCAGCCCGCACACTGCGATCACCACCCGGCGGACGCCGCGAGGGCTCATCGCAGGATCAGGGGGCGGGCGGCCGGAACGACGACTCGAAGCGCTGGAAGAGCGGGCGCACGGCGTCCCAGTTGCTGGCCCGGGTCTCGAAGTTCAGGGCGAAGGACTTGGAGCCCGTGACCACGCCCAGGTCGATGTTGTGCAGGGGCACGCCGGACTTGTTGTACGTGAACTCCCACTCCGCGGCGTCGAGGTTGCGCAGATCCTTGGGCTCTAGGCGGATGCGGCTGTACGAGGACTGCTCGACCGCGAACCGCTTCTCCAGGTCGAGCCAGCCGGCCATCGCCGACGTGGCCGTCGAGTCCTGGGCCACCACCCGCAGCGCCGCCGCCGACTGGGGCTGGCGGAAGTCGGTGTAGTTGCCCTCCCGGGTGATCAGCCAGTCGGCCGGGTAGTCCATCTTGAAGCCGGTGGCGGGGTCGACGTACTGCGCCCATGTCACCGAGGCGATGGTGCGAGCGGCGTGGGTGCGGGAGTTGAAGATGTCCCGGCCGTTGGTGACCAGGATGGCGATCATGACCGCGGTGACGAGCCCGGACAGGAGGGTGATCCATAAGCCGGGCTTGCGGGCGACCGGCCACGGCGGCGGCGGCTCCCGGTGGTCGTCCTTCGGGGTGAAGACGAACGGCGGGCTCCCGGGGCCCGGGAAGAACATGCGCTCCAGGGCAACCCGCGGCGGCAACGGATCCGGGGGTTCGGCGGGCTCGGCCGGCCCGGCGGGCTCGGCCGGCTGCGCCGCCGCCTCCGCTTCCGGCGGGGCGGCGGACAGATCCATGGCGACGGCGTCGACCTCGTGGTCGGCCCACACGATCGTGTCCTCACCCAGGTCCGGTTCCGCCTCCGGGTCGGGGCGGGGGGCCAGGGGCCCGGCGGCCACCTCGAGCAAGGTGCGCAGCTCGTCGGCCGAGGGCCGCTCCGACGGGTCCTTCTGCAGCGCCAGCTCCAGGACCCGGCTGAGGGGCCCGCCGTGCAGGGGCAGCCGGGGCGGCTGGGTGGCGATGGCCGCGAGGATGGCGGCCGAGTCGGGCCCGGTGAAGGGCGGTACGCCCTCGGCCGCGTAGTACAGCACGGCGCCGAGCGACCACACGTCGGCCTCGGGCGTACCCGCCTGCTCGGGGGCCATGAACGACACGCCGCCGACCGACCCGGTGTTCGCCACCGTCGGGTCGCCGATCAGGGAGGCGATGCCGAAGTCGGCGACCCGGACGTCGCCCTCGGGGGAGACGAAGACCTTGGCCGGCTGCAGGAAGCGGTGGACCATGTCCTGGTCCCGGGCCGCCTCCAGCACCTCCAAGAGGCGGATGCCCAGCAGGGCGACGCGCTCGGGCGCCATCGGCCCATCGGCGGTGATCCGGTCGACCAGGGTCGGCATCTCGACCAGCTCGGTGACTACCCACGGCCGGTCACCGTCGTCGACCACGTCGACGATCCGGGCCACGCCGGGATGGTGGACGGCGGCCATGGCCCGGGCCTCGCGCCGCACCCGCGCCGCCAGGGCCCGCCGCTGCATGTGGTCGAGCGGGTCGGGGAAGCGCAACTCCTTGACCAGGACGTCGCGCTCGGTGATGAGGTCTTCGGCCCGCCACAGGATCCCCATCCCGCCCTCGTCGAGTGCTTCGACGAGTCGGTAGCGGTCGTCCACCAGGCGGCCGGCAGTGACGACACCGGGCATGTGGGGAAAGCGTAGCCCGATCGGGTCATGGGGGGGTGCCGGTAGACTTGGAAGACATGGCACAGGAGCGCCAGGCGAGCTTCGGCCCGAACGCCTGGCTGGTCGACGAGATGTACGACCGCTACAGGGCCGACCCCGCGTCTGTCAGCGAGAGCTGGCAGGACTTCTTCGCCGACTACCGGGTGGCCCCGCAGGTGGCCGAGCCCACGGAGACCCCGGCGGCACCCCCGACCGCTCCCGCCGCTCCCGGTCCCCGTCCTCCGGCGGGGCCCGCCTCGCATCCCGCGGTGGCCCCGGACGACGCCCGGCCCCTGCGGGGTGCGGCCGCCCGCCTGGTGGCCAACATGGAGGCCAGCCTGGCCGTGCCCACGGCCACCAGCGCCCGGGTCATCCCCGCCCGGCTGCTGGAGGTCAACCGCAAGGTCCTCAACGGCTACCTGGCCCGCACCGGCGGCGGTAAGGTCAGCTTCACCCACCTGATCGGCTACGCGGTGGTCAAGGCCCTCGCCGCGGTGCCGGCCATGCGGTCGGTGTTCGTCGACCTCGACGGCGGCGGGGGCGGCGCGGTCGCCCGCCCCGCGCATGTCGGCCTGGGCCTGGCCATCGACGTGCCCAAGGCCGACGGCTCGCGCACCCTGCTCGTCCCCTGCATCCCTGACGCCGACACCCTCGACTTCGCCGCCTTCCAGGCCGCCTACGAGGATCTGGTCCGCCGGGTGCGCAACAACCGCATCGCCCCCGACGACTTCGCCGGGGTGACCATGACCCTCACCAACCCCGGCACGCTTGGCACCGTCTCGTCCGTCCCCCGCCTCATGCCCGGCCAGAGCGTGATCGTGGGCGTGGGCGCCCTGGGGTGGCCGGCCGAGTACGCCGGCGCCGACCCCCAGGTCATGGCCCAGCTCGGCATCTCCAAGGTGCTGACCCTCACCTCCACCTACGACCACCGGGTCATCCAGGGGGCCGAGTCCGGCCTGTACCTGCAGCGGGTCGAGCAGCTGCTCCTCGGGGCCGACGGGTTCTACGACGAGGTGTTCCGCTCGGTCGGCGTGCCGTACGAGTCGGTCCGGTGGCGGCCGGACTCCAACCCGCTCGACCAGAACGTCGGCCGCGAGAAGCAGGTCCACGTCCAGACCCTCACCAACATGTACCGGGTCCGCGGCCATCTCATCGCCGACCTGGACCCGCTGTCCTGGAAGGAGCCCCACACCCACGCCGAGCTCGACCCCGCCACCTACGGGCTCACCATCTGGGACCTGGAGCGGGAGTTCTTCGTCGACGGGGTGGCCGGCCAGTCGACGATGTTGCTGGGCGACCTGCTCGGCATCCTCCGCGACGCCTACTGCCGGCGCATCGGCGTCGAGTACATGCACATCCAGGAGCCCGACCAGAAGCGCTGGATCCAGGAGCAGGTCGAGGGCGTGCACGCCACGCTCACCACCGAGGAGCAGCTCCACATCCTCGACCGGCTCAACGCGGCCGAGGCCTTCGAGCGCTTCCTGCACACCAAGTACACCGGCCACAAGCGCTTCGGCCTCGAAGGGGCGGAGAGCGTCATCCCCCTGGTCGACGAGGTCCTCGACGCCGCCGCCGCCGCCGGCTACCAGGAGGCGGTGCTGGGCATGGCCCACCGGGGCCGGCTCAACGTGCTGGCCAACATCGTGGGCAAGTCGTTCCGCCAGATCTTCCGGGAGTTCGAGGGCGACCTGGACCCCGGCACGACCCAGGGCACCGGCGACGTGAAGTACCACCTGGGGGCCAGCGGCAAGTTCGTGGGCCGCTCGGGGATCAGCCTCCCGGTGACGCTGGCGTCGAACCCGTCGCACCTGGAGGCCGTCGACCCGGTGGTCGAGGGCATGGTGCGGGCCCGCCAGGACCTGATCGACGACCCGGGCTCGTTCGCGGCCCTGGCCGTCGTCATCCACGGCGACGCCGCCTTCGCCGGCCAGGGCGTGGTCGCCGAGACCCTGAACCTGTCCGCCCTGCGGGGGTACCGGGTGGGCGGCACCGTCCATGTGGTGGTCAACAACCAGCTCGGCTTCACCACCGCTCCGGCCGAGGCCCGGTCGTCCGTCTACCCGACCGATGTGGCCAAGATGGTCCAGGCCCCGATCTTCCACGTCAACGGCGACGACCCCGAGGCCGTCGTGCGGGTGGCCCGGCTGGCCTTCGGCTTCCGGGAGCGGTTCCACAAGGACGTGGTCATCGACCTCGTCTGCTACCGGCGCCACGGCCACAACGAGGGCGACGACCCCTCCTACACCCAGCCCCTCATGTACAAGCGGATCGAGGCCCGTCGCTCGGTGCGCAAGCTCTACACCGAGACGCTCGTGCGCCGGGGCGACATCAGCATGGAGGAGGCCGAGCGCGCCCTCGACGACTTCCTGGCCCGGATGCAGACCGCCTTCGAGGAGACCCGCCAGTCGGCCCCGCCGTCGTCGGTCGACGACCTGGCCCCGCCGCCCGTGCCGGCGGCGGCCGCACCGGTCGAGACGGGCGTGGCCCGCGACGTGCTCGACCGGGTGGCCGACACCCTGGACGCGGCCCCGGCCGGGTTCACCGTCCACCCCAAGCTGGCCCGCACCCTCGACGCCCGCCGCCAGCTCTACGACCAGGGGCTGGTCGACTGGTCGATGGCCGAGGCCCTGGCCTTCGGATCGCTCCTGGTCGAGGGCACCGACGTCCGGCTCTCGGGGCAGGACTCGCGGCGGGGCACGTTCTCGCAGCGCCATCAGGTCCTGGTCGACTACGAGACCGGTTCCGAGTGGCTCCCGCTCTCGGGCCTGTCCCGGGGGGGCGGGAAGCTGTGGCTGTACGACTCGCTGCTGTCGGAGTACGCCGCCCTCGGCTTCGAGTACGGCTACTCCGTCGTCCACGGTGACGCCCTCGTCGCTTGGGAGGCCCAGTTCGGCGACTTCGCCAACGGGGCCCAGATCGTCATCGACCAGTTCCTCACCGCCGGCCACGGCAAGTGGGGCCAGCCCTCGGGCCTGGTCCTGCTGCTGCCCCACGGCTACGAAGGCCAGGGCCCCGAGCACTCGTCGGCCCGCATCGAGCGGTTCCTCACCCTGTGCGCGGGCGACAACCTGCAGGTCGTCAACGCCACCACCGCGGCCCAGTACTTCCACGTCCTGCGCCGCCAGGCGCGGCGGTCCGCCCGTCGCCCGCTCGTCGTGTTCACGCCCAAGTCGCTCCTGCGGGCCCGCACGTCCCGGTCGCCGGTGGACGAGCTGGTCACCGGTCGGTTCCGTGAGGTGGTCGACGATCCCGGCGTTCCCGACCGCGCCGCGGTCCGCCGGGTCGTCCTGGCCTCGGGCAAGGTGGCCTACGACGCCATGGCGCAGCGGGACGAGCTCGGCCTGCCCGCCGCCGTGGTGCGCATCGAGCAGCTCTACCCGTGGCCCGACCTGCTCGTCCTCGACACCGTCTCCCGGTACCCGAACGCCCGCGAGGTGGTGTGGCTCCAGGAGGAGCCGGAGAACATGGGCGCCTGGACGTTCGTCCACGGTCGGCTCCACCGGCTGCTCCGAGAGGACTACGCACTGCGCCACGTCAGCCGGGCCGAGTCCGCCAGCCCGGCGACGGGCAGCCAGACCGTGCACCAGCGCGAGCAGGCCGACCTCCTCACCCGGGCGTTCGACGGCCTCTAGCGGGCAGGATCGCCCAACCGCGGCGCGGCGAATGCTTGACTAATCGCGACATGGCACCACCTACACCTGCTGGTCGGCGCGTCGTCGTCGACGGATCGAACCTGGCCACGGAAGGTCGGAGCACGCCCAGCCTGGCCCAGCTCGACGAAGCGGTGCGGGCCTTCGCCGAGGAGCGCCCCGGCGACGAGATCATCGTCGTAGTCGACGCCTCGTTCGGCTACCGGATCGACGAGTCCGAGCGCAAGATGTTCGAGGAAGCCGAGGACGCCGGCGAGATCGTCTCGCCGCCGGCCGGCGCCATCGGCCGGGGCGACGGGTTCCTGCTCCGCATCGCCGACCGCATCAACGCCGACGTGCTGTCGAACGACTCGTTCCAGGAGTTCCACGGGGAGTACACCTGGCTGTTCGACGAGGGCCGCCTGGTCGGGGGCAAGCCGGTGCCCGGGGTGGGCTGGATCTTCACTCCCCGCACGCCCGTGCGCGGCCCGAAGAGCCGGGTGGCCACCCGGGACGCCGATCGGGCCCGCAAGCGCAGCGCGGCGTCCTCGGCCGCCGCCGCGGCCCGGGTCGAGCCCACCGCCGAAGCCATCGCCGAGGCCACCGCCGAAGCCATCGCCCCCGACGCCCCCAAGACGGCGACGCGGGGGAGCCGGCGCCGGAGCAGGTCCGGGTCCGTGGTGGCGTCCGCCCCCGCCGCCGAGTCGAGTGGTGCCCCGGAAGCGGTGAACGAGCCCCTGCCGTTCATCACCTTCATCGCCGAGCACCCGCTCGGTACCGAGGTGGAGGGGACGGTCGACAGCTTCACGTCCCACGGCGCGTTCGTGACCGCGGACGGCGCCCGCTGCTACGCCCCGGTCTCCGGACTGGGCGACCCGCCGCCCCGCAGTGCCAAGGAGGTGCTCAAGCGGGGGGAGACCCGGTCGTTCGTGATCCAGGCCCTCGACCCGCCCCGCCGGGGGATCGAGCTGGCCCTGCCCGGCCTGGCCAAGGTGGCCGGCGCCCCCACCGACGAGACCGTCGAGGCGGAGATCGACGCCGGCTCCCACCCGGCCCCCGTGCCGGTCGCCGCCGAGCCCGAGCCGGAGGCGGCGCCGACCAAGCCTCGGCGCAGCCGGCTGCGGGCCGCGCCCAAGGCCGAGCCGGTCGCCGCCGCCGAGCCGGAACCGGTCCCGGTCACGGAGCCGGAGCCCGAGCCGGCCAAGCCGGCCCGCAGGTCCCGGAAGAAGGCGGTCGCCGCGCCGGTGGAGCCCGCGCCCGAGGCGCCCGTCGCCCCGGTGCGCAAGGCCCGGAAGAAGGCCGCCCCCGAGCCCGTGGTCGAGGAACCGGTCAAGAAGGCCACCCGCGCTCGCAAGAAGGCGGCGCCCGAGCCCGAGCCGGTCGCAGTCGCCGAGGAGCCGCCGCCCGAGCCGGTCAAGAAGCGGGCGACCAGGAAGAAAGCGGCGGCCGAGCCGGTCGTCGAACCGGTCAAGAAGGCCCGGAAGTCGACGAAGAAGGCGGCCGCCCCCGCCGAGTGAGCAGAGGTACAACAATGCTCACTCGATGCGCATCGCCACCTGGAACGTCAATTCGCTGAAGGTCCGGCTGCCCAAGGTCGAGGAGTGGCTTTCCTATGCCCAGCCGGACGTGCTGTGCATGCAGGAGACCAAGCTGGCCGACAGCGCCTTCCCCGCCCTGGCCTTCTCGGCCCTCGGCTACGAGTCGGCCCACTGCGGCGAGGGCCGGTGGAACGGCGTGGCCGTCCTCAGCCGGGTGGGCCTGGAGGACGTGGTCGCCGGGTTCTCCGACCAGCCCGAGGACGAGACCGCGGAGGCTCGCCTGCTGTGGGCGACCTGCGGGGGGGTGCGGGTGGGCAGCGTCTACGTCCCCAACGGCCGGGAGGTGGGGACCGAGCACTACGAGGCCAAGCTGGCCTGGCTGGAGCGCCTGCGCCGCCACGTCGAGGCGGGCTGCGACCCGACGGCGAACCTGGTCATCTGCGGGGACTTCAACGTCGCCCCCGAGGACCGTGACACCTGGGACCCGACCAAGCTGCACGGGGGCACCCACGTCAGCCCCCCCGAGCGGGAGGCGGTGGCCGCGCTGCGTGACTGGGGGCTCACGGACGTGTTCCGCCAGCTGTACGACCAGCCCGGCCTCTTCTCCTGGTGGGACTACCGAGCGGGCGACTTCCACCAGGGCCGCGGCCTGCGCATCGACCTCATGCTGGTCACCAAGCCCCTGGCCGAGCGGGCCACCTGGGCGGTCATCGACCGCCAGGCCCGCAAAGGCAAGCTCCCGTCCGACCACGCCCCCCTCGTGGTCGACTTCCAGGACTGACCCGGCATCGTTTTGGTTGCAATTACCCGCCATACGGCGGGTAACTGCAGCCAGAACGAGCGGAGGCCGCTACTCGGACAGGCTGATGCGGAGCTTGGCCAGGCCGCCGGCCAGGGCTTCGCGCAGCTCGGTGCGGGGCAGGCCCATGGTGTGGTGGAGCTCCTTCATGGTCCGGGGCGCAGCGCCGTCGAGCCCGTAGTGGGCGGTGATGACCTGGCGCTCCAGGGGGTCGAGCAGGTCGAAGAGGTGCGACCCGGCGCCCCGCAGCACCATGGCGTCCTCGTCGACGTTGGAATCCAGGTCAGGGAGCTCCGCCCTTCCGTCCGGATAAGGCCAACCGTCCTCGCTGGGCCACACGTAGGAGCGCATGACCCGTTGTCGCGCCTGGAGCGGACGATGTCAACGGCTGGTGGTGGCCAGGAAGCCGATGCGGGTCGCCTCCCACCACGCGGCCTGGGAAATGGCGCCCGCCGCCATCACCTTCAGCAGGAGGCCGGGGTCGAGGGCACCGGCGCTGGCATCGGCCGGCTGGGCCATGAGCCGGTAGGAAAGCCGTGGGCCCACAGGCCGTTGAGCGTCGCCACCAGCACGAGCACGGGCTTGACGCGATGGCAACCACCGCCAGCCACAGCACGACCACCATCCACGGCCTGGTACTTGCCCGGACCGGCGCCGCGGTGATCAGACCGAGGGCGCAGCGGTGCCCAGCAGGGCGTGCCGCTTCGTCGTGGTCGATCTCGGAGTGGCATGCCGACGACGGTGCGGCCAGCCGCTTTGGAGAACCTGCGAGCGACCTGGGGATCGCCCCAGGGATGGCTAGGTGCCGGGGGAGGAGGCGGCGACGACGGCGAGCAGCGCGTCGCCGTAGCGCTCGGCCTTCACCGGCCCCATGCCGGGCAGGGCGAGCAGGGAGGTGTGGTCCCGGGGCCGGGCCTCGGCCACGGCGGCCAGGGTGGTGTCGTGGAACACGACGAATGCCGGTACCCCCGACGCCCGGGCCGTGGTGGCCCGCCATGAACGCAGGGCCCCGAGGACGGCCGGGTCGGCGCCCTCGCCGGCCCGGGGGCGCCGCCGCCCCCCTTCGCCGGAACGCAGGCGGGCCCGCCCGTCGGCCACGCCGTCCCGCCACCCGTCGCCCGGACCGGCGGGGAGGTCGAGCCCGGCGATCACGTCCTCGATGGCCGCCAGCCAGGGCGACGGGGAGCGGGGCATGGTGCGGGCCCCGAACGTGCGCCGCTCGGCCCACGAGCAATGCAGCTCGCGCTCGGCCCGGGTCACGGCGACGTACAGCAGCCGCCGCTCTTCCGCCCGGGCCTCCGGCGTGGTGGCGTGACCGATCGGGACCAGCCCCTGCTCCAGCCCGACGGCATAGACCACCGGCCACTCCAGGCCCTTGGCGGCGTGGAAGGTGGCCAGCTCGACGGCGTCCCGTCCCGACTTCGGCTCCTCCCGGGCCAGCCGGGCGCCGAGCCAGGCCACGAACCCCCCCACCGGCCCGCCGGGATCGCAGGCCAGGAACTCGCGGGCCTGGCCGGCCAGCACGGTGAGGTCGTCCCGCCGGTCGCCGTCCGCCTCCGCGGCGGCGGCGTCCAGGTCCGGCACGGCCACGGCCAGCGGTGCGGCGGCCGGGCGGCGCCGCAGGTCGGCCAGGGCCTCGCGGACCCCGGGCCGGTCCAGGAACGAGGTGGCGCCCCGCAACCGGTAGGGGATGGCGGCGGCCTGCAGCGCCTCCTCGAAGGCCACCAGCTGGGCGTGGGTGCGGGCCAGCACGGCCAGATCCGACCACCGGCCGGCGGCGCCCCGCCGGCGGAGGGACCGGACCACCGAACGGGCCTCCTCGCCGTCGGTGGCGTACGAGGTCACGGTCGGGACCGGGCCGTCGGCCTGGGCGGGCCGCAGGGGCCGGGCCCCGGATCCGTCGAGGACGGCGTTGGCCACGGCCAGGATCTGGGGCGACGAGCGGTGGTTCTCGTCCAGGTGGACGACGGTGGCGCCCGGGAACCGCCGAGCGAAGCCGGTGAGGTACTGGGGGTCGGCGCCGTTCCAGGAGTAGACGGCCTGGCGGGGGTCACCGACCACGCACAGGTCGTCGCGCTCCCCCCGCCAGGCCTCCAGCAGGCGGAACTGCAGGGGGTTCACGTCCTGGAACTCGTCCACGAACAGGTGGCGGAACCGCCAGCGCTGGCCGGCGGCGAAGGCGGCGTCGGACTCGACGGCCTGGGCGCAACCGAGCAGCAGATCATCGAAGTCCACCAGGGCCCGCCGGCGCTTCTCCTGCTGGTAGCGCTCGAAGAGGGCGGCCACGGTGGCCGCGGGCAGCGGCGGCCGGCGGCCGGCGGCGGCGACCGCGGCTTCGTAGCCGGCGGGCGAGACCATGCGGGCCTGGGCCCACTCGATCTCGGCCGCCACCTCCGGCGCCCCGGGCTCGGACGGCGCCGTCCGCCGGGGGAGCAGGGGCAGGAGCAGGCGCAGCTTGCGGTCGAGCAGGGCCGGGGGGCGCTGGCCGTTGTCAGTCCACCACCGCCGCAGCTGGGCGTAGGCCAGGGCGTGGAACGTGCCGGCGGCCACGTGGTCGCGCACACCGAGGGCGGTCAGGCGCGACGACAGCTCGTCGGCCGCCCGGCGGGTGAAGGTCAGAGCCAGGACGTGGCCGGCCTCGGCCTGGCCCTCGGCCACCCGCCAGGCGATCCGCCGGGTCAGCACCCGCGTCTTGCCCGACCCGGCGCCGGCCAGGATGCACAGCGGCAGGCCGGGCGTCGTGACGGCCTCGGCCTGGGCCGGGGTGAGCCCGGACAACAGGCCGCCAGTGACGAGCGACGAGGTGGGGGAGGAGGCCATGACCCGATCGAACGTACCGACGGGGTGAGACAGGATGGTGGATACCCCGGCGGGGGACGACGGCCGGAGGTAGGTGTCGTAGGCGGCCGGTACCCTTCGGGGATCATGCTCTGCGCCCTCGACCTCGACGGTGTGCTGTGCGACCTGGGCCCGGGCGTGGCGGCCCGGATCGCGGCGCGGTTCGGCGTGGCCAGCCACCCGTCGACCTGGCGCAGCTACGACCTGCGCCTCCTCCGCCTCGGCGTCCCCGAGGACCGGTTCTCGGCCTTCCTGGACGAGACGTTCGCCGACCCGGATCTGTACACCGCCTCCCCCGTGTGCGAGGGGGCGGCCGCCGGGGTGGACGAGCTGCGCCGGGCCGGATGGTGCCTCGTCGGCATCACCGCCCGGCCGCCCCAGCTGGCGGGCGCCACCACCGATTGGTTGGCGCGCCACGGCCTGCCGCTGGCCGAGGTCCATCACACCCCCGCCGGCACCAAGGCCGCCGTGGCCGGGCGCCTGGGCGTGACGGCCATGGTGGAGGACAACCCCCGGGAGGCG
Source organism: Acidimicrobiales bacterium (assembly GCA_035494015.1). Classification (GTDB taxonomy): domain Bacteria; phylum Actinomycetota; class Acidimicrobiia; order Acidimicrobiales; family AC-14; genus CADCTB01. The sequence continues at coordinate 14,207 of DATJHJ010000129.1, forward strand.
GATCTGGTGGCCGAGGTGTGCGAGTCGTTCCTCCTGGAACGGCCCTACAACCGAGCCGAGCCGTTGGTGCGGGCCCGGCGGGTGTCGTCGTGGGGCGACGCCGTGGGTCGCCTCTGCCAGATCCGGCGCCCGGCCTAGCGCCCCCGTGTCCCACTTCGCCGTGACCGCGGTCGGTGCCGACCGGCCGGGCATCGTGGCCGCCGTCACCCGGGCCTTCGTCGATCTGGGCTGCAACCTGGAGGACAGCTCGATGACCATCCTGCGGGGCCAGTTCGCCATGATGCTGGTGGTCGACGCCCCCGCGGGCACGGGCGCGGCCCGCCTGGAGGCGGCCCTGGCCCGCCCGGCACGGGAGCTGGACCTGGTGGTCGCCGTGCGCCCGGCCTCCGAGGCCCCCGCCGACGCCGGGGCCGAGGCCGGCTCGTGGACGGTCTCGGTGTACGGGGGGGACCACCCCGGGATCGTCCACGGGGTGGCCGCCCTGCTGTCCGACCTGTCGGTGAACATCGTCGACCTGAGCACCCGGGTGGTGGGCGACCCTGGCGCGCCGGCCTACGCCATGGTCCTGGAGGTCACCCTCCCCGACGACGTCGACCCCCGAGACCTCGAGCGCCGGCTCGAAGCCACGGCCACCGAGCTGGGGGTGACGTGCCGGCTCCACCCCGCGGAGGCCGACATCCTCTAGGCCGCCGCTGATGGCCGTACGACCGGTGCTGGAGATCCCCGACCCCTTCCTCCAGCACCCGGCCCTGGCCCTGGGACGGGTGGACGCAGCCGCCCTCGCCCTCGCCGCCGACCTGGTCGACACCATGCGGGCCCGGCCGGCCTGCGTCGGGCTGGCCGCGCCCCAGATCGGGGTCGGCCGGCGGGCCTTCGTGATCGACGTCACCGGCCACCCCAAGGCCCGGTCGTGCGCCGGCGAGCTGGTCCTGTTCGACCCGGTTCTCGTCGCCGCCGGCGAGCCGGCCCTGGCTCGGGAGGGGTGCCTCAGCGTCCCCGACCTGACCGGGAACGTGGCTCGGGCCACGACCGTGGTCGTGCGCGGCACGGGGGTGGACGGGAAGGAGCGGACCATCGAGGCCGACGCCTTCGAGGCCCGGGCCCTGCTCCACGAGCTGGACCACCTCGAGGGGTACCTGTTCCTCGACCGGGTGGCCTCGGCCCACGCCGTGTACCGCCGCAAGGTCTACCGGTAGCCTTCGGGGTGGCATGCCGTTCCCCAAGAAGTACCTGAACGAGGGCGAGGAGATCATCCTCGACCTGCGGCCCCACTGGTTCTACCTGGTCGGCCCGGGTTCCGCCCTGGTCGCGGCCCTCGTCCTGGCCCTCTTGGTCCGGGACCGCTCCGAGTGGATCCTGTTCCCGGTCCTGGCCCTCGCCGTGGTCGCCCTGCTGTGGTTCCTCGGCAGGTACACGAAGTGGGTCACCACCAACTTCGTCCTCACCAGCGACCGTCTGATCTACCGGTCCGGGGTGGTGTCGCGCCAGGGTCGGGAGATCCCCCTGGAGCGGCTCAACGACGTCAGCTTCCACCAGTCGCTGTTCCAGCGGCTGCTGGGGGCGGGCGACCTGCTGATCGAGTCGGGCGGCGAGCGGGGCCAGGAGCAGTTCGGCAGCTTCGCCCACCCCCAGGACACCCAGAACGAGGTCCACCGGGCCATCGAGGCCGCGGCGGCGCGCGACGCCGACCGCATGGCCGGCCGGCGGGAGCTGTCCCCCCTGGAGCAGCTGGAAAAGCTCGAGGAGCTGCGCCAGCGGGGCGTGATCACCCAGGCCGAGTTCGAGCTCAAGAAGGCGAAGTTGCTGGACCGGCTCTAGGAGCCGGCACGGCACTAGGGTCCCGGGAATGCGGGGAGTGGTCGTGGGGGCCGTAGCACTGTTGCTGCTGGCGGGGTGTAGCAGCAGCGACGACAAGGGCGCCGCCGCGCCCGCCACCTCGACCTCGGCGCCGGCCGCGGCGGCCTGCCCCGCCGGGCCCGCAGTACCGGCGGGGGCCGCCGAAGTGAGCAGCGGCCCGGGCGATTTCGACGGCGACGGCCAGCCCGATCGCCTCTCCACCTACCGGGTGGCCCCCGGTGGAGCGTGGCGGGTCCGGGTCGAGCTCCTGGGCGGGGGGTCGGCGGAGACCGAGTTGCCCGCCACGGCCACCGGGGTCAAGGCCCTGGGTGGCGCCCGGCTCGACGTCGGCCCGGCCGACGCCGCCCTGGCCGTGGTCGGCACCGACGCCGCCGGCTCCAACATCGGGCTGTTCGTGCTCAAGTCCTGCGCCCTGCAGCGGGCCACGGTGGCCGGCGCCCCCGCCGAGTTCCCCGTGCGATCGAGCCCCACGGCCCGCAACGGGCTGGCCTGCCAGGCCGCCGGCCTGGTCGCCTACACGGCCACGACCACCAACAACCAGACCTTCCAGGCGTCGTCGGTGAGCTATCTGCTCGAGGGCTCGCTGCTCGACGAGGTCCACCGCAACACCCAGGCGCTCGCCGCCACCGACCCGGCGTTGCCCTCGTACGGCTCCCTCACCTGCGGCACGCTCAAGTTGTGAGTAGCCGCCGGGCGCCCGGTAGCGTCCGGAGCTGATGGCGACCCTCGTAGCGTTCCACGCCCACCCCGACGACGAGTCGATCGCCATGGGTGGCGTGATGGCCAAGGCGTCCGACGAGGGTCACCGCGTCGTCCTCGTCGTGGCCACCAGGGGTGAGCACGGCGAGGTGGCCGCGGGCTTCCTGGGGCCCGACGAGGCGCTGTGGCAGCGCCGGGTGGAGGAGACCAAGGCGTGCGCCGACATCCTCGGCGTGGCCCGGGTCGAGTTCCTCGGCTACGTCGATTCCGGGATGATGGGCACGCCGGAGAACGACCTGCCGGGCTCGTTCTGGCAGGCCGACGTTGAGGAAGCGGCGGCCCGGCTGGCCGCCATCCTCGTCGAGGAGCACGCCGACGTCCTCACCGCCTACGACGAGAAGGGAAACTACGGCCACCCCGATCACATCCAGGTCTACCGGGTCGGTGTGCGGGCCGCCGAGCTGGCCGGCACGCCCAAGGTCTACCTGAACACGATCAACCGTGACTACATGCTCCGGACCATGCGCGCCGCCATTGACGCCGGGGCGGTGGTCCCCGACGACCTGCCGTCCGAGGAGGACTTCCAGATCGGCGTCCCTGAGGACCGGATCACCACCACCGTGGACATCCGCCCCTGGCTGGCCCGCAAGCGGGCCGCCATGGCGGCCCACGCCAGCCAGATCTCCGAGACGTCGTTCTTCCTCAGCATGGAGCCGCCGGTCTTCGAGAAGACGTGGGGCCAGGAGTGGTTCATCCTGTACGGCGCGCCCGCCGGGGTGACCGAGACCGACCTGTTCGCCGGACTGGGGTGACGGTTCTCGCTTCCCTGCTGGCCATCCACGAGGGCTGGGCCTGGGTGGTGATCATCGGCAACGGCATGGCCGGGCTGTGGGCCCTGGGCGCCATGCGCTGGCCGTCGCTGCGGACGCGAGCATTGTGGTGGTTCACGGCCTTCGTCGAGCTGGCCGTGTTCGTCCAGGTCGGCCTGGGGGTGGGCATGGTGGCCGGCCAGCACAAGGTGGCCCCCCAGTTCCACATGTTCTACGGCTTCGTGGCCATCATCGCCGTCGGGATCATCTACTCGTACCGCCAGCAGCTCCGGCACCGGCTCTACCTGCTCTACGGCCTGGGCGGGCTTTTCGTGATGGGCCTCGGCATCCGCGCCCTGCTGGTGGGCCAGCGGTAGACCGCGGTGGCGGACGCGGGCTGGACCTGCCCACGGTGCGGCCGGGTGTTCGCCCGCCCCCGCCAGTCCCACGAGTGCGCGCCGGCCATGACGCTCGACGAGTATTTCTCGACCGGGCCCCCGCACGAGCGGCCGGTGTTCGACGCGGTCATGCGCCGCCTCGACGGCCTCGGTCCCGTGCACGTCGAGCCGGTGTCGGTCGGCATCTTCCTCAAGAACCCCCGCAAGTTCGCCGAGCTCCGCCCGATGCAGCGGTGGGTGGCGATCTGGTTCCCCCTCCGCCGCCTGGCGCACCATCGCACGATCGTGCGCAAGGTGGTCCCGTACGGCGGTTGGTACTACCACGTGGCCAACGTGACGGGCCCTGACGACGTCGACGACGACCTCGCCGCCCTGCTGGTCGAGGCCTACAACGAGCCCGACTGAGCCTCGACCTGCCGCGGGCGGCGGTGGCCCAGGGGTCGGCCCGAGAGATCAGGTCAGATGGACGACGGAACAGGTGGTGGTGCGGGTGATCCCGTGGATGAGCTGGATCTTGTTCACGACCAGGCGCCCGAGCTCGTCGAGGTCGCCGGCCTCGGCCAGCACGATGACGTCGTAGTTGCCGGTGACGTTGTGGGCGGCGATGACCCCGTCGATCTTGCCCACCTCCTCGGCCACCTGGGCCGACTTCCCCACGTCGGTCTGGATGAGGACGTAGGCCTGCGCCGCGCCGCTCATGCCGCCACCCCCAGTCGTTCCTCGAGGGCGTGCAGCTCGTCGCGCAGCTCGACGGGCAGGCGTTCGCCCAGTGACGCGTAATGCTCCTCGATGGACGGCACCTCGGCCCGCCACTCGTCGGGGTCGACCCGCAGCAGCTCGGCCATGTCCTCGGGGGCCACCTTCAACCCGTCCACGTCGATCCCGCCCTCGGCGGGGACCAGGCCGACAGGTGTCTCTACCGCGGCGCCGGCGCCGGCCACCCGGTCGAAGATCCAGGCCAGGACCCGGCTGTTCTCGCCGAAGCCCGGCCACAGCCACTTGCCCTCGGGGGTCTTGCGGAACCAGTTCACGTAGTAGAGCCGGGGCAGCTTGGCCGGGTCGGCCGAGGCGCCGATGTGGAGCCACTGGCCCAGGTAGTCGCCCATGTTGTAGCCGCAGAAGGGGAGCATGGCGAAGGGGTCCCGGCGCAGCTTGCCGACCGCCCCGGCCTGGGCCGCGGTGGTCTCCGACGCCATGATCGAGCCCAGGAACACGCCCTGCCGCCAGCTGCGGGCCTCCTGGACCAGGGGGACCACCGACGAGCGCCGCCCACCGAACAGGATGGCCGAGATGGGCACGCCCTGGGGGTCCTCCCACTCCGGGGCGATGGACGGGCAGCGGGCGGCGGCGACGGTGAAGCGGGCGTTGGGGTGGGCGGCGGGCGTGCCGGACTCCGGCGTCCAGTCGTTGCGCTTCCAGTCGGTCAGGTGCGCCGGGAGCTCGTCGGTCATCCCCTCCCACCACACGTCGCCGTCGTCGGTGAGGGCGGTGTTGGTGAACAGGCAGTCGCCGGTGAGGGTCCGCATGGCGTTCGGGTTGGTCTTGTCCGACGTCCCCGGGGCGACCCCGAAGAAGCCGGCCTCGGGGTTGATGGCCCACAGCCGCCCGTCGCGGCCGAACTTCATCCAGCAGATGTCGTCGCCCACCGTCTCGACCCGCCAGCCGGGCAGGGTGGGGACGAGCATGGCCAGGTTGGTCTTGCCGCAGGCCGACGGGAAGGCGGCCGCCAGGTACCTGGTGTCACCGGCCGGGTTCGTGAGCTTGAGGACGAGCATGTGCTCGGCCAGCCAGCCGTCGTCGCGACCCATGGACGAGGCGATGCGCAGGGCGAAGCACTTCTTGGCCAGCAGGGCGTTGCCCCCGTACCCCGAGCCGTACGACCAGATCGAGCGCTCCTCGGGGAAGTGGACGATGTACTTGTTGTCGGCGTCGCACGGCCAGGCCACGTCGGCCTGCCCCGGCTCCAGGGGCGCCCCCACCGAGTGCAGGCAGGGGACGAACTCGCCGTCGGGGCCCAGGGTGTCGAGGGCCGGGCGGCCCATGCGGGTCACGATCCGCAGGTTGACGGCGACGTAGGCCGAATCGGTGATCTCGACGCCGATGTGGGCGAGGGGGGAGCCGATGGGGCCCATGCTGAAGGGGACGACGTACATCGTGCGGCCCCGCATCGCGCCCCTGAACAGCTCGGTGAGGGTGGCCTTCATGGCCGCCGGCTCCCGCCAGTTGTTGGTCGGCCCGGCGTCGATCTCCTTGGCCGAGCAGATGAACGTGCGGTCCTCGACGCGGGCCACGTCGTTCGGGTCCGAGGTGGCCCAGTAGCTGTTCGGGCGCTTGGCCTCGTTGAGCCGGGTGAAGGTGCCCGCCTCCACCAGGAGCTGGCACAGCCGGTCGTACTCCTCCTGCGAACCGTCGCACCACTCCACCCGGTCGGGCTGGCAGAGGGCCGCCACCTCCTCGACCCAGTCGAGCAGGTGCCGGTTGGTGGTCAGGGTAGTCGTCGGTGGCGCGGTCGTCGTCATTCCGTCCTTCCGTCGGGGCGAGCGGGAAAACCGGGGGTGCCCATGTCGACTTCGGAACCGAGGCGGACCCGGGTGGCCCGCCCGTCGCCGTCGAGGTCGAACACGACGCGCTGGCCCTGGCGCAGCATCCGGAAGACGGAGCCGGTCAGGGCGTTGGGCGAAAGGTCGTACTCCGAGCGGTCCGTGTCGCGCATGACGACCCCCTCCGCCGTGCCTGGGTCGTAGGACTTGATGACTCCCTGCAAAGGGACCTCCATATCCGCGCCTGGCCGCCCGACCACTAACCTCGTTCCACGACGATATCTGAACTCGCCCTCATAGAGCGCCTGCGCCAGCGGCTGGTCGGGCCGGGGGGTGAGCGCTGGGTCGGTGACGACGCCGCCGTCGTGCCCGGGCCGACAGGGCCGATGCTGCTGGCCGCCGACGCCGTCGTGGCCGGCGTGCACGCCGACCTCGACCTGGTCGGCCTGGACGACATGGGCTGGAAGGCCATCGTGGCCAACGTGAGCGACGTGGCCGCCATGGGCGGCCGGCCCTGCTACACGGTGGTCACCGTGGCCGGCCCGCTGGCGGCGCTGGACGTCGACCTTCTGTACGACGGCCTGCTCGCCGCCGCCGCGGCCTACGAGTGCCCGGTGGTGGGCGGCGACCTGTCCGGCTCGGCCACCCTCGTCGTGTCCGTCGCCATTGTGGGCGACGGCGGGGGGCCCGCGCTCCCGCCGGTCATGCGCTCCGGCGCCAACCCGGGCGACACGCTGTTCGTGACCGGCCCGCTCGGGTCGTCGGCCGCCGGGCTCGAGCTGCTGCGGTCGGGCCAGCTGTCGGAGGCGCCCGACCTGGTCCTGTCCCATCGCCGCCCCCGCGCCCGCCTGGACGAGGGGACGGCGGCGCGTGTGGCCGGCGCCTCGGCCATGATCGACGTCTCCGACGGCCTGGCCGCCGACCTCCGTCACCTGGCCGACGCATCCGGCGTGGGAGTGGTCCTCGACCGGGTACCGGTCGCCATCGGGGTGAGCCGGGTGAGCGACGACCCCGAGGCCCTGGCCCTCGGCGGGGGCGAGGACTACGAGCTGCTGTTCGCCGCCCCCGACCCCGATCTGGTGGAGGCCACGTTCGCGGCCCGCGGCCTGGGCGTCCCCCTGCGGGTCGGGCGGTGCACCGCCGACGCCGGTGAGCGCCGCCTCCGGGACGCCGACCTGCCGGTGCTGGGCTGGGAGCACCGCTGAGCCCGGAGCGGGCGCGGCCGGTCGCCCTGACCATCGCGGGGTCGGACTCCGGCGGGGGTGCGGGCGTGGCCGCCGACCTCAAGACGTTCGAAGCCCACGGGATATGGGGGACGGTCGCAGTCACCGCAGTGACGGCTCAGAACACGCTCGGCATCCAAGCCGTGGAGGCGCTCACGCCCGAGATCGTGCGGGCCCAGATCGCGTCGGTGGTGTCGGATATCGGGGTCGACGCGGCCAAGACCGGCATGCTGGCCTCGGCTGAGATCGTCGAGGTCGTGGCCATGACCGTGGCCGAGCTGGGGGTGGCGCCGCTGGTGGTCGACCCGGTGATGGTGGCGACGGCGGGCGGCCGCCTGCTCGACCCGGCCGCCCTCGACGCCCTGCGCACCCTGCTCTTGCCCCGGGCCGCGGTCGTCACGCCCAACCTGGTCGAGGCCGCGGCCCTGACCGGCCTGGAGGTGGTCGACCGGGATGGGATGGAGCGGGCCGCCCGGGCCCTGGTCGACCTCGGCCCGGCCGTGGTGCTCGTGAAGGGGGGCCACCTCGGGGGCGACGCTTCACCCGACTGCCTACTGGTGGCCGGCGAGGGGCCGGTGTGGCTGGAGGCCGCCCGCCTGCCTGCCACCGGGGGCGCCCACGGGTCCGGGTGCGTGCTGTCGGCCGCCATCTGCGCCGAGCTGGCCCGGGGCATGGAGGCGCCCGACGCCTGCCTGGCCGCCAAACGGTTCGTCGAGCGGGCCATCGCCGCCGGTCCCGTGCTGGGCGACGGCGTGGTGCCGGTCGACCCCGGGTGGGCCGCCCGGTGACGCGGTGACCGGCCCGGGAGGCCGGTCCGACAAGTACCACCGGGCCGGCCCGGTGGGCGGCCCGGTGAACCAATCGGGCCGCGTCCGGGTACGTTCGGATGTGGTGGAGGGCGACCGCCTCGACGAGGACCAGATAGCGGTGGTGATCCGCCGGGCCTGCGAGCTCGACGGCCAGGCGCTCGCCGGCCAGGCCGGGCTCGACCTCGTCCTGCTGGAGCAGGCCGCGGTGGAGGCTGGGCTGTCCCGCCAGTCCGTGCGCCGGGCCGTCGCCGAGCTGCGGGCGGGCACCCTCGCCCTCGACCCCGGTCCCGGTCGCCAGAGCCGCCGGGCCGGCCTCGGCCCCACGACGATGACCGTGCAGCGCTGTGTGCCCGGCCCGGCCGACGCCGTCGACGCCATCGTCCGCCGGTTCCTGCAGCAGGAGCTGTTCCACCTGCGGCGCGACCTCGGCGCCCATTCCAGCTGGACCCGGCGCCAGGACGTCGGCGCCCGGGTGCGGACCTCCTACGACAAGAGCATCCACCGGCGGCTGCGCCTTCGGGACGCCGAGCAGGTCGAGATCGCGGTGGTCGAGGAGCCGGGGAGCGACGGGGAACTGGTGCTGGTCAAGATGACGGTCGACGTCCGCCCGCTGCGCCGGATCCACCGCGTGGCCGTGGCCAAGGGGGCCGCGCTCGGGACGGCGGCGGCGGTCGGAGGCCTGGCCCTGCTGCACCCGCCTACGGCGCTGCTGCTCGGCCCGGCGGTGGTCGGTTCCGGGGTCGCCGCCGGCCACGCCGTCGGGTCGTCGCGCTACCGGGCCCAGGCCGACGAGACGCAGACCGCGGTGGAGGGCTTCCTCGACGGCGTGGAGCGCCGGGGTTAGCTCGTCTCCACGGCCCCCGCCCGACTGCCGGGCTGCGGGACCAGCGGGCCGGGCAGGCGATGAGCTCTCGGCGCTCAGGATCGGCAAAGGCATCCGCTCTCGCCGGAGTTTCTTTCACTAACCTGCTTTTCGGCGATGTTGCTTTCATAACGCGATGGCACGACGACCTACTACCCCGTGGCCGACCACTCCTGGATCGGTCTTTTTCGGCGACGTGTCCAGCGTCGCCACCCTGTCCCGCGCCGTCCGGGATGGCCGGGTCCGCCGGGTGGCACGTGGCTTGTACACGGCCGATCTTCGAACGGGCCCCGTCGAGCTGGTGGCCCGCAACCGTTGGCTGATCGTGGCTCGGCTCGTCCCCGACGCCCTCATCGCCGACCGCTCGGCGGCCGGGGGCGGGATGCCTGCCGCCGGCGTGCTCACGGTCGTCTCCAGCCTGCGACGGGAAGACCTCGCCCTCCCGGGCCTGGTGATCGCGCCGCGCCCGGGGCCCGGCCCGCTCGCGGACGACCTGGGGTGGGCCGCCGGGCTGCGCCTGACCTCGGACGGCCGCACCCTCGTCGACAACCTCGCCGTCTCCCGAGGCCGCAGCGGCAAGGTGGCACGCACCCTTTCCCGGGCGGAGCTGGAGGACTGGGTGGTGCGAACGGCGCAGCGGCGTCCAGACGGCTGGCTGGTCGGGCTTCGCTCCCGGGCGCTGCAGATCTGCGAGGAGCTGGGCGTGCCCGAGCGCGGTCCGCTCGTCGAGGAGATCCTGGGCGTTGCGGCGGGTACTCGCAAGGCGCGAGACGGCGCGGGGCGGTTGCTCCTGGCCCGTGCCGCCGGTCGCGAGTTCGACCCGGCCCGGGTGGCGCGCTTCGACGATCTGGCCCGCTTCCTCGCCGCCATCCCGGATGATCTCGACATCCCCTCGCTCCTCCCCGCGCGAGCCGACGAGCCCGTTACGTCGTTGCCGTTCTTCGAGGCCTACTTCTCCAACTTCATCGAGGGAACCGAGTTCACGGTCGAGGAGGCCGAGGCCATCGTCGCCTCGCAGGAGATCCCGGCGGACCGGCCCGAGGACGCGCACGACGTCTTGGGCACCTTCGAGGCGGTCGCCGATCCGGAACTGCGCGCCGCCGTGCCGGATACCTCGGACCAGCTCCTCGCCCTCTTGGAACGGCGTCACCGCTTGGTGATGGGGGGCCGTCCCGACAAACGACCGGGTCGGTTCAAGGAGAAGTCCAACCAGGCCGGCTCGTATGTCTTTGTGGCGCCTGGCCTGGTCGAGGGCACCCTCGTCGAGGGCTTCCGGCGGCTCGTCGATCTTCCGCCAGGGTTTCCCCGGGCGGTGTACGAGCTGTTCCTCATATCGGAGGTCCACCCCTATGACGACGGCAACGGCCGGGTCGCACGGGCGGCGATGTGCGCGGAGCTCACCGCTGCCGATGCGGCCCGGATCGTGGTTCCGATCGTGTTCCGCAACGAATACCAGACCGCCCTGCGGAGCCTCTCTCGTGATGGGCGCACAGACCTGTACGTTCGCACGCTCGCCTACGCCTGGCGGTGGACGGCCAGCATGCCCTGGCAGGACCGCGCCGCGGTCGACGGCTACCTCGTCGCCACCAACGCGTTGACCGACTCGACGGACGCCGAACGCGCCGGCATTCGGCTGCAGCTGCCCTGACCCGAGCCCGCCCCGCGCTTGCGCACTGGTCGCACGGGCACTCGACCGGGTCCTTCCTAGGTCAGGCCGCCGAAGGGGAGGGGCGGGGGTTCCGGGAACCGGATGGACTCCACCTTGACCCGCAGGTTGTCGGGCAACGAGTCCAGGGGCAGCTCGAGCTCGCCCGACGCCGTGGTGACGGTGGAGATCAGTTCCTGGTCGTTGACCAGGATGTCCTGGCCGAAGGTCTTCTCGAACAGGGACTTGGGCCCGGCGATGGCGAAGGTGGCGCCCAGCGGCGCGTGCACCTCGAAGCCGGCCGACGTGAAGTGGCCCTTGGTCGGCGTGATCGAGGCCAGGTCGTTGGCGGGGACGGCCATGGTCACCACCGCGGAGACCCACGGCTCCTGCATCATGGCGAGGTTCCTACCGGACGGACTTCTGGACCTTGCCGGCCTTGATGCACGACGTGCACACCGACAGGCGGCGGGGGGAGCCGTTGACCACGGCACGGATCCGCTGGATGTTCGGGTTCCACCGCCGGCGGGTGCGCCGGTGCGAGTGGCTCACGGCCATGCCGAACGACGGGTGTTTCCCACATACTTCACAGACCGCAGCCATGGGGGTCAAGGGTAGTCGACCGGGCTCGCCACTACGATTCGAGTCCCATGGATGCGCTGGTGAAGCTAGGCCCGGACGAGCTGCGGGCCGCCATGGTCGCGTACCGGGACCTGCTTCGCGCCCATCAGGACCGCCTGAACCGGCTGAACGTGTACCCCGTCCCCGACGGCGACACCGGGACCAACATGGCCTTGACGCTCGAGTCCGTCGTCGATGGGCTCGACGCCGTGCCCCCCGAAGGGGTCAAGAAGGCGGTGGTGCACGGGTCGCTGATGGGCGCCCGCGGCAACTCCGGGGTCATCCTCAGCCAGATCCTCAAGGGCCTGGCCGAGGGGCTGGGCGGGGAGCCGGTGGGCGCCGACGGTGTCGCCCGCGCCCTGCGGGCGGCCAGCGACGGGGCCGACGGCGCGGTCATGCGCCCGGTGGAGGGCACCATCCTGACCGTGGCCCGCGATGCCGCCGCCGCGGCCGAGGAGGCGGGGGCGTCCGCCGGGGTGGTCGGCGTGCTCGAGGCGTCCGCCGCCGCCGCCGCCACCTCGTTGGAGGAGACGCCCAAGCTGCTGCCCGTCCTGGCTGCGGCCGGCGTCGTCGACGCCGGCGGCGCCGGCTTCGTCCTGCTCCTGGACGCCCTGCTCCACGTCGCCGACGGCCGGCCCCTGCCCGAGGCCGAACCGGCCCCGGCCGCCGCCTCCGTGCACGCTCAGGCCCACGACGAGGGGCATGTCGGGGGCGAGGGGGGCCGGTACGAGGTCATGTACTTCCTGGAAGCCCCGGACGAGGCGATCGACGGGTTCAAGCAGGCCTGGGACGCCATCGGGGACTCGATCGTGGTGGTGGGCGGGGAGGGCCTGTGGAACTGCCACGTCCACACCGACGACATCGGGGCCGCGGTCGAGGCCGGGCTCGACGCCGGCGGGCGTCCCCGGCAGATCCGGGTGACCGACCTGGAGCAGCAGGTCGCCGACGAGCACGACCGCCGGGCCCGCGAGCGGGTCTCGACCGGGGTGGTGGCGGTCGGCGCGGGCGCTGGCGTCGACGGGATCCTCCGGTCGCTCGGGGTGCAGGAAGTGGTGACCGGCGGGCAGTCCATGAACCCCTCCACGGCCCAGATCCTCGACGCCATCGAGGCGGCCAGCGCCGAGGAGGTGGTCGTCCTGCCGAACAACAAGAACGTGGTCCCCGTGGCCGAGCAGGCCGCGGCGCTGAGCGACCGGACCGTCCGCGTCGTCCCCACCCGCAGTGTGGCCGAGGGCTTGGCCTGCATGCTGGCGTACGACCCCGCCGCCGACTCGTCCACCAACGCCGACGCCATGGCCGAGGCCGCCGCCCGCGTGGCCTGGGGCGAGGTGACCCAGGCGGTCCGCGACGCATCCAGCACGCCCGCCGGGCCGGTGCGCGAGGGCGACTGGCTCGGCATCGACCACGGCAAGATCGCCGTGGTGGACGCCGACCTGGCCACCACCGGTTGCCGGCTGCTGGAACGGCTGGTGCACCCCCATCACGAGGTCGTCACCCTGATCGAGGGCGACGGGTCGTCGCCGGAGGCCACCGCGGCCATCAGCGCGTGGCTGGCCGAGCAGCGGCCGGGGGCGGCGGTGGAGGTCCACGCCGGCGGCCAGCCGCTGGCCGCCTACCTGTTCAGCGCGGAGTGACAATGTCTGTCGGCGGCCGGCCCGCCGCGGCCGGCCGGCGGCTGAGCCAGCTGGCCGACATCCCGGTCCGGGAGCTGGAGAAGGTCGGCCCGAAGCGGGAGGACGCCCTGGCGGCAATGGGCATCACCACCGTGCTCGACCTGCTGACCCATTACCCGCGGCGGTACGTCGACCGCACCAACCAGGCGTCGATCGCCTCGCTGAAGGTAGGGGAAGAGGCGATGGTGCTGGGGACGGTCAAGCGGGTGCAGAGCCGCCGCACCAAGTCCCGCACGGCCATGGTCGACGTCGACGTCTTCGACGGCACCAGCTACCTCCACTGCGTGTTCTTCAACCAACCGTGGCGGGCCAAGCAGCTGAGCCCGGGGACCGAGGCCGTGCTGTTCGGCAAGGTCGACCAGTTCAAGGGTCGCCGGCAGATGACCAACCCGGTGGTCGACCTGATCGGCGACCGGACCGGGCGGATCGTCCCCGTCTATCCGCAGTCCGGAAAGGCCGGGCTGACGACCTGGGAGTTGGCCGGCTTCGTGGAGGAGGCGCTGCGGCGGGCCAAGGGCCTGGCCGACCCCCTGCCCGATGCGTGGCGGGACCGCCTCGACCTGGTCGACCGGACCTGGGCGTTCCACCAGATCCACAACCCCGAGTCGATGGGCGCGGTCGAGGTGGCCCGGCGCCGGCTGGTCCTCGACGAGCTGCTGCGGCTCCAGCTGGCCCTGGTCATGCGCAAGCGGGCCATCGAGCGCGAGTCCAAGGGGATCCGGCACCGGGTCGACGGGGAGCTGGTGCGGCGCTTCCACGCCGGCCTGCCCTTCGCCCTCACCCGCGCCCAGCGGCGGGCCATCGACGAGATCGGCCGGGACCTGGCCGGGCCCCACCCCATGCACCGACTGCTCCAGGGCGATGTGGGGTCGGGCAAGACCCTGGTGGCCGTCTCGGCGCTGTTGGTCGCCGTCCAGGGCGGGTACCAGGGGGCGTTCATGGCCCCCACCGAGGTGCTGGCCGAGCAGCACGGCCTGTCGGTGCGCCACGTCCTCGGCGGCCTCACCGTGCCCGACGAGGGCACCCTCACCGGTGACCGGCCCCTACGAGTCGAGCTACTCACCAACCGGACGGGGGCGGCCGAGCGGAACCGGGTGCTGGCCGGTCTGGCCGACGGCTCCGTCGACCTGCT
>DATJHJ010000130.1:0-8377 GCA_035494015.1 Acidimicrobiales bacterium
GGGAAAAGGGCCCGCCGGACCCGCAGGAACGGGACGTCCTGGTGGTCGAAGATGCCGAGCACCCGGTCGCGGGCCCGGGCCACCAGGGCGGCGAAGGTGGGATCGCCCGAGATGTCGGTGCGGATCCGGCTCATCCCCGAGAAGGTGCCGATCATGTCCTCCAGCTCGGCCCGCTTGCGCCCGCTGACCGTGGTGCTCAGCACCACGTCTGTCGTGCCGCCGGCCCGGCCGAGCAGGGCGGAGACGGCGGCGACGGCCACGACGAACACCGTGCTCCCCGTGGCCCGGGCCACGTCCTCCAGCCTGGCCCTGGTCGCGGCCGGGACGGTCACGGCGCGGGAGGCGATCCTGCGGGTGGGGCTGCCCGGGAGGTGGTCGAACGGCAGCGCCGGTCCCAGGGGCATGCCGTCCAGGACGCCCGCCCACCACGCCAGCTGGTCCGGCAGCACGTCCTCGCCGACGCTGGCCCGCTGCCAGCACGCGAAGTCCCCGAACTGGAGGGCGAGCGGCGACCAGGCCGGCGCGCCGCCGGCCACGATGGCCTCGTAGGCGGCGAGCAGCTCCCGCATGAAGATCGCCGCGCCCGTCCCGTCGGCGATCAAGTGGTCGAAGGTGACGGCCAGGGTGGCCTCGTGTGCGCCCACCCGGAAGAGGGCGACCCGGACCAGCGGCGGCTGGGCCAGGTCGAACGGCGCCGCTTCGTGGGTGCCGATGGCCGTCGACAGGTCGGCGCCGGCGGGCCGGTCGACCAGGGTGAGGGGGATCTCGGCGGGGTCGACGGTGAACTGGTAGGGGCGCCCGCCGTCCGTGCCAAACCCGGTGCGCAGGATCTCGTGGCGGTCCACCATGGCGGCCAGCGCCTGGCGCAGGGCGGCGGCGTCGACCGGCGCCTCGAAGCGGTGCAGGGCGGTGAAGTTGTAGAGGCCGGGCGGGCGAGCGGCGGACTCCAACGCCCACATCTGCTCCTGGCCCAGGGCCAGCGGGAAGGGCTCGCCGGGCGCTCGGCGTCGCGCCGAGAGCCCGGGTGCACCACCCGGTCCGTCGCCGGCCTCCGCCGCCACCGCCGCCGCCAGCGCCCCCAGGGTGGGTGACTCGAAGACGGCCCGCAGCGGCGTCTGGGTGCCGAACTCCTCCCGCACGTGGGCGATGACCTGGGTGGCGAGCAGCGAATGCCCGCCGACCTCGAAGAAGTCGTCGTCGACATCGAGGGAGGCGGCGGGGACGCCCAGCACCCGGGACCAGATGGCCGCCATGCGATCCTCGGCCGCCGACCGCGACACCGGTGGCGCGGCGGGGGCGACGGGCGACAGGCCCAGGCCGGACCGGTCCAGCTTGCCGTGGTCGGTGAGGGGCAGGTCGTCGACGAACGTGAATACCGCCGGGACCATGTGGGGCGGGACGCGCTCGGCCAGGAACCGGCGCAGGGCCGCGCTGTCCACCGCCTCGTTCGGGACCACGTAGGCGACCAGCCGCCGCTCCCGCGGCGGGTCCTCCTGGGCCACGACGGCGCACGCCGCCACCGCCCCGTGCCGGGCCAGCACCGCCTCCACCTCGCCGCACTCGACCCGGAAGCCCTGGATCTTCACCTGGTCGTCGGCCCGGCCCACGTAGTCGAGGAGGCCGTCGGCGCCGAGGCGCACCAGGTCGCCGGTGCGGTACATCCGCACGGGTGTGGCCGGCGGCTCGACGAAGCGGCGGGCGGTCAGCTCAGGGTCGTGCAGGTACCCGCGGGCCAGGCCCGGGCCGCCGATGAGCAGCTCGCCGGTGACGCCGGCGGCGACCGGTTGCAGGGCCTCGTCGACCACCAGCACGGTGGTGCCGGGGAGCGGCCGGCCGATGGGCGGGTCACGGTCGCCGTCGTCGTCGGGGTCGGCGGCGGGGGCGGGGGCGGGCTCCCAGAACGTCGACATGCAGGTCGTCTCGGTCGGCCCGTAGGCGTTGACCCAGCGGCTGCGCCCACCGCTCAGGCGGCGCCAGGCCCGGTACGCCGGCCCGAGCGCCTTCTCGCCGCCGACGACGACCAGGCGGACGCCCTCGGGCACCCGCCGGCCCAACCGGTCCAGATCGCGCACCCAGGCGTGCCAGTAGGCGGTGGGCAGGTTGAGCACGGTGATCCCCTGGTCCCTCAACCAGTCGGCCCACTCCCTGCCGAGCAGGGGGACGTCGTCGGGCCGGAACACGACCGTGGCCCCCGCGGCCCAGGTGGGGAACATCTCCTCGATGCTGGCGTCGAAGCCCAGCGAACAGAACTGCAGGACCCGGTCGCCCGGCGCCAGGCCGTACAGGTCGGCGACGGCCACGTGGTGGCTGACCAACCCTCGGTGGGTGAGCAGCACGCCCTTGGGCATCCCCGTCGACCCGGAGGTGTAGATCACGTAGGCCAGATCCTCGGGGTCGATGTGAATGCTGGGCGGCGGGTTGCCCACGGTCCCGGCGTCGTCCACCAGGACCGGCGGCACGCCGGCGGGAAGGCGGTCCGTGGGCAGCCCGGCCCCGGTCACGACCGCGGCCAGCCCGGCGTCCGCCACCATGGCGGCCAGGCGGGCCGGCGGGTAGGCGGGGTCCAGGGGGACGCAGGCGCCGCCGGCCTTCAGCACCCCGAGCAGGGCGACCGGCAGGGCGAGGGACCGGTCGAGGCACACGCCGACGAGCGCGTCACCGCCGACGCCCAGTGCGTGGAGCCGCCCGGCCACGTGGTCGGCGCGACCGTCCAGCTCGGCATAGGTGAGCGATCCCCCGGCGGCCACGACCGCGGTGGCGCCCGGGTGGGCGGCGACGGCCGCGGCGATCAGCTCGACGACGGTTCGCGCCCCGCGGTCCACGCCGCTCACCCTAGGGAGCGTCGCTCCAGCTCGGAGATGCGGGACTGCGGGTCCTCGACCACGGCGGCGAGCAGCCGGGTGAACTGGGCGGCGAACCGGGCCATGGTGGGCGGGTCGAACAGGTCGACGCTGTACACCAGCGTCCCGGCCAACCCGCCCCCGGCGACCTCGTCCAAGAAGAGCTCGACGTCGAGCCGGGCCGGGATCCCACCTTCGTCGCCGGCGTAGAAACCGAGGTCGGTCAGCCCCACCAGGCCGCCCAGGTCGGCCGGGAGGCGAGGCCGCTCCTGGAGCTCGAAGGCGACCTGGACCACCGGGTTCCGGCTCAGGTCGCGAGGGGGCCTGACCCGGGCCACCACGCGGTCGAAGGGCGCGTCCTGGTGGTCGACGGCGTCGAGGACCGTGCGGCGGGCCCGGCCCACCACGTCCGCGAAGCGGGGGTCGCCGGACAGGTCGGTCCGCAGGGCCAGCGGGTTGACGAAGACGCCGATCATGCCTTCCAGCTCGGCCCGCCCCCGCCCGGCCGCCGTCCCCCCGACCACGATGTCGTCGGCCCCGGAGGCGTGGGCCAGCATGACGTCGAAGGCGGCGAGGACGACCATGTAGAGCGTCGCCCCCTGCGACCGGCCGAGCGCCCGGAGCCGGCGGACGACCTCGGGCTCCACCCGCAGGCGGGCCACCGCCCCCCGGTACGACGGCACCGCGGGCCGGGGGTGGTCCGCCGGCAGCTCCAGGGCCGGAGGCGCCCCGGCCAGGCGCCGGTGCCAGTGGTCGAGATGCCCGTCGAGCACGTCCCCGTCCAGCCATCGCCGCTGCCACGCGGCGAAGTCGGGGTACTGGACGGCCAGCGGGGGCAGGGCCGGCGCCCGACCGCGGGCGATGGCGCCATAGAGGGTCGACAGCTCGCTCATCAAGACCTCGTTCGACCACGCGTCGGTGACGATGTGGTGGGCGGTCACCAGCAGCACGTGCTCGCCAGCCGCAAGGCGCAGGAGGCGGCCGCGCAGGAGGGGGCCGGCGACCAGGTCGAATGCGACACTGGCCTCCACCGCGGCGCGGCGGCGGGCCTCCTCCTCGGCCGCGCCGGGACCGAGGACGGCGAGGTCGTCGACGTCGACGATCACCTCCGGCGCCCTGCCGACGTGCTGGTACGGCCGGCCGCCCACCGACGGGAACGTGGTCCGCAGGCTCTCGTGGCGGGCGACGACCTCGGCCACGGCCCGGGCCAGGGCGTCCACGTCGAGGTCGCCCAGCAGCCGGTACGCCGAGGCCACGTTGTAGAACGGGTTGCCGGGCGCCAGCTGGTCAAGGAACCAGAGCGGCTCCTGGGCCAGCGACAGCGGCGCATCGTCGGCGGGAGTGCGACGGGTCAGCGGCGGGATCGTGGCCCTGGCCGAGATCGGCCGGTCGTCGACCTGGCGGGCGAGGCCGGCGACGGTCGGGGCGTCGAAAAGGGCGCGCAGCGGCAGGTCGACGCCGAGGAGGTCGCGGATGCGCGACAGGGCCCGGACGGCGAGGAGCGAATGCCCGCCGAGGTCGAAGAAGTCGTCGTGCCGCCCGACGTCCTCGATCCCGAGGACGCCGGCCCAGATCGTCGCCAGGGCCTCCTCGGTGGGCGTGGCCGGTGGGTGGCCGGGGTGGGCGCCGGCGCGGGGGGCGGGGGCGGGGAGGGAGGCGCGGTCGACCTTGCCCGTCGGGGTAAGGGGCAGGGCGTCGAGCACGACGAAGGCCGACGGGACCATGTACTCGGGCAGGACCGCCCGCAGCGCGGCCCGCAGCTCGGGGACGACCCGGCCCGACCACTCCTCCCGCCGCCGGGGAGCGAGGGGGTCGTTGTGCAGGCAGGCGGGGACGGGCTGCTCCGGGACGGCCGCGACAGGCGGGCGCCGGTCGCCGGCCCGATGGAAGACGGCGTCGAACGTGCCCCCCTCGCCACCGCCGGCCCAGCTGCACTCGACGTCGAAGCCCAGCTCCTCGCCGAGCGCCCACACGTCCTCGGGATCGATCCCCCCCGCCGCGGCGTGGGCCACCAGCAGCTCGCTGACGGTCGCCGCCCCGCCGGGCCGGGCCAGCAGCTCCGCCGCCGCCACCGCCCCGGCCACGCGCCCGTTGGGGATCCCCGTCACGCATACGGGGCCTCCGACCTCCCGCAGCAACGATCGCAGCGAGCCCAGGTCCTGGGCCTGCGCCTCCCAAGGGGACCCCGGGTACTCGACCCCCGCCGGGCGCCCGCCGTCCGGCAGGAGCACGTCATAACGGAAGCGGGTCAGCTCGTTGTGCCGGCGTCCCCGCTTGAGCAGCACGGTCGCCCCCTCGAAAAACCGGGGGTCGAGGACCAGCTCGTTCTCGCCGTCGACGCGCCGGCGCACCCGCTCCGCCACCGAGGCGACGAGCTCGGCCGGGTCGGCCCCGGCGACCACGATGTCGGCGTGGAGGGCCGGGAGCAGCGGGAGGCTGCGCACGTCGCCGAGGACGATCGTCCCGCCCGGCCGCAGGACCGACGCGGCCTGGGCCAGCACCTCCCGCAGGTAGCCGGCGCCCGGGAAGTACTGCACCACCGAGTTCAGGACGACGACGTCGAAGGGCTCCGCGGCCAGGCCGGCGAGGTCGATCGCCTCCCGGCGGAGCAGGCGGGCGTTGTCCACACCGGCCCGCCGCAGCCGGTCGTCGAGGACGTCCAGGGTGGGGCCCGACACGTCGGTGCCCACGTAGGCCAAGCAGTGCGGGACCAGCCGCCACAGCAGCAGTCCGGTCCCGCAGCCGATCTCCAGCACCCGCTCGGGCCGGAGGGCCAGGACCCGGGCCACGATGCCGTCCACGGCCTCGGCCATCTCCTCCCGGGGGATCGGGTCGCCGGTGTAGCTGCTGGTCCAACCGGAGACGTCGAAGGTCGGGTCGCCGCTTCCCGTCCCCTGGGCACGGTCGTACACGTGCTCCCAGGCCGCCACGTGGGCGGCGGCCAGGTCGGCGGGCTCGACGGGCTCGGACGCCGGCGCGGGCACGACATAGGCGACGAGGCGCGTATCCCCCGGCGCCTCCTCCCGGCCGACGACCACCGCGGCGCCGACCGCGGGGTGGGCGAGGAGGGCGGCCTCGACCTCGCCACACTCGATCCGGTACCCGCGGACCTTGACCTGGTGGTCCCGCCGGCCGACGAACTCGAGATCGCCGTCGGGGCGCCACCGCACCAGGTCGCCCGTCTTGTAGAGCCGGGCGCCGGGGGTGGGATCGAAGGGGTCGGGCACGAAGCTGGCCGCGGTGAGCTCGGGCCGGCCCCGGTAGCCGCGGGCCACGCCGGCCCCGCCGATGTGCAGCTCGCCGGTCGCCCCGACCGGGACGGGCGCCATGGCCTCGTCGAGGACATGGACGGTCGTGTTGGGCAGCGGCCGACCGATGGCGGGCGGACCGCCGCCGCCGGTGATCCGGGCGCCGGTGGACCAGATCGTCGTCTCCGTCGGGCCGTACAGGTTCCACAGCTCGACTCCCCGGTCGAGGAGCTGTTCGGCCAGCGCCGCCGGCAGGGCTTCGCCGCTGCACAGCGCCTTCATCCCGGGGCGCCCCTCCCAACCGGCGTCGACCAGCATCCGGAACGTGGCCGGCGTGGCCTGGAACAGGGTGGCCTTGCTCTGGTCCAGGGCGCCGATCAGGCGGCGGGGGTCGGCGGCCACCGCCCTCGAGGCCATGACCAGTCGGCCGCCGGTGATCAGCGGCAGCCACACGTCCACGCCGGCGATGTCGAACGAGATGGTGGTGACGGCCACCAGCGCGTCGCCGGGGCCCATCCCCGGTCGCTCGGCCACCGCGGTGAGCAGGTTCACCAGGCTCCGGTTGGCGATCTCCACCCCCTTCGGGCGGCCCGTCGAGCCCGAGGTGTAGAGGACGTAGGCCAGGTCGTCGGGACCGGCCGCGGCCCCGGCGGCGGGGCGGGGCGGGGCCGGGGCGTCGATGCACACCACCCTCGCCCGGTGGGTCGGCAGTGCGGCGACGAGCGCGGAGTGGGTGATGATCACCGGGGCGCCGGAGTCGTCAAGCATGAAGGCGACCCGCGCCGGCGGGAACTCCGGGTCGAGGGGCAGGTACGCCCCACCCGCCCGGGCGACGGCCACCAGGGCGACGACCAGCTCCGCGGAACGGTCCAGGTACACGCCGACCAGCACCTCCGGGCCGACGCCGAGCGCGACCAGCGTCGCGGCCAGCGCCGCCGTCCGCTCGTCCAGCTCGGCGAAGCTGAGCGTGGCCCCCCCGAAGGTGACCGCGGGCGCCGACGGCGTGCGCGCCATCTGGTCGACGACGAGGTCGGCCACGATCCGGTGGCGCTCGGCCGGTGTCGGCACGGCTCAGTCCCGGGGCAGCGGGGCGACGGCCATGGCGGTCGCCAGCATCTCCGGCGTGCGGCACCGCACGACCTGCTGGTCGGTGATGGCCAGCCCCGCCTCCCGGGCCTCGGCCAGCACGGGGAGGAAGGAGAAGTCCTGCCAGTAGCTGTCACCGGCGGCGACGGGCCGGCCGGCCAGCTCGGCCCACATGGCCGGGAGCAAGGTGGCCGGCGGGCCGGGGCCCAGCGGCGTGCCGTCGACCAGGACGGCCCGAGCCGGCCACGGCGCCCCCGGCAGGGCGCCCCACAGGGCCTGGCGGAGCTGGGCGAGCGTGGGCGGGGGCTCGCCGGCCGCGGCGACGCGCGCAACGAGCTCGCCGTCCTCGACCACCACCGCCACCTCGGCCACACCCGGCGCCCGACCGAGGGCGGCCTCCAGCCGGGAGCGGCGGGAACGGAACCCGCGAACATCGATGACGTCGTCGCCGCCGACCGGGTGGGCGACGTCGACCGCGAACGTCGACAGCGGCTCGGACGGCGCGGCCACGACGGCGACGAGCAGGGACCGGAAGGCCTCCAGCACCCGCCGGCCGGCCGGTCGGTCGAACACGCCCCGAACCACCAACGCCATGCCGTCCGGCGCGTCGACGAACGAGACGAGGACGAAGCTGCCCAGGTAGATCCCGTCGCCCCAGACCGGCCCCTCCCGGTCGGTGGTGCTGAAGTGGCGCTCCTCCCGGGACGCGCCCCCGGTCTCGTACCGGGACGTGACCAGACCCGGCAGGGCCAGCCGCTCCCGCTGCGGGGCCTCCCCCTGGAAGACCACCGACACCTGGGGGACGATCCCGTGCTGGGCCGCGACCTGCCCCACCCCTTCGTACACCGCGGCGTCGAAGGCCAGATCCTGATGGGCCAGGGCGCCCACCAGCGCGGCCCGGGCCCGGGCCACCAGCTCGGCGAACGTCGGGTCGCCCTCGACGCGGATACGTAGCGGGACCTTCTTGGTGAAACAGCCGATGAGCGGTTCCAGGTCGCTGTCGTTGCGGTGGGCGACCACCGTGGCCAGCAACAGATCGTCGAGGCCCGTCATCCGACCGACCAGTACGGAGAAGGCAGCCAGCGCGGTCATGAACGGCGTGGCTCGCAGCCGGCGGGCGGCGAGCCGCAGGTCGGCCGACAACGACGCGCCCAGCTCGACCCGAACCGGCTCCCCTGCGCCGGTGCCGAGGGGCAGCTGCAC
>DATJHJ010000131.1:0-2997 GCA_035494015.1 Acidimicrobiales bacterium
GGGAGCTGGCCCAGCTGATCACCCGGTAGCCCGGAGTGGTAGTTCGCTGCGCAAGAATACGGGGCAACGGCCACTAGGTGAGCCGGCAGAAAGTCGACTCGGGTACTCGCGATCCGTAGCCGGGTCTGAGAGAATTACAACGACGTAGTTCTCCACTTCCCCGGAGGTCCGCGTGCTCGGACGGGTTGCTCCCCAAGGTTGCCTCCTCGAAACTCGGGTGATGCGACGACACCTCGTCACCAAAGGCTCGTTCTACGAGCGCCTGGCCGACCACGGCCATGAGATCGTCACCGACGACGACTTCGCCCACCTGTACTCCGAGCGCCAGGGTCGGCCCTCGATCCCGCCGTCGGTGATGGTGCGGGCCATGCTCTGCGCCACCCACGACAAGACCTCCGACGCCGAGACGTCGAGGCGGACCCGGGTGGACGCGGATTGGAAGGCGGCCATGGGCGTCGACGACGAGTTCACCGGCATCGCCCCCCGGACCTTCAGCCTCATGCGTTCCCGCATGGTGGTCCATGACGCCGATGCCGAGTTGTTCAAGGCAACGCTGGTCAAGGCGGTCGAGGCAGGCATCCTCAAGGGCAAGCTCACCGCCATCATCGACTCCTCTCCCGTGCACGGGGCCGGGGCGGTGGCCGACACCTACGAACTCATCAGGGGCTTCATCCGCCAAGTGGTGCGGGCGGCCGGGGACCGCCTGAGCGAGGAGACCCGCGTCGCCACCGAGGCGTTCTGCGGAGCGAAACCCGACTTCGACTGGCAGGACCCGGCCGCCCGCAAGGCCCACCTCGGCGACCTCGTCGCCGCCGGGATGGCCCTGTTGGTCGAGGCGGCCGGCATCGACGACCCCGCGGTTCGAGAGCCAGCCGATCTGCTGGCCCAGGTCATCGACCAGGACGTCACCGACGACGAGGCCGGTGGTCCCGCAATCCGCCAGGGCGTGGCCCGTGACCGGGTCATCTCCCACTCCGACCCCGAGATGCGCCACGGACGAAAGTCGGCCTCCCGACGTTTCGACGGCCACAAGCTCGACGTCATCGGCGACGAGGGCTCCGAGCTGATCCTCGGGGTCGAGGTCAGGGCCGGCAACGCCGGCGACGGCGAGGGAGCGGTTGGCCTGCTCAACGCGGTGCAGGGTATCGACGGTGTCGAGGTCGAGACCCTGCTGGGCGACATGGCCTACTCCGACGGCGACGTGCGCGAAGCGGTGGAGGAGGCCGGCGCCGAACTGGTGGCCAAGGTCCCGCCGGTGACCAACTCGGGCCGGTTCCCCAAGACCGACTTCGCCATCGACACCAAGGCCGGCGCCGTCACCTGCCCAGCCGGAGTGACCACCACTGACGCCAAGAAGGCCAAGGACCACAAGGGCCACCCGGGGCTGCGGTTCGTCTTTCCCGCCGCCACCTGTGCGAGCTGCCCCCTGCGGGAGCAGTGCGTGGGCGGGACCAAGGGTCGCTCCATCTTCGTCGGCCGTCACCATGACCGCATCGCTGCCGCCCGTGCCGCCCAGGCCGAGCCGGTGACCAAGGCACTGCTGCGACAGCGGTCCAAGATCGAGCGCAAGATCGACCATCTTCAAGACCTGGGCATGCGCCAGGCCCGCTACCGGGGCCGACGAAAGACGCGCCTGCAGGCGCTGCTCGCGGCCACCGTGGCCAACTTCAAGCGCCTCGGTGTCCTCGGCGCGTTCGACGTGCCGGCGATTGCCGCCATCGCCGCCTGAAACGGCCACCCTCGGCGGTCCATGCGGTGATCTGCCCGCTACGGCACCGGCAATCGGGCCAAGGAGACCTCCGATCGGCCCTGATCGGCCGGTCTTGACTCTCTGGGTCGCCGACGAGGGCTTTCCTGGTTCGAGCACGACGTCATCGCAGAAGGCCACTTCGTGCCGACTCACATAGGTGACCTTGACCGTGCCCTTCATCTGGGTGGGGTGCACGTCGCACTGGAACTTGTACTCCCCCGGCGCCGGGGCGTGGAACTTGTAGCTCACCGTGGCCACGCCGGTGACCAGCTGGCCCCGGAAGATGGGCTTGGACGGGTCGGCCCCGAAGATGTCGAGGTTGTGCTGGACGTCACGGTCGTTGTTGTCGAAGCGGATCTCGACGTCCTGGCCGGCGGGCAGGGTGATCGTGTCGGTCTTGAAGGTGACGCCCTCGGCCTTGAGCTGGACCACGCCGGCCGCGGCAGTGCCCTCCTCGTTCGGGCGCTCGATCTTGCGCTCGCCCTGGGCTGCGGCGGTGATGCCGCCCGCCACCATGATCAGGCTGCCGACGACAAGGACGCTCGCCAGTGTCCGGCCGGAGATGGTGGGCCGGAGGGCGGCCATGCTGGCGCCCCCGAGGATCAGGATGGCCACGGTCAGGGCGATGGCCGTCGACGCGTGCTCCGGGACGGCCAGGAGGATCCGGGAGATGAAGAACATCACGCTGGCGATCGTCGCCAGGCCCAGCACGGGCATGCCGATCGGCATCAGGCTGATGTGGCGCCCCGTCGACTCGGAGGCCGACCGGGCCAGCCAGCCGGCGCCGGCGGCCAGGGCGACGAGCATCCCGGCGTAGGTGAAGAGCGAGCTCTCGACGAGGCCGAGCATGACCAGGGTGGCGGCCACGCCGGCCACGATCCCCCAGCCGCCTCCACCGGGGCGGGGGGCGACGGCCACGGCGCGAACGCCCGGGGGCGGGGCGTTGGCCGGCAGCGGGGGGGTGTACTCGTTCTCCCGGATCGAGGAGAGGGACACGCCCAGGACGAAGGCGACCACCCCGACCATGAGGAACAGCACGGAGCCGAAGACGTCGGAGCTGAAGATCTTGTAGATCGCGCCGAGGAGCAGGGCCACGCCGGCCACGGGCAGGAAGACCTTGGAGGTGGGGGTCAACATCGCCGCTACCCGTGCCGGCTCAGGATGTACAGGACGGTGGCGACCACGAACCACACGACGTTCGTGTACTGCCAGAACACCGCGCCGGCCCGGAGGGCGTCGTGGCGGTC
>DATJHJ010000132.1:0-3346 GCA_035494015.1 Acidimicrobiales bacterium
AGCTCCTCGCCCACGATGGCGAAGATGAAGTCGGTGTGGGCGTTGGGCAGGAACCCCCACTTGGCCCGGCTGGCGCCGAGGCCCACCCCGCCCACGTGCCCGGTGCCCAGGGCGACGAGGGACTGGGACACCTGGTAGCCGGTGTTGCTGAAGTTCCCGAACGGGTCGCGGAACGACGAGATGCGGTCCCACCGGTACCCCTCGACCTTGGCCAGGACCACGGCCGCCGCCCCGGTCACCGCCCCCACGCTGGCCATGCTGAACAGCGGGACGCCCCCGACGAACAGCAGGACCAGCACGATGAGCACCATCAGCATGGCCGTGCCCATGTCGGGCTGGAGCAGCACCAGCATGGCCAGCAGGCCGGTGGTCAGCAGGACCGGGCGCAGGACCATGCGCCAGTCGCGCACCTCGTCGACCCGGCGGGTCAGCAGGTCGGCGGTGAACAGCAGGACGGCCAGCTTGGCCAGCTCGGACGGCTGGATGCGCAGCGACCCCGCCCCCAGCCATCGCGACGACCCACCGGCCGTGATCCCGACGCCGGGGACCAGGACGAGCAGGAGGAGGACGAACGACACGCCGATGGCCGGGCGGACGACCCGCTTCCACTTCCGGTAGTCGAGGGCCATGGTCCCGATCAGGGCGATCGAGCCGACCGCCACCCAGATCAGCTGGCGCACGAAGAAGATCCACGCCCCGCCGTAACTGCGCAGGGCCTCGACCGACGACGCGGAGAGCACCATCATCAGCCCGGTCACGCACAGCATGGCGACCAGGGCGGCCAGCAGCACCCAGCCCTGGTCGGGGCCGCGCTCGCTCGGTCGCGTCGGAGCGACCGGCGGCTTGGCCCGCCGGGTGCGGAGATCAGTCGGCATGGGGGGCCTCCAGAAGGGCGTGGACGGCGCGGGCGAAGTCGTCGCCGCGCTCGGCGTAGGAGCGGTACCAGTCGAACGATGCGCACCCGGGCGACAGCAGCACGACGTCGCCGGTGCGAGCGAGGGCGGCGGCGGCGGCGACCGCCTCGTCCATGGTCGTGGCGTGGGCCACCGGGCGGACGCCTTCGAAGGCGGCTTGCACCTCGGGGGCGGCCTCCCCGATGGCGACCACGGCGCGGATGGGCCCCGCGGCCTGGGCCAGCTCCGACAGGTCGAGCCCCTTGTTCCGCCCGCCGGCGATCAGGACGACGGAGTCGAAGCTGGAGACGGCGGCGGCGGCGGCGTGGGGATTGGTGGCCTTGGAGTCGTCGTACCAGCGCACGCCACCCGAGTAGGCGACCAGGGTGAGGCGGTGGGGAAGAGGGGCGTGGGCGACGAGGGCGGCCCGCACCCCGTCGGCCGTGGCTCCGGCGGCCAGGGCGGCGGCCGACGCAGCCAGGGCGTTGGCCACGTCGTGGGGCATCGACCGGGGAAGGCGGGTGGCCTCGACCAGTCGCCCCCCGGGGCCGCGCAGCCACCCGTCCTCCACGCGGTAGTCGGCCGAGGGCGACCCCAGGCCGAAGGTCAGCAGCCGCGACGGCGCCGACGCGGCCTGGGCCATGACGATCGGGTCGTCGGCGTTGACCACGGCGACGTCGGCCGGGCCCTGCCGGGCCCAGATGCGGGCCTTGGCCGCCACGTAGGCGTCCATGCCGCCGTGCCAGTCGAGGTGGTCGGGGGCCACGTTCAGCCACACCGCCACCATGGGCCGGAACGAGTCGGCGAAGGCCAGCTGGAACGACGACACCTCGGCCACCACGACCTTGACGTCGTCGTTGCCCACCGCGTCCGACAGGGGCAGGCCGATGTTCCCGGCGGCCAGGGCGGGGACGCCCGACGCGGTCAGCATCTCGGCCACCAGGGTGGTGACCGTCGTCTTGCCGTTCGTCCCGGTCACCGCCACCAGGGGGCAGATGGACCAGCGGAAGGCCAGCTCGACCTCGCCCCGCACAGGAATGCCCGCGCCCTTGGCCAGCCGGTAGACGGGGTGGGCGGCGGGGACACCGGGCGAGGGCACGACCAGGTCGGAGCGCACGACCATGTCGGCCAGCGTGGTCAGGTCGGGGTGCTCGACCAGGTCCAGGCCGAGCGCCGCCGCTGCGGCCCGCACGTCGTCGGTGGGGGCGTCGTCGACCAGGGACACGCTCGTGCCCCGGACCAGCAGGTGGCGGGCCACGGCCTGGTTGCTCACCCCGAACCCCAGGACCAGGGCCCGAGCGGCCCCCTGAGCGGGAGACACGGCCCGAGCGGCCCCCTGAGCGGTCACCGCCTGGTCAGCCAAGGCTGGCCCCCCGGCACCCGCTCTGGAGGAAGTCGGCGTAGAAGAGGCCGATGGCCACCGCGGTGCACAGCGACGCCAGGATCCAGAACCGCACGATCACGGTGGTCTCGGGCCAGCCTACCAGCTCGAAGTGGTGGTGGATGGGCGCCATGCGGAAGACGCGACGGTGGAACACCTGGAACACCGCCACTTGGATGACCACCGACATGGTGATCATGACGAACAGCCCGCCGACCACCGGCAGCAGCAGCTGCGTGTTCGTGGTCAAGGCCAGGGCGCCCAGGCCGGTGCCGAGGGCCAGCGAGCCGGTGTCGCCCATGAAGATCTTGGCCGGCGCCGCGTTCCACCACAGGAAGCCGGCGCACGCCCCGGCCAACGCCGCCGCCACCAGGGAGAGGTCCAGGGCCGGGCCCACGCCGTAGCAACTCTGGTGGCGGAACTGCCAGAAGCCGATGAAGACGAACGCGCCGAAGCCGTACATGGCCGAGCCCGCGGCCAGGCCGTCCAGCCCGTCGGACAGGTTCACCGCGTTGGAGATGGCCAGCAGGATGAGGACGGCCCACAGGATGTAGACCACGTCGGGCATCCCGATGTTCAGCGACCGGGAGAACGACAGGTCGGTGTTCACCTTGGCCCGGTACACGGCCAGGACGGCGAAGAGCAGGAACACGCCGATGAGGGACAGGCTCTTGGCCGACTTGTTCAGGCCCAGGCTGCGCTGGCGCGAGATCTTGATCCAGTCGTCGAGCAGGCCCACGCCGGCGGCCCCGACCACCACGAGGGCGGTCAGCACGCCGGCGGCGGTGAAGACGGCCCCGGTGGCGATGTGGCTGGCGACGTAGCCGACGGCCATGGCGCCCACCATGGTGATCCCGCCCATAGTCGGCGTCCCCGCCTTGGAGAAGTGGCCCTGGGGGCCGTCGTCGCGGATTTGCTGGCCTATGCCCCGCGCCTGGAACGACCGGATCAGGATCGGCGTCCCGAGGATGGCGGCGAGCAGGGCGGTCGCCCCCGCGATCAGGAGGGCGACCATGTTTTTTCCCCGGGCGGGGCCCCAGCCCCGCCCTCCTCCGAAGCGACGGGGGCCCCT
>DATJHJ010000133.1:0-2635 GCA_035494015.1 Acidimicrobiales bacterium
CCCCTGTCAGGACATGAGCAAGCGGCCTTTGCCGCGATCATCGCCAAGTTGGGCGATCCCGAGCGCCGCCGCCTGCGGCGCATGACGGCCTCGCTCAGCGCCAGCGTCCTTCTCCTGGTCGGGCAGCATCGCGTTTCTTCCATTGGCCCTGGGCCGTCTGCATCGCCTTTTTGCACCACCTTCGTGGTGGCTATGGGCGTCGGCTGGGCCTACATCCGCCGCCATCCGTTGGGCTAACCCGTCGAAACGGCCAGGCAGGTAGGCGCGCGTCCGGTGCGCTGTCCTGGACGGTCGCGCGCACGTCCCGTGTGCGGCCGAGGGGCGTTGCCGGCCGAGCGGTCCGGGGTTTGCGCATTATCGGAACGAAATGCGCATCAGTCGCCCACCCGGGGGAGTGGCCTGAGGGTTCCCGCCCGAATTTCCTCCGGCTGAAGCGGACTCGTTGGCGCCTCGCGCTCGGCATGCTCGCGCGGCGGCGGTAATCCCGGCGAGCGTGGCCTGGGCGTGCGTCGCGCCGGTCTCGATGACCGTGGCCAACCCCTCGGTGCAGCCTGGCGGCACCGTGAACGTCTCGTTCAAGGGAGTTCGCCCAGGGCGCGCCGATCGAGGTTCACCTCGACGCGCCCGACGGTCCCCTGCTCCCCACCCAGCCCGCTCCTATCACCACGATGACGAGCTCGAGCAACCTGGACGTGACGATCCCGCCGAACACCCACCTACGGGACCCACTTCCTGGTGTCGGTGCAGAACTACCACAACATGAACTCCGGGAACATCGGCCGGGCCACCATCTACGTCGGCGGGCTCCCACCGGTCTCGGTGGCCCCGGAGGCTCGTCCAGCACACGCACTCGTCGGCAAGGGCCCGAGCGCCGGCACCCTGGTCCTGATCAGCCTGGGCGTGGCGGGCGCACTGCTGCTCGTGGCCGCGGTGTGGAGCCTGGCGGTGGGCGGCGGGCGCTCCCAGTCCGCCCCTGAAGCAGCCAAGAAGTAGTCACCCGTAGGACCCTGTCTCCAGTCTCATTCGCCGATGGCCCCCCCGGCGAGGGCGAAGCACGATTCTCTTGGGGGAACACAACGATGAAGTTCCGTAAGGTCCGCACCTGCGCGGTGGCCTCGGCCGCCGCTGCGCTGGTGGCTGCCTCCGGCGGGGTCGCCGGGGCGCAGACGACGACCACCTTCAAGCAAGCCACGTTCAAGGCCCAGGACGTCAAGGTCAAGCAGCTCACCGCGGCGGTGAGCATGACCAAGGACGAACTGTCCCCGGCCCGTGCCTTCACCGCTCCGTCCTCGATGGCGGCCGACCCTAACCACCCCCGGGTCATCGTCGCCGCCACCGCCAACATGCGGAACAAGACTTGCTACCTCACCGTGTCCACAGACGCCGGCGCCACCTGGCACCTCTCGACGGAGCCGCCGGGGTCGGGGCCGTACTTCTACTGCACCAACTTCAGCGCTGCGGCGCCCGAGGTGTCGCTGGCCTGGGGCCGGGACGGCACGCTGTACTACGCCCGCCAGGCCTACGGTGACGGTGAGGGCCCGCGGGAAGGCAAGTCCAGCATCATGCTGGCCAGCACGACCGACCTGGGCGAGACCTGGAAGGTCACCATGGTCGAGGACAACCGCTCGCAGCCCGACCCCACGCCGGCCTCGGCCACGGGCGTCACCGGCCTGGCCGTGGACACGTCCGGGGCCCGTGACGTCGTCTACGTCGGGTACTCCCGCAGCTACGGCAACGCCCGTGCCGGCTCCCCGCTCCGCAACGCCCACCTCATGATGGCGACCTCGGTGGACGGGGGGGCCTCGTTCGCACCGGGACTGGACCTCAACGAGAACCCCAAGAAGCCGACGGTGAACATCGGGGGCAAGGACGTCCCGCTGTTCATGCGCACCGGTTTCGACGCCCCGTTCATCACCGTTCACAACGGCACCCTCCTCGTGGTGGCGGGGCCCGAGTTCAGCTCCGTCGACCCGGCCCCCATCGCACCGCCGGAGTCGGGCGCCGGCGGTCGCCCGGGTTCCTGGTTCAACTTCGCCCTGCCCGAGTTGATCGCCCGCTCGACCGACCAGGGCAAGACGTTCACGCTCAGCACCCCGGACGGTCCCAAGTTCGACGGCACCGGGGCCATGACCGGCCTGGGTTGGGTCGACAAGGGCGGCTCGCAAGGCACGTTCCTCCTCGCCTACGCAGGGACGCCGGCCACCTCGCCCACCTCGGGCGTCGCCGACATCCTCCTGCAGCGTTCGACTGACGGCGGGGTGACCTGGACCGAGCCGCTGGCCATCAACGACAACAAGCCGGAAGAGAACGTCAACAACTTCTACCCGCAGATGAGCGTGGCCCCCAACGGCCGGGTGGACGTGGTCTGGCAGGACAACCGGGGCCTGGCCGACAACCTCATCAACGTGCGGTACACGTACTCCACCGACGGCGGGCTCACGTGGGCCCCGAACCAGGTGGTCAACGACAGGCCGCTCAACTTCAACTACGGCATCAGCTTCAACTCCGACCTTCGCTACACGCCGGGCGTGGCGTCGACCAACCACTACGCCGCCATCGGATGGGCCGACAGCCGGTTCGCCGACGAGGTGACCCAGACCCAGGACGACTTCGGCACCGTGGCCCAGTTCTCGCC
>DATJHJ010000134.1:0-17813 GCA_035494015.1 Acidimicrobiales bacterium
GGCGCCGCCACCGCGGTGACCACGGCCCGCCTGGCCCTCACCGGCGCCCCCAGCCTGGCGCTGACCGCCCTGGGCGCCCTGGTGCTGGTCATGGGCTTCATGCTCATGGTCGTGGCCGCCCGCCGGCCCACCGAGGCCTAACAGGCCCACAGCCAAAAAGACAGCTTCTCTTCGGCGAAGAGCCCGGTGGTGGCGGCCACCGGGCTCTTGCGCGCCGCCGCGGAAATTCCCCGCTATCCGAGAGGTAGGGGTACCTTCAGTAGTGTGATAGGTGCGCCCAAGAGCCGCTCTGTCGAGGCCGAGACGGGCATGCGCCGGGTGAGCTGGGTCCGGGTGGTCATCACCGATCACGGGGCGGAGTGCGAGGCCATCGGCGTGGGCCACCGCCTGCCCAACATGCACCGGGTGTCGCTCGAGACGGCGCTGGCCCTGGCCGCCGACGGGGTGCCGGCCATCGTGCTGGCCGGTGCCGAGCGGCCGAAGAACCTCCTCGCCCACCGCTGATTGGGAGTCTTCCGCCCCATTTCGGGGTAGGACACCGTCGGCGGGCGAACGCCGCCGGACCCGAGCAAGGAGTAACAAGCACATGGCGACGACGAGCCGACGCGTGACGACCCTGGGAAGCCTGCTGGCCGGGACGGCCGGGGCCCTCCTGCTGCTGGCCGGGCCGGCCGGCGCCCAGACCACCAGCCAGACCAGCGGCGGGGCCCAGGCCGCCAACGGCTCGGTGGCCTCGGGCACCTGCTTGGCCTCGGCCAACTCGGTGTGCTCGGGCAGCAGCAGGGCCACCGGCGACGCCACCAGCTCGGGCAGCGCGGTGGCGGCCAACGGCTCGACCGCCTCCGGCTGCTCCACCACGTTCGCCGCCAACCAGTCGACCGCCTCCGGTGGTCCCTGCCCGGCCGTCGCCGCCCCGACGACCACGGTGGC
Organism: Acidimicrobiales bacterium; assembly: GCA_035494015.1. Lineage (GTDB taxonomy): Bacteria > Actinomycetota > Acidimicrobiia > Acidimicrobiales > AC-14 > CADCTB01. Next base: position 931 of record DATJHJ010000134.1, read on the forward strand.
CCGCGCCGCTACCCCCACCCCCACCGGCACCGGCACCGCGGCAGCCACGACCGCCCGCCCGGCCACGGCCACCAGCGGAACCCTGGCCCTCACCGGGTCGTCCAGCCGCGAGCTGGCCGCCATCGGCGCCCTGGCCCTGGTCATCGGGGCCGCCCTGGTGCGCGCCACTCGGAGCGACGGGCCCGAGCGAGCGGCCTGAGCCCGGTTCCCGGCCCCCGCCGGGGGTACGCTGCGGGCATCCGGCGCAGGTCGACGATACGGCGCACCACATGGGTCTGCCTGGCCGTCCTCGGCGGCCTGCTCGTGGCCTGCGGCGACGACACGCCGACCGTCGATACCAGCCAGGCGGTGTCGACCACGGCCACGACGCCGGCGGCGGCCAGCACCACCGTGGCGGCCGGGGCCGGCCACAGCTACGCCGCCGACCTGACCACGGCCGACGGTCGCTACAAGGTCACGGTGGCCCTCGGCGCCGGCTCTGCCACCGGCGGGCGCGACTGCCCGGGGACGGCGACGGCCGGGCGGGTCTTCCTGCCCGTGACCCTGGTCGTGGCCAACTCGGCCACGGACAAGAGCGCCCCCTTCCCGCCCCTGCGCATCGAGATGACCACGGCGGCAGGGGCCAAGCCGGCCCAGGTGATGGTGCGCGACGCCTCCGGGGCCTGCACCTACACCCCGAAGGTGGCGTCGATCGGCCCCGGCGGGTCGGTCGTCTTCAACGGCACCACCCCGGCCATCGACGCCGCCGCCGCCCCCGGATCCGCCGGCCAGATCAAGGTCAGCGTGTCGGAGAACGCCTTCTCGCTCGCCGCGCCCATCCCGTGAGCGGCCGGGTATTTCGAGTCTCTTATACTCCCCACCCGTGGCAGCCTTGGCGGGCCCGTTCATCGCAAGCGCCGCCCTCCTCGGGGCCGGCGGGGCACTGAAGGTCCACCGGCCGGCCACCACGGCCCGGGCCCTGCGGGCCATGGGCCTGCCCGGCTCGCCCGCCCTCGTTCGCGCCGGGGCCGCGGTCGAAGTGGCCGTGGCCGTGGGCGCTCTGGCCTGGGCGTCCCCACCGTTTGCCCTCGCCGTCGCCGGTTCCTACCTGGCCTTCGCCGGCTTCGTCGTCGCCGCCCTCCGGCGCGACGTCCCCCTGTCGTCCTGCGGGTGCTTCGGCGTGCAGGACACCCCGCCCACCCCCGGCCACGTCATCCTGAACCTGGCCGCCGCCGCCGTAGCCCTGGCCGTCGCCGCCCACCCCGGGGGGGCGGCGCTCGCCGACATCGGCCACCTGGGCGGGTCCCCCGTCGGCCGGGTGCTGTTCGTCGTCCTCACCGCCGTCGCCGGCTGGTTCGCGTACGTCGCCCTCACCCTGTTGCCCCAGGTGCTCGGGGCTCGAAGGGCGGCGGCGTGAGCCAGTGGCTGGCCGAGAAGAGCTCGGCCGTGCTCCAGTCCCGCACCTCCCGGCGGGGGTTCCTGGTCCGCAGCGCCCTGGCCGGGTCGGCGCTGGCCGTGTCGCCGCTGCGGTACCTGCTGCGCCCGGTCACCGCCTACGCCGCCATCTGCGGCTGCGCCGGCTCGGACTGCAACTGCGGGTCGTCCTGCTGCGACGGCTACACCGAGTTCTGCTGCGCGGTCAACGACGGCAAGAACGCCTGCCCGCCGGGCACGTTCGAGGCCGGCTGGTGGCGGGCCGACGGCTCGCAGTTCTGCGACGGGCCCCGCTACTACACCGACTGCAACGCCCAGTGCGGCTCGGGCGCCTGCTCCTGCCACTGCGCCGGGGGCGACTGCGACAACCGGCGGACCTGCTGCAACGTCTTCCGCTACGGCCAGTGCAACCAGCACATCGAGTGCTACGGCGCCATCGCCTGCCGGGTGGTCACCTGCACGCCGCCCTACGAGCTGTTCAACTGCGACCGCACCACCCTCTGGGACGACTCCACCGCCAACCACACGTCCAACTGCGCCGCCGCGCAGCCACCACCGCCGCCCCCGCCGGCCGAGCCGGCCCCCCCGCCTCCTCCAACCGGCCCGGTGGTGCTGGGCGACCGGATCACGGTCAGTCACGACGGCAAGGCCCTCGACGTGGCCTTCGCCTCCGTGGCCGACGGGGCCGGGGTGATCGTGTGGCCCCCGAACGGCGGCACCAACCAGAAGTGGTCGATCGAGCCCCTCGGCGACGGCAGCTTCCGCATCGTGGCCGGCCACAGCGGCAAGGTGCTGGACGTCAACGGGGCCTCCACCGCCGACGGCGCCGGCGTGATCCAGTGGCCCTGGAACGGTGGGCTCAACCAGCGTTGGCAGATGGAGCTGATGAGCGACGGGACGTTCCGGTTCACCGCCGGCCACAGCGGCAAGGTGCTCGACGTGGGCGGCATGTCGACCGCCGACGGCGCCGGCGTCATCCAGTGGCCGTGGAACGGCGGGCCGAACCAGCGCTGGCTCCGGCAAACCGTCTGATGACGACCGAGGCCCACCGTTGATCGAGATCGTGACCATCGAGGCGGTGGCCATCGTGCTGCTCGGCCTCCTCGTGGTCGGGCTCCTGCGCAGCCACGCCGAGATCCTCCGCCGCCTCCACGAGCTGGGCGCCGGCCTCGACCCCGACGCCGCGCCGACCGGCACCACCACCCCGATGCCAGCGCCCGTGCGCCGGTCGGCGGCCACCGCCTTCGACGTTGCCGGCACCACGCCCGACGACGAGTCGGTGCGCATCGGCGTGGTCGGGGCCCGCCAGAGCACGGTCCTGGCCTTCCTCTCCAGCGGCTGCCACACCTGCGGCAACTTCTGGCAGACCTTCGCCGCCCCCGGCCGCCTGGCCGTGCCCGGCGGGGCCCGGCTGGTCGTGGTCACCAAGTCGGCCGAGGCCGAGAGCCCGGGCCGCATCCGGGAGCTGGCCCCCACCGCCTTCCCCACGGTGATGTCGAGCGAGGCCTGGGACGCCTACAAGGTCCCCCAGACCCCGTACTTCGTCTACGTCGACGGGCCGTCCGGGCGGATCGTGGGCGAGGGCTCGGCCCAGACGTGGGCGCAGGTGGTCTCCCTGTGGGCCCAGGCCCTCGATGACGGGGCCGAGGCCCGGGCCGATCGGGAGCTGCTCCAGGCCGGCATCCGCCCCGGCCACCGCAGCCTGTACCCCACCCCGTCCCGGACGGCGGAGTAGCAGCCGTGCCCCCCTGGCTGGTGGTGGCGACCGGCATGTCGCTCGCCGCAGTGGCCGCGCTGCGCTCGACCTGGTCGCCCTGAGGCGAGTCGATGCTGGCCAGCATCCACCCGCTCGGGGAGCGGGCCAGAAAACGCCGGTGGGGGGCCACCGTCACCGCCTACATGATCGGTTCGGTGGTCGCCGCCGCCCTGCTCGGCGGTGCCCTCGGCGCCGCCGGCCACCTGCTGCCCCGCTCGCCCGGCGTCACGGCCGCCGTCGTGGTCGCCCTGTGCGCCCTCGGCCTGGCCTTCGACCTGGGGATCGGCGGCCTGCGCCTGCCCACCGTCCAGCGCCAGGTCGACAAGGACTGGCTCGACCGCTACCGGGGCTGGGTGGTCGGCGTGGGCTTCGGGTTCCAGCTGGGCCTGGGCGTGGTCACCATCGTGACCACCTCGGCCGTGTACCTCACCTTCGCCATGGCCCTGCTCACCGGCTCGCCCGTGACCGGCGCCCTGGTCGGCGCCACCTTCGGGCTGGCCCGGGCCCTGGCCCTCCTGGGGGTGGCCCGGGTCCGCCGCCCCGAGCAGCTCCGGGCGGTCATGCGCCGCCTGCAGGCCTGGCGGCCCCTGTCCCAGCGGGCCGGCATCGCCGTGCAGGCCCTGGCCCTCGTCACCGTCGGCGCCGTCGCCATCGCACGCTAGGAGCACCGCTTGCAGACCCTCTCCCGCGCTGGGCTCCAGGTCGACCTCCCCGACGGCTGGGACGCCCGCATCTCCCAGCGGGTGGCCGAGGCCGGGGTGGTCACCCGCCGGACCATGCACGCGGCCAGCTTCGCCCTGCCCCCCAACCTGGGCGACTACGCCACCGCCGCGGTCGACGCCATGCAGGCCACCGACGTGCTCGTCACCCTCGTCGAGTTCGACCCGGCCAGCGCCAACCAGGGCCTGTTCCGCAGCCAGGGCCTGCCCGACGGCCTGACCCCCGACGCCTTCAGCCCCTCGGCCATGCCCCGAGCCGTACCCGGCCGGACGGCCGGCCAGTTCTTCTTCTCCTCGGGCGACCGGGCCTTCTGCCTCTACGTCGTCCTCGGCAGCCACACCCAGCGGGCCGCCCTGCTCCCGCTGGCCACCGCGGTCGTGCGGACGATCAAGGTCGACGGGTAGCAGCCCGTCGCCGAAGCAGCGGCGGGCGGGCCCACGGGCGGCGCCGCCGCGGGAGGACGCTCCGGTCCGTCACCGGGCGATGAAGGCGAGCGGCCAGGGATGGCTGACCCGGTCGGTGGCGAGCATGTTCAGCCCGGCCGCGACGGCCACGTCCCACCAGTCGTCCTGAACGAGATAGCCGCGAAGCAGGATCGACGGGTCGGCGCGCACGGCGGACAGGTTCGGCGCCCACCGGCTCCGGTGGTCGCCGAACAGGTGGTAGTTGAGGAACAGCTGGTTGGGCTTGCCGGCGATGTACTCGGCCGGCGGGCGCTCGTCGTCGGCACAGTCGACACAAGCGAAGCCGAGCCGGATGGCCGGGGCGGTCGCGTAGGTGTCGAGGAAGCTCTCGTCACCGGTCATGACCAGCAGGAACCGGCCCCGCAGCCCGGCCAACGTCGGCCAACCCCGCTGGCGGGCCGCGGTGCGGAGGTCCGGGCTGCCGTCGAGGAGTTCCCTGGGCAGGTAGAGCCGGCTCAGGTCGCCGCCGCACAGGAACTCGCCGACGTACGTGTCGAGCTCGGCTGCGAACCCGCCGAGGTCGGCGACACCCTTCAGGCAGAGCAGGACGGTCACCACGTCGTGGCCGGGATTGGCCAGGCTCCAGCCCCGGAGCTCGGCGAGGAACTGCGACAGCTGGCGGTTGTGGAGGTCGTAGGTTCCGTCGTGCTGGACGGACCATTGCATGTGGCGCCCCGGCCCGGCACCGCCGTACTGGGCGATGTCGAGCTCGATGGCCCGGCAGTTCGAGGTGTCGTACACCGGGAAGCTCCAGCCGCCCGCCGGCAGCAACGTGGTCAGGGGCGCGTCGACTTGAAAGGTGTTGTGCGACGCCTTCATCGACACTTCGTTGTACTTCCACCGGAAATCCAGCGGCCCTGCCCCTCGCGCTCGCCGTCATAATCCGCCCGGGTGTGACCCCGCTTCGGAGGGGCCGCCTTCACGGTAACTCCGGCGCACGCGGAACGGCGACCCATCCGACGTTTTTGCTTTACAGGGGGCGGCGCGAGTGGAAGAATCTGGTCCTTGCGCCGCTCGGCGCGTGGCATTCGGCGGACAGTTCTCCAAGCCCGCCTCTAGAAGCGCGGCGGTGGAGGAGGCGGCCCGAATTGGTACCGCGGGAACCAAGGAGGCATACCGATGTCGAACGAAGGCGATGAGCAGGTGGTGGCGCCCGGCGGCCGGCGGTCGAAGTCGGACGTTCACCATGTCGGTCCGGGGGAGATGGTCACAGGAGAGGGGATGGTGGTCACCATGAACGACGCGCCCGCCGGGATGCGGCCGGAGTCGCCGGGTCACGACGCGGCCATCGCTGGCGGGCTCGCCGACGACGAGCCCGCCGGCATGCGGCCGGAGCCGATGTCGCAAGGGGATGCCGGACAGGCCGCGGCCGCGGCCATGGCTCCCGACCAGGGCGGCACGGACCTCGAGTCCGAGGCGGAGCCGGCGAAGCAGGCGCGGCCCGTGGTGGGCGCCGACGCGCCCGCCGGCATGCAGCCCCCATCGACGGCCGAGACAGTCGAGCACGGCGGGGCCACGGTCGCCCAGGCGGCCGACGCCGAGCTGGTGCTCACCCCCGGGGGGTACCGGCACAAGTCCCTGGTGCACCGGATCGAGCCCGGCCACGTCCTGGACCAGGCCTCCGGGAACATTCGCCTCAACCATGAGGCGGGCCACGAGGTCATGGACTTCGGGCCGCTGAAGATCCGCCCCGGCGACCAGCCGCTCATGCCGGGGAACGTGGCCCGGCACCCCGGCCTGGTTCCCGCCCTGGCCGAAGGCTGGATCAGCTACGCATCCTGGACGAACAACACCGGGCATCCGGTCACCCGGTTCGCGACCTCGTGGGTCGTCCCGCCCGCCCCGGCGACCGACCACGGCCAGACGATCTTCCTCTTCAACGGCATCCAGAACTCGACGATGATCTACCAGCCCGTGCTGCAGTGGGGCCGCTCCGCGGCCGGCGGCGGCAGTTACTGGTCCGTGGCCAGCTGGTACGCGGACGGCCAGGGAGGCCAGGCGTTCCATACCACCCTCCAGCAGGTGAACCCCGGCCAGGTGCTCGTCGGCGTGATGACCCAGACGGGCCAGTCGGGTTCGCAGTTCAGCTACAACTGCGAGTTCGTGGGCATCGCCAATACGGGATTGCCCATCACCAATGTGCAGGAGCTGACCTGGAACATCGAGACGTTGGAGGCCTACGCCTGCCAGCAGTGCTCGGACTATCCGAACGCGAACTTCACCGCGTTCTTCAACATCGATTTCCAGACCAGTGCCGGCAGGCCGGCGATCACGTGGTCCGCGGTCAACGCGGTGACCGACTGTGGGCAGAGCGCACGGGTGGTGAGCAATGCGAACGCCGGCGGCGAGGTGGACATCTACTACACGGGCCGGGTGGCGTCCGCCGGGTCCACGGCCGCCATCAACAGCGACGGCCGCTTGGAGACGTTCGTGCGGGCCACCAACGGCTCCATGTGGAACATCTGGCAGGCCGTGCCCCACGCCGGCCCGTGGAGCCGCATCAACGGCTTGGGCGGGGTCGTGAAGGACCAGGTGTGCTCCGCCCTGAACACCGACGGGCGGCTCGAGATCTTCGGTATCGGCACCGACAACGCCGCGTACAACAACTGGCAGACCGCGGCGCACGCCGGGCCGTGGAGCGGGTGGAACCGGCTGGGCGGCTGGGTCTCGCGGTTGGCCGTCGCCTGCAACAGCGACGGGCGGCTGGAGCTGTTCGGTATCGGCGGCGACGGCGCCCTCTACAACATGTGGCAGACCGTCCCCCACGCCGGCCCGTGGAGCGGCTGGAACCGCCTCGGGGGCGTGGTCAAGGAGATCTGTGTCTCGTTGAACAGCGACGGCCGGCTGGAGGTGTTCGGGATCGGGTCCGACAACGCCCTCTACAACATTTGGCAGACCGTGCCGCACGCCGGGCCGTGGAGCGGTTGGAACCGGCTCGGCGGCTGGGTCTCCCAGATCGCGTCCACCGTGAACACCGACGGGCGCCTCGAGGTGTTCGGCATCGGCGGCGACGGCGCCCTCTACAACATGTGGCAGACCGTGCCGCACGCCGGCCCGTGGAGCGGTTGGAACCGCCTCGGTGGCTGGGTCTCGCAGATCGTGCCGCTCCGCAACAGTGACGGCCGTCTCGAGGTGTTCGCCATCGGCTCAGACCATGCCATGTACAACATGTGGCAGACCGTGCCGCACGCCGGCCCGTGGAGCGGCTGGAACCGCCTCGGCGGCTGGGTGAGCCAGATCTCGGGGGCGCTGAACTCCGACGGCCGGCTCGAGATGTTCGGCGTCGGAGCTGACGCCGACCTCTACAACATGTGGCAGACCGTCCCCCACGCCGGCCCCTGGAGCGGCTGGAACAAGCTCACCTAACCCCACGCCGGGCTAGAAAGCCCGCAATGAACGCCGGGCTAGGAAGCCCGCAATGATGCCGCCTTGTTCGGGGCCGGCGTGCCCGGCGTGTGCAGGAAGCTCTGCACCAAGAGCACGCCGGGCACGGTCTGGGCCGCATCCTCCACCGCCTTCATGGCATCGCGGCTGGGGAGCTGGCCCCGCAGGGTGACCACGCGGTCGACGGCCTCGATGGTCACGTCCTTGGTCTCCACGTCGATCGTGGCCAGCACCTGCTCGACGGCCCGCACGACCTCGACGTCGTCCACCGGGTGGGGCACGCCGCCGCCCCGGGCCTTGACCATCTCGCCCATGGCCACGTCGGCCTCGTGCTGGGCCTTGCGCTCGGCGTCCACCTCCCGGCGGCGGAGCCGGGACTGCACCTTGTCGCGGGTCTCGGCCCGCCGGCCGGCACCGCTGTCCGGGTCGAAGAAGTAGGCGGCCGCCGCTCCCGCCCCCGATACCAGGGCGATCCGGAACAACCTGCGTCGCAGCCTTCGGAACATCGACTACCTCCCGTGTCGGTCAGGTGGCCTCGGCGCCGGGCACGCCCTGGTGCCCGGCAGCGTTTGGCAGATCCGGCGCGCCGTGACGCGCTGGATCTGCCAAACGCCGCGTCGACCGGTCATCGGACCTACCTACCCGGAAGGAGCCGGGGCGAACATCACAGCTTGGGCAGCTGCTGGTGGCGGCCGATTAAGGGGGCGAGGGGGTCGCCGTCGGTGGCCAGGCGGTCGAGGACGGTCCGCAGGGTCCAGCAGTCGGGGCGCAGCCCGTCGTCGTCCAGCTCCTCCCAGCGGATGGGGACCGACACCGGCCCGCCCGGGGCCGGCCGGGGGGAGAACGGGGCGACCAGGGTCTTGTTGATGGCGTTCTGGGTGTAGTCGAGGCGGGCCAGGCCCTCCCGGCGGTCCTTGTGCCACTCCCAGCTGATCAGCTCGGGGACGGTGTGGCCTACGGCCCGGGACACCTTCTCCACCCAGGCCCGGGTATCGGCGAAGGTGTACTGGGGGGCGATGGGAACCCAGATCTGGATCCCCCGCTGGCCCGTGACCTTCGGCATGCCGACCACGCCGAGGTGCTGCAGGGCGGTCCGGTACAGGCGGGCGAGCACGAGGACGTCGGCGAACGTGCTGGTCGGGCCGGGGTCGATGTCGATCAGGGCCCAGGTCGGGCGGTGGACGTCCGGCAGGCGCGACGTCCACGCGTGCAGCTCCAGCCCGCCGAAGTTGGCCATCCAGGCCAGGGCGGGAACGCTGTCCACCACCGCGTAGCAGGTGGTCTCGCCCGGGTCGGCCTCCGGGTTGCGCCACTGCTGCAGCCAGTCCGGGGCGTGGCTGGGCACCTCCTTGTGCCAGAAGCCGGGCTTGTCGACCCCGTCCGGGTAGCGGTGCAGGTTGACGGGCCGGTCGTACAGGTAGGGCAGCATGAAGGGGGCGACGCGGGCGTAGTAGCGGACCACCTCCCGCTTGGTGACCGGCGGCTCGGGCCCGCGCCCGGGGAACAGGATCTTGTCCAGGTTGGTCAGCCGCAGCTCCCGGCCCTGCAGCAGCCAGGTCCCGCCCTGGCCCAGGGCGTCGAGGGCGGCCAGCTCGTCGGCGGTGGGCCCCTCCCACCGGGGCACGGCGGCGGCGCCCAGGGGGATGGAGGCCTCGGCCGCCGGCAGGTCGCTGCGCCACAGGGCCTCGGGGGCGGCGGCCACCTCGTCGTTGGTCAGCCCGCTCTTCACCGACCGGGGGTGCTCCTCGGGGTCCCAGCCGGGGACGGCGGCGTCGTCGTTCTTGTGGAGCAGCAGCCACTGCTCCTTGCCCGACGTGTCGCGGTCGCGCCGGACGAGCACGAACCGCCCGGCCAGCTTCTCGCCGTGCAGGTCGAAGTGGAGGTCGCCCTTCTCGATGGACTTCAGGGGGTCCTCGGGCTTGCCCGGCGCCCACGTGCCCCAGTCCCACACCACCACGTCGCCCCCGCCGTACTCGCCCTTGGGGATGACGCCCTCGAAGTCGAAGTACTCGACCGGGTGGTCCTCGACGTGGACGGCCAGCTGGCGGGCCTTGGGGTCGAGGGTGGGCCCGTGGGGGACGGCCCAGCTGACCAGCACCCCGGCCATCTCCAGGCGCAGGTCGTAGTGCAGCCGCCGGGCCCGATGGCGCTGGACGACGAACCGGTTCGAGCCGGTGGGGGCGACCGTGCCCGCGCCTGCCGGCTCGGCCGTAACCGAGAAGTCCCGCTTGGCCCGGTAGGTCGCCAGCCGTTCCTGCGGGTCGCTCATTCCTGCACCATCCCCGGTGAGGCGTCCACCACTACAGCGAGTTCCTGCAGAGCCGGTCTTGCTCCTCGGTGACGCGCGGGGGATGGCCATGGTAGCGAGCCGCTTGACAGCCAGCGTGAGAACCGCCACCCCGGATGCACCGAGGCCCCGAGACCGCCCTTAAGGACATGCCCGGCCAGGGCCGAACAATGAGCGAGCGGCAGCAGGTCCCCGAGACCGCTGCGTGAACCACAGCGCGAGGAGGAAGGAGAGGAACAGGATGTAGGTCGGATGGCGCTGGGCTTCGCAGACCCGCGACACCTCGGTGATGGAGGCTGAGGGCGCCATCGTCGACGGCTGGGGACTCGATGCCGAGGTCGCCGCCACCAACGAGCTCTCGGCGCTGCTGGGGCGGCACTTGTGAGTAGTCACGGTTCTCGCCCGACTGGACTCCTAGATCGCTCTCGACTTCTTGGACGACTACCCCACGCCGGCAGCGGCCCCCCGCCCCCGCGAACCCCGGATCAAGATGTTCTGCCGCCCTCACTCCTACTGCGGACGGCGCAGTCCGGCCGTGCTCCTCGAACGGCTGGGCGCCGCCCCCGAGCCGACCCAGGCCCCCTCGCCGGAGATCGTGGCCGAGCTGGTGCGGGCCCTGGGCCTGCTGGACCGTCCGGTACCGAGCCGACGTCGAGCGGGCCAGGCGGTCGAGGGCCGACCGCTGGTCGTCGGTCAGGGACAAGGGCGCCGCGGGGGCTGGCATGGTCAACGTCTTGCCAGCCTAGAGCTATTCAACCTATTTCAGGGACGGATGACGGGGGGGGTTGGCTTAGGAAACTCACAGGATCAGCTTTTACCCGGCGCCGCTGGGCCCATACCCCGTCCTTTAAGCGGCGGCTATAACGGCGGCATCAACAGCCTTCCGCTTGGTGATAGCCGTACAATATGGCCTTCCCGCGAGAAACATTCCCTGAGGCGTTGTATGATTGTTCGACGAATATTATTCCGTACGGCTGCCAAATCGTGGGACTTGCTCGACAAGACAGCCTCCCTTAGAGCAGCGTAGGCTGTCTTGTCAACTAGCTCGTCAGCCAGACCCCGGTCATAGAACCTATGTGCGATGGGTGGCACCATGGCCGAAAGGGCTTCCACCAGCCGATCACCTATTGGTGCCTCGCTTGTGGTGACGTATGTTTGCAGGAGGTGCTCTATCTCGTTCTCATTCACCATGTATCATTCCCTCTGCGGCCTGCGCGATATTAGATCGCGAAGCAGTCTGGATCCGTGTCTCCGTACTCGCCCGTCTGAGATTTGTACACTGAGACCACCACGCATACCCAAGACGGCGAGTAGCCGTAGGCAGAATTCGTGACCGCGATGCACGTCTCGTCGCCATCACCAGCGCCAACGACTGTGGCGGCTTCGTGTCGAGACGGCGCCTGCATAACCGAGTCTGGCGCGGTTTGATTGGCTTCGGCGCCACTCACAGACGCGCCCGAGCAGCCATGGCCGAAAGGGCAAGGATTACTACTCCTACGCGGCTCTTCCTGAGTGTCATGAATGTGGCTCCTTCTGGGTTCTGGAATTAGACGCGTCGAATTTGCGCTGGCTCGGAAAGCCGCCGCCCGCCGAAAGCCGCCGCCCGCTCCTATGTGCTGAGCACCATACTCCCGCCGCCATACATGCCGCATCTCTAAGCACTTCCCCGCCGGAGCTCCTCCGAGACAAGAATCAATGGCGTCACGGAGGCGCCTTGCCTCCCCACCTTCCCCCTCGAAATAGGCCTTTAAACGTCGATCCACCGATTGACCTGAGCTGACGCGGCCGCGTATCCGCGGAAAGTGCCTCCTGAGCAGCGACGATGACGGTGCTTGATGTCGTCGGAGCCGCCAGCGCAGGAGGCACTTTCAGTGAGTCGAGTATCGCATGCCATCGACCGCATCCGGGTGAGCTTCGACGAACCGAACCTGGTGGCCAACGCCGGGCTGCTGCTGCTGGGCACCGTGGCCGTTCGCCTCCAGCTGGAGCGCCTGGTCGGGTCACCGGCGGTCGCCACCCGCGGCAGAGAGGCAATGGCCAGCTCGACCTCGCAGAGGCTCTACTCGCCCGGCTCAACGTGAAATCGGTGCTTCGAGGCTAAACCAAATGTCCAACACCTTGCCGGTTGCAGCCAGTGCCCTGAGGCCGGCAGCAACGCCCAGGGAGCCTCCGATGCCTCCCCAGCGGGCCGGTGCCCAGCTCGATCTCAACAGTCGGCTGCCTACAATGCCGAACGGAGCCAAGCACTGGGGAGGCTGGTAATCGCCCTGAGGTGCGCACCGGGTCGTCGGGCCCGAATCGCTCCCGGCGGTCTCGCCGCTAACCCCGAGGGCCGGCCGATCTTCTCCGAGCTCAGCCTTCCTCCGACGCAGGGCCCATTCGAGCTCGCACCTCGGCGTGGCCACGGCCGCCTTGTTGCCCGCTGGCGCCCGGTCCGGGTAGGGGTGGCGCGGGTGAGCGTCGGCCTCCCAGTCAGTGCCATCCTCCCTCGTAGTCGCCTTGGGGCAGGCCCTGAGGAGTGCGCAGGACCTCCTCCGAGGCCAGCCCACCTCGGCGCGGCGACGACGTCCTCGTTCGCCCGGGGGGTATTCGAGGTCGTCCAGCGCCGCGAAGACCTCGGCGAGGGTGGCGTCGGTAACCTCTAGTTGTTCGACTCGGCGGCGCTGATGTCGGCCAGGCCGGAGCGCTCGTCGAGCTCGATGGCCAGGTCGCCCAGGGAAACGATGCCCACCGGCCGGCCACCCTCGACCACGGGGACCCGGCGGACGGCCCGCTCCCGCATGAGCTGGACGGTCTGCTGGAGCGAGTCGTCGGGGCCGACGGTCACCAGCTCGTGGGTGCAGATCTCGTCGACCTTGGTGAACTGGGGGTCGGCGCCTTCGGCCACGGCGCGGACGACGATGTCGCGGTCGGTGACCAGGCCGCACATGTCGCCGTCGTCCATCACGATCACGTCGCCGATGTCGTCGTCGCGCATGCGCTTGGCCGCCTCGCTGATGGAGGCCGACCTCGGCAGGGTCACCGGGTTCTCGGTCATGATCTCTCGTACCGTCTGCGCCATCGGGCCGCTCCTCTCGTCGTCTCCGCCGCGACTACCCAGCCCCGCCGCCCGCCATGCGCCCGCCGCCGCTTAGACGACCTCGACGCCGCTCAGATCCTCGGCTGGGGGGTACTGGGGGCCCATGTCCTCCAGGGTCTCGATCAGGATCCGGCTGATCGCCCAGTTGCGGTACCACTTGCGGTCGGCGGGGATGACGTACCAGGGCGCGTGGTCGGTCGAGGTCCGGCCGATGGCCTCCTCGAAGGCGGCGATGTAATCGTCCCAGCGCTTGCGCTCCTCCAGGTCCCCGGTGCGGAACTTCCAGCGCTTGGACGGGTCGTCGAGCCGGGCCCGGAAGCGCTCGGCCTGCTCCTCCTTGGAGATGTGCAGGTAGAGCTTGACGATGCGGGTGCCGGCGGCGGCCAGGTTGGCTTCGAAGTCGTTGATGAACTCGTAGCGGGGCCGCCACACCTTCTCGGGGACCAGGTCGTGCACCCGCACGACCAGCACGTCCTCGTAGTGCGACCGGTTGAACACCACCACCTCGCCCTTGCCCGGCACCTTGGCGTGGGCCCGCCACAGGAAGTCGTGGCTGCGCTCCTCCTCGGAGGGCACCTTGAACGAGACCACCCGCGACCCGGCCGGGTTCAGGCCCCGGAAGACGTGCTTGATCGTCCCGTCCTTGCCGCCGGCGTCGATGGCCTGGAGGACGACGAGCAGCGACCGCTCGCCCTCGGCGTACAGCCGCTCCTGCAGCCCGGCCAACTCCTCGTGCAGGCCCTCGACCACCTCCTGGGTGTCCGCCTTGTCGCCCGGCGCCCCGTCGGTGCTCCGGGTGTCGATCTCGCCCAGGTCGACCTTCGTTCCCGGCGCCACCCGCCAGCGCCCGCTGTCCCCCTTGGCCATGCGGGGCAGGCTACGCCCGCCCCTTCGTTCTGGCCGCAGTTACCCGCCGTATGCGCGGGTAGGTGCAGCCGAAACGAAGGGGGGGTCGCTCAGCGGGCCCGGCGGACCGTGGCCTTGCGGCCCTTCAGGGTGGTGGCCCGCAGGGCGCGGACCACCTCGTCGGCGGCGGCCTCGGGCACCTCCACCAGCGAGAAGCGGTCGGCGATCTCGATGGCCCCGATGTCCCGCCCGCCCAGGCGGGTCTCGCCGGTGATGGCCCCGACCAGGTCTTGCGGGCGGATCCCGGCCGAGCGGCCGGCGCCCACGAACAGCTGCGTCCGGCCCGCGGCGGGCAGGCGGGCGGGCCGGTCGCGGCCGGCGGCGGGCAGGCGGGGCCGGTCCTCCCGGGGGGCCACCTGCGGGATCTCGTCCTCCTCGGCGTCGGCCGCCGCCCCGCCGGCCTCGTGGGCCAGCTTCACCGCGGCCATGGCCACCTCCATGACGTCGAACTCGTCGGTCAGGCTCTCGACCACCACCCGGAACGGCTCGAGGTCGTCCTCCAGCAGGGACTCCTGGAGGCCGGCGCGGGTCAGTTCGAGCCGCCGGGCCCGCAGGTCGGCCACGGTCGGCACCTTTTCGACGGTGATCCGCTGCTTGGTGGCCCGCTCGATGGTCTTGAGCATCCGGTGCTCGCGGGGCTCGGCCAGGGTCACGGCGACGCCCTCGCGCCCGGCCCGGCCCACCCGGCCGATGCGATGGACGTAGGCGTCCGGCGAGCACGGGACGTCGTAGTTGACCACGTGCGTCAGCTGGTCGATGTCCAGGCCCCGGGCGGCCACGTCGGTGGCCACGACCAGGTCGGCGGTGCCGGCCCGCAGCCGGCCCATCACCCGGTCCCGCTGGTCCTGGGACATGCCCCCGTGCAGCGCCTCGGCCCGGTAGCCCCGGCCGTTGAGGGTCTCGGTGCTCTGGTCGACCTCGTCCCGCGTCCGGCAGAAGACCAGGGCGGCGGCCGGGGCCTCCACGTCGAGCACCCGGCCCAGGGTGGCCGCCTTGTAGGCCCGGGGGACGACGTAGGCCACCTGGCGCACGAGCGGCGCCCCCTCGCCGGCGGCCCCGGCCGGCCGGGCCCCGATGGCGATGCGGACGGGGTCGCGCAGGTGGCGGCGGGCGATGGCGTCGATCCGCGGTGGGAGCGTGGCCGAGAACAGGACGGTCTGGCGGGTGGCCGGCGTGGCCTCCAGGATGGCCTCGATGTCCTCGGCGAAGCCCATGTCGAGCATCTCGTCCGCCTCGTCCAGGACCACGACCTCGAGGTCGCCGAGGGCCAGGCTGCCCCGGGCCAGGTGGTCGAGCGCCCGGCCCGGGGTGGCGACGACCACGTCCACGCCCCGGTCGAGCCCACCGAGCTGGCGGCCGATGGGCTGGCCCCCGTAGATGGGCAGGACCCGGGCGCCCAGCCCCCGCCCGTAGCGGTGGACCGCCTCGGACACCTGGACGGCCAGCTCCCGGGTGGGGACCAGGACCAGGGCCACGGGCCGCCGCCCCCGCGAGCCTGGCGCCAGCCGCTGCAGGAGGGGCAGGGCGAAGGCCGCCGTCTTGCCGGTGCCGGTGGCGGCCTGGCCCAGCAGGTCCCGGCCGGCCAGCAGGGGCGGGATGGCCTCCCACTGGATGGGGGTGGGCTCCTCGTAGCCCAGCTCGTCGAGGGCGGCCAGCAGCTCGGGCCGCAAGGCCAGGTCGGCAAAGGCCAGGGCCCGAGCGGCCCCCTGAGCGGCGAACCGGGCGTCGTCGACAATCGGGATCATGGCCGAGTGTGGCCCAGCCGGGTCAGGACTTACAGTTCCGCGCCCGGACGGGTCGGGCCGGCGCCCGCCCCCGTCTCCTTGCCGGCCAGATCGAGGTTGGTCATGTGGCTCGTTCTGCCATCTCGACGGCCTCCCGCAAGCGGGTCGCGGTCGCCTCCGGGGCGGTGTCGTTGACGAAGGCGCCGGCCCCCAGCTCCGACCCGGCGAGGTACTTCAGCTTCTCCGCGGTGCGGTGCAGGGGGGTGAACTCGATGTGGAAGTGGCTGACGTGCTGGTGCTCGCCGTCGTCGGTCGGGGCCTGGTGCATGGACATGACGTAGGGGAGCGGGAAGCCGAACAGCCGGTCGTAGCCCCGCACGACCTTGCGGAGGACCTCGGCCAGGCTCAGGCGCTCGGGGTCGGTGAGGTCGAGGAGGCTGGCCGCGTGGCGGACCGACGTGACGTGGATCTCGTACGGGAACCGGGCCGCGAAGGGCACGAAGGCCACGAAGCTGTGGTCGTGGGCCACGATGCGGATGCCATCGGCCCGCTCGCGAGCGACCACGTCGCAGTAGACGCAGGTGCCGTGGCGTTCGATATGGGCCAGGGCGACGTCCAGCTCCCGCCTGGCCCGGGGCGGGATCTCGGGGTAGGCGTAGATCTGGCCGTGGGGGTGGTGGAGGGTGACCCCGACGGCCACGCCCCGGTTCTCGAAGATGAAGACGTAGGCCACGTCGTCCCGGGCGCCCAGCTCGGCGTAGCGGTCGGCCCAGACCTCGACGATCTTGGCTATGCGGCCCACCTCCATGTCGGCCAGTGCGAGGTGGTGGTCGTCGGAGTACACGATCACCTCGTTGGCCCCCGACGAGGGGGCGACGGGGTACAGGGCGGACCCGGCCACCGCCGGCTCCGGCGGTTGGTGGACGAGGGCCGGGAACCGGTTCTCGAAGGCGACGACCTCGAAGGCGGCCAGCGGGATCTCCGTGGCCGGGCCGCCCGGCCGGGTGGGACAGAGCGGGCACAGCTCGTCGGACGGCAGGAACGTCCGGTCCTGCCGCTGCCCGGCGAACATCCGCCATTCACCGGTGACCGGGTCGAAGCGCCGCTCGGTCACTGCTCCCCTGGCGTTTTGGCTGCAGTTACCCGCCAA
>DATJHJ010000135.1:0-11484 GCA_035494015.1 Acidimicrobiales bacterium
GGCGCCGCCACCGCGGTGACCACGGCCCGCCTGGCCCTCACCGGCGCCCCCAGCCTGGCGCTGACCGCCCTGGGCGCCCTGGTGCTGGTCATGGGCTTCATGCTCATGGTCGTGGCCGCCCGCCGGCCCACCGAGGCCTAAAAGGCCCACAGGTCGACGTCCTCGTCCCCACCGGCCGGCGGCGGGAGCCGTCCGGGGGGACGAGGGCTTCGTAACGGGTTACACGAACGGCAGGGGCGGGAAGCCCTTGGCCAGGGAGACGGTCGGGTCGACGCCGATGACCTGGCCCAGCATGGTCGCGTAGATCGAGCGGAAGTCGGTGGTGAAGCGCAGGTCGCCCTGGTCGAGGTCGGTCAGCGACGGCTCGTCGCCGTAGAAGCCCCCCTTGACGTGGGGCCCGGCCACGAACACCGGCCCGGCCGTCCCGTGGTCGGTGCCCCCCGAGGCGTTGGCCGCCACCCGGCGGCCGAACTCGGAGTAGGTCATGAGCACGACGTCGCCCGCCCGGCCGTCGGTGCCCAGCTGGCGGAAGAAGGCCGTCACCGCGGCGTCGAGCTGGCCCATGAGGCGGGCGTGGGTGTCCTTCTCGTTGGCGTGGGTGTCGAACCCGCCCAGGCTGACGCTGTAGGCCTTGGTGTCGGATCCGGCCTTGATCAGCTTGGCCACCAGGTCGAGCTGGGTGCCCAGGGCGCCGGCGGCGGAGGTGTCCTCGTCGGTCCCGTCGAGGCCCGGCCCCGTCGGTGTGCCCGCCGAACCAGCCGGGGGCAGGGTGGCCAGCAGCTCGGAGATGCGACCGTTGACGGCCAGCAGGTCGGCGCCGGTCTGGGCCACCCGGTTGCCCAGGCCCGAGCCGCTGGCCACGGGGCGGGACAGGGCGGCGAAGCCGCTGGCCACCGCGGCCGACCCGGGCAGGGTCAGCGAGCCCACCGGCACCGACGAGCCCGCCACCCGCTCGCCGGCCAGCAGCCGGGGCAGGCTGTCGCCCACGGACACGGCCCGCAGGGGATCGTCGCCCGTGCGGTCGAGCCAGCGGCCCAGCCACCCGGTGACCACCCCGTTCTCGGGCGACGCCGTCTGCCAGATGTCCATGGAGCGGAAGTGGCTGCGGTTGGGGTTGGGGTAGCCCACGCCGCGGACCACGGCCAGCCGGCCCTGGTCCCACATGCCCTTGAGCCCCTTGAGGTTCTGGTGCAGGGCCAACCCGTCGTCGAGCGGGATGACCTCGTCCGGCTTGTAGCCCAGGTCCGGCCGCCCGCCCAGGTACTGGCCGGCCTGGTACGGGATGAGGGTGTTGAGCCCGTCGTTGCCCCCGTAGAGGGTGACCACCACCAGGATGCCCCCCTTGCCGGTCGGTGCCGGCGCCGGCCCGGGCCCGGGGGGCGACGTGGGCTGGGCCGCGGCCCCGGCCCCGGCCGCTGGCGACGGGGAAGGCGAGCCCGGCTCCCAGGGCGACTTGGCCAGCACCACGCCGGCGGTGCCGGCCGCCGCCGCACCGGCGGCGCCGAGGAGGAACTGGCGGCGGCTGAGGGACATCGGGGCTCCTAGGCGAGGACGTACTCGGGGGCGACCAGGGCGAGGGTCAGCAGGGCTCTCGGGTCGCCGGCCGCCCCGGCCAGGGCCGCGGCGGTCGAGGGCCCCCAGCCGTCGACCGAGAGGAGCCGGGCGGCGGCCGCCGGCCGGTCCGCCGGCGCGGCCGAGGACAACGACGAGACGTCGGCCTTGCCGGCCAGGGCCGACGCGAACCGCAGGCGGGCCAGGCTGAACGACGTGTTGAGCCAGTAGGTGTTCTGGGGCCAGCCGCCCACGTCGGGGGGCTGGAACGGGGCCTGGCCCAGGGCGGTCAGCTGGGCCACCAGGGTGGCGTCGGTGCCCGCCCGGCGGCCCACGGCCCGCAGGGCGCCGGCCACGTACTCGATCGGCTGCTTGACCAGCCCGGTGCGGGTGGCCGGGGTGACGAACTCGGGGTGGAGGAACACGGCCTTGACCAGCCGGCCGATGTCGGGGTCCTTGGCGAAGCCGGCGGCCAGCTCGGCCACCACCGGGTCCCCGGGGCCGGCCGGGCGGGCGAAGTGGCCCCACACCTTGGCGGCCACGTAGGTGGCGCTGGCCGGCGAGGTCGCCGCGGTGGCCACGATGTCGTCGGGGGCGAACGCCGCCGTCTTGCCCAGGTAGGTCTTGGCCCCGTCGTCGTGCTGGGCCTTGTTGACGTTCACGGCCAGGCTCTGGCGGTTGACCATGAGCCCGGTCAAGCCCCGGGCCCCCTCCTTGACGTCGCCCTCCGTGTAGTTCCCGATCCCGAGGGTGAACAGCTCCATCAGCTCGCGGGACAGGTTCTCGTTGGGGCTGGCCTTGCGGTTCTGGTTGGCGTCCAGGTAGACGAGCATGGCCGCCCCCTCGACCACGCCCCGGGCCAGGGCCAGGAAGTTGCCCCCGCCGAGGGTGCGCAGGGCCTGGTTCTGGGCCAGCATCAGGCCCGGGTCCTTGACCTTCTGCACCGACGTGGCGAAGTGGCTGTGCCACATCAGGGCCAGCTTCTCCCGGAGGGGGACCTGGGCCACCACCATCCGGTCCAGCCACCACAGGGACAGGGCGACGGTCTCCCGCCGGGCCGTCTGCCGGGCGGCCTGATCGGCGGGGCCGGCCGCCGTGTACGGCGTGACCTTGGGCGGGGGCAGGGCGTCGGCGGCGGGGTCGGCGGCGCCCAGGTCGCACAGCCGGTCGACGGTGGCCTGGTAGCCGGCGGCCACCGCGGCGTCGAGCTCGTCGGGGCGGGCGCCGAAGCCGGCCCGGCGGTAGAGGTGGGCGATGCGGCTCCGGAGATCGGCGGGACTGGTGTCCATCGCAACCACGATGACAGTCAGCCACAAGGTTGTGATCATCCTGTGAGCCGGTCGCGGCGGTAGTGTGAGGATCTGTCCCTCTAGGCCGGAGGTATGCCATGGCACTCGACGAGGTGGTCAACGAGCACTTCTTGAGCCGGTACCGGGCCCTGCTCGATGCCGAAGACGCGGCGTTTGACGAGCTCGAGCACGCCTACGAAGATGGCGATCGGGCGCATTTCCTGGCCGATCTGGCCGTGTGGGAGCAGAGCGTGGACCGCCGGCAGGCGTTCCTGGCCCGGTCCGGCGTGGCCGTTCCCGTCGGAGCCCTGACCTAGCAGGTACTCCTTGGCAGACCACGGTTCACCAGCGCCGCCGGCGCCCGGCGGCTCGCGGCGTGGGGTCTCCCTCCTGGCGGTCGTGGTCCTCGCCGTCGCCGCCATCAGCGGGGTCGCCCTGGCCAGCTCCGGGCCGGCGGCCACCGGCGTGCGGGGCGAGGCCGGGGCTCCGCCCCAGACCACCGTGGCCGCGCCGGCCCCGACGGCACCGCCCACCACCGCCGCCCCCCCGAGCACCGTCGCCCCCACCTCGGCCCCGGCCCTGCCCCTGCCCGGCTGCCCGCCGCCGCCGCCCAAGCCCGGTGGCGGGGGGGTCCCGTACCGGCCCCCGAACCTGGTGCCCGAGGAGGCCCTGCCCGAGGCCAAGCCGGCGCCCGCGGTCTCGGTCGACGTCGCCCCCCTGACCGGGAAGGGCATGTGGATCTGGAAGTTCGGCCTGTCCCAGGGGGGCGACGCCGACGCCATCGTGGCCCGGGCCACCGCCGCCGGCCTGCGCCAGCTGTGGGTGCGGGTGGGCGACTCCCAGAGCGGGTTCTACGCCGCCGACGTCCTGGCCGCCCTGGTGCCCAAGGCCCACAAGGCCGGCCTGTCGGTCATCGGCTGGGGGTTCCCCTACCTGTTCGACCCCGCGGCCGACGCCCGCTGGAGCACGGCCGCCACCTCGTGGCGGGCGCCCGACGGTTCCCGCCTCGACGGCTTCAGCCCCGACATCGAGCTGTCGACCGAGGGGGTGCTGCTCACCGAGCGGCGGATCACCGTCTACCTGGGCCTGATCCGCAACGCCGCCCCCGACACCATGCTGGTGGCTACCGTCTACCGGCCCACCGACAAGCTGTGGACGGGGACGTACCCGTACCACGCCATCGCCCCGTACGTCGACGCCTTCGCCCCCATGGTCTACTGGGGCTGCACCGAGCCGGGGGCGGCCACACTGGAGGCCGTCGAGCGGCTGGCCACCCTCAAGCCCGTCCACGTGATCGGCCAGGGCTACGACGCCGGTCCCGAGGGCGGCCGCACCGGGGCGCCGAGCGCGGCCGAGACCGTCCGCTTCCTGGACGTGGCCCGGCGGGCGGGGGCGTCGGGCGCCTCGTTCTGGGTATGGCAGTCCATCGACGACGAGCAGTGGAACGCCCTGTCGTCGTTCCCGTGGCCCCTGGCCACCACCGCGAGGAGACCCAATGCCTGAGAGGCACCGTGCCTGAGAACCCCGTCAACCTGTCGTCCGGCCTCCCCGAGACCCGGCTGGACCCCGAGCCGGCCGCGGCCCGGGAGGCCCTGGCCGCCGCCCTGGCCGCCCCCGAGGAGGCGCGCCGGAAGGCGGTGGCCGCCGTCGCCACCCGCTGGCCCCGCTACCTGGACGCCTGGGCCCGCCTCGGCGCCCTCCAGGAAGGGCCCGCCGGTGACGGCGGCAAGACCAGCATGGCCGAGGCCTATGCCTGCTACCGGGTGGGGTACCACCGGGGGCTCGACCAGCTGCGCCAGTCGGGGTGGCGGGGCCAGGGCTACGTGCGCTGGGCCCATGCCCCCAACCGGGGCTTCCTGCGCTCCCTGGCCGGCCTGGCCCGGGTGGCGGGGGCCATCGGGGAGACCGACGAGGCCGACCGCTGCCGCACGTTCATCGCCCAGCTCGACCCCACCTGGGACGGCAACGACGACACCTGACGGCGTCCAGAGGACGACGCCTGATGGCGTCCAGAGGACGAAGCCTGATGGCGTCCAGAGGACGACGCCGGCTGAGCCGGTGGCCCGGCGGGTCCTCGTCCACGGGCGGGTGCAGGGCGTGTTCTTCCGCGACTCCTGCGCCCGGGAGGCCCGGGCCGCGGGCGTGGGGGGGTGGATCCGCAACCGGTCGGACGGGGCGGTGGAGGCCCATTTCGAGGGGCCCGAGCCGGCCGTCGACCGGCTGGTGGCCTGGTGCCGGCACGGGCCGCCGCGGGCCACGGTGACCGGGATCGACGTGCGCGAGGACAGTCCCGCAGGGCTGGAGAGCTTTCGCATACAGTGACGCATTCCTTGACCTAAAAGGGGGAGACGTGCCGACTGTGGTGGGCAAGCGCGCGAGGGTCACGATGGCCGGGCTGTTGGGCCTGGTCCTGCTGGTGACCCTGACCGGCTGCGGCGGCAGCAGCTCGAAGACGACCGTGCTGGGCGGGAAGAACCTGACGGCCGACGTGGTGGTCGACAAGGTCGACGGGCTGCACACCTACGACCCCAAGAAGCTCACGATCGAGCTCAACAAAGAGGTGTCGTTCACCGTCCTGAACAAGGACAAGGTCGTCCACAACGTCACCATCCCCGACTTCGCCATCGACATGGACGTCCAGCCGGGCCAGCGCATCGAGGTCAAGCTCCCGGCCGTCGCCCAGGCCCCCCGTGACGGGTTCTTCCTCTTCTACTGCAAGTACCACCAGTCCGAGGGAGAGGCCGGGCGCATCGAGGTTTCGCGCTAGAACAGGCGGCGGTGGACACCACCGCCGTGGCTCCGGCGCACGAACGCACCCCGCTGCTGACCGTGGGCACGGTCGTGTGGCTGGCGTCGGAGCTGATGTTCTTCAGCGGCCTGTTCGCCGCCTACTTCACCCTCCGGGCCGCGGCCACGGGGCCGTGGCCGCCGGAGGGCGTCGACCTCAACGTGGCCGTGAGCGGGGCCTTCACCCTGGCCCTGGTCGCCTCGAGCGGCACCATGCAGCTGGCCGTCCGGTCGATCGCCGCCGGTCGGCTGGGCGCCTTCCGGGCGTGGATCGGGGCCACCCTGGTCCTGGCCGGCGCCTTCGTGGCCAACCAGGCCCACGAGTGGTCGTCGCTCGACTTCTCCATCTCGTCCCACGCCTTCGGCTCGTGCTTTTACGTGATGACCGGCTTCCACGGGCTCCACGTGATCGGCGGCATGGTGGGCATGGTCCTGCTGCTGGGCCGGGCCGGCAGCGGCCGGTTCGGGGCCGCGGAGACCCCGGCGGTGGAGATGGTCAGCTACTACTGGCACTTCGTCGACGTGGTGTGGGTGGGCCTGTGGGCCACGCTGTTCCTGCTCAAGTGAGGGCTCGCGCCGCGGCGGTGGCGGCCGCCCTGGCCGTGGGTTCCCTGGCCGTGGGCGTGCTGTCGTCCGGCGGGGGCGCGGCGGCGGCCACGGCGAGCCAGCCGGCGCCGAGCTCCGACGTCGAGGCCGGCCGCCAGCTGTACCTGGTGGCCTGCACCACCTGCCACGGGGGCGACGGCGCCGGGGTCACGGACCGGGGGCCGTCGCTGATCGGGGTGGGGGCGGCCTCGGTCGACTTCTACCTGTCCACCGGGCGCATGCCCCTGGACCGGCCCCGAACCCAGGCCGAGCGCAAGCGGGTCGACTACTCGGCCACCCAGATCCGCCAGCTGGTGGCCTACGTGGCGTCGCTCGCCCCCGGGCCGGCCATCCCCAAGATCGACCCGGCCACCGGCGACCTGGCCGAGGGCCTGCGCCTCTACGCCAACAACTGCGCCCCGTGCCACAGCTCGGCCGCCGCCGGCGGCGCCCTGGGCCACGCCGTCTACGCCCCGCCGCTCAACCGGGCCACGCCCCTGCAGGTGGCGGAGGCGGTGCGCATCGGGCCGGGGGCCATGCCGGTGTTCGGGCCCGACACCCTCGACGACCACCAGCTGGCCTCGATCGTGCGCTATGTCGGCTACCTGCACCACCCCGACGACCGGGGCGGCCTCGGCCTGGGCCACCTGGGCCCCATCCCCGAGGGCTTCGTCGCCTGGGTGGTCGGCCTGGGGGCCATGCTGGTCGCCGTGCGCTGGATCGGGACAAAGGAGTGAGCACCGAAGCGAAGCGGAGGCGCGCAACGACCAGAATGACAATCGGCGCGCCGACGGGTTCGGTCGATTGAGCACGCGCCAAGAAGGCATGTTGGGGGAGCGGCGGATCGGCGCCCTGCTGATCGTCAGCACCCTGGCCGCCCTGGGCCTGGCCGGGGTGTACATCGCCGGGGGCCAGCCCCAGGCCGAGGGGGCGCTGCTGGGGGTGGCCCTGGGCGGGATCGGGATCGCCCTCATCCTGTGGGCCCGCAGCCTGACCAGCGAGGGCACGGTGGTGGGCGACCGCGGCAGCCTGGCCCACGACGAGGACGCCGCCGCGGTGGAGGAGCGCATCGAGCACCCGCCGGCCGAGCCCGGCCGCCGGGGCGTGCTCAAGCTGTTCTGGGCCGCGGGCGGGGCCTTGGCCCTGTCCGCCGTGTTCCCCGTCCGCTCGCTGGGCCCGGCCCCGGGCAAGTCCCTGCTGCGCACCGCGTGGCGGCGGGGCTCGCGGCTGGTCGACGTGAACGGGCGGCTGATCCGGGTGGAGACCCTGCAGGTCGGGGGCACGCTCACCGTGTTCCCCGAGAACGCGGTCAACGCCGGCGACTCGGCCACCGTCCTCATCCGGCTCGGGGCCGACCAGAACAAGCCCCGCCCCGGCCGGCAGGACTGGGCCCCGCAGGGCTACATCGCCTACTCCAAGATCTGCCCCCACGTGGGCTGCCCCGTGGGCCTGTACCAGGCCGACACCCACGAGCTGCTGTGCCCGTGCCACCAGTCGACCTTCGACGTCCTCGACGGCGCCCGCCCCCGCTTCGGCCCCGCCACCCGCTCGCTGCCCCAGCTCCCGCTGGCCGTCGACAACCAGGGCTACCTGATCGCCCAGGACGACTTCGACGAACCGGTCGGGCCCGGCTTCTGGAACCGGGACTAGCGGAGCCGTCAGTGACCCGCCGGCTGTTCCGCTGGATCGACGAGCGCCTCGGCGGGTCGCACTTCGCCCGCACCGCCCTGGACAAGATCTTCCCCGACCACTGGTCGTTCATGATCGGCGAGATCGCCATGTACTGCTTCGTCATCCTGATCGTGACGGGCGTGTACCTGACGTTCTTCTTCGTCCCCGCCTCGGACCAGGTGGTGTACCACGGGGCGTACAAGGCCCTGCAGGGGACGACCATGTCGGCGGCCTACAAGTCCACCCTGGACATCACCTTCAAGGTGCGGGCCGGCCTGGTCATGCGCCAGATGCACCACTGGGCCGCCCTGGTCTTCTTGGCCTCGCTGATCGTGCACGTGTGCCGGGTCTTCTTCACCGGCGCCTTCCGCCGGCCCCGGGAGGTCAACTGGATCGTCGGCGTGACCCTGCTGGTGCTGGCCATCATGAACGGCTTCTTCGGCTACTCGCTGCTCGACGACCTGCTGTCGGGCACCGGGGTGCGGGTCGGGTACTCGATCGCCCTGTCCATCCCGGTGGCGGGGGAGTGGCTGGCCTTCCTGTTCTTCGGCGGCGAGTTCCCCAACACCGAGTTCATCACCCGCTTCTTCGTCCTCCACGTCCTGCTGCTGCCCGCCGCCATCGCCGGCCTGCTCGGCGTCCACCTGGCCATCCTGTGGCGGCAGAAGCACACCCAGTTCCGCGGCCCCGGCCGGACCGAGCAGAACATCGAAGGGTCGCGCCTGTGGCCGTCCTACGCGGCCAAGTCGGTGGGGCTGTTCTTCATCGTCAGCGGCGTGCTGGCCGCCCTCGGCGGGCTGGCCCAGATCAACCCGGTCTGGCTGTACGGCCCGTACAACCCGGCCCAGGCCGCGGCGGCCACCGCCGGCTCCCAGCCCGACTGGTACGTCGGCTGGCTGGACGGGGCGCTGCGGGTCATGCCCGGCTGGGAGATCCGCGCCTTCGGCCACACCGTCGCCAACCCGTTCTTCCCCGGCGCCGTCCTGCCCGGGCTGACCTTCGGGATCCTCTACGCCTGGCCGTTCCTGGAACGCCGGTTCACCAAGGACCGAGATCCGCACAACCTCCTCGACCGCCCCCGGGACGCCCCGGTGCGGACGGGGCTGGGGGCGGCGACCCTGTCCTTCTACGCCATCTTGTTCCTGGCCGGCGGCAACGACGTCCTGTCGTCGGTGTTCAAGGTCGCCCCGGAGTCGATCACCAACCTGTTCCGGGTCCTCATCTTCGCCGTCCCCCTGGCCGTGTTCGTCGTGACCCGCAACGCCTGCCGCGAGCTGGGCCGCGACCAGGTCCACCCCTTCGGCGGCTCCGTCGGCTCCCGCGTCGTCCGCACGCCCGAGGGCGGCTACGAGCAGGTCGACGATCCCACCACCGTGGTCGGCTCCATCCGCTCCGACCTGGCCACCCACGACCTCTACCGCCGCCCCCCGCTCCCGCCCACGCCCGACTGACCGTTCGGTGGCCGCCCCCGGCCCGGTTTGGCAGATCCGGCGCGCCCAGGCGCGCCGGATGTGCCAAACCGTCGCCGGTACGGCGAAGAACGCCCGCCCGCAGGGCGGGGCGTCGCAGTTCCAGCAAGGCCTGACCGCAGGTCAGGCCTTTGTATCGGCCTCGCGAGTGAAGCCGAAGACGCCGGCCAGCATGAGCAGGGCCCCGACCACGGCGATGGGAGGGCCGAAGACCAGCCCGTTGGCCAGGACGACGGCCCCGGCGGCCAGGACGAAGGGCCAGGCGCTGGAGGACGGGAAGTAGCCCACGTCGCCGGCCCCGTCGGCCGGATTGGCGTCGGCGCGGTCCTCGGGGCGGGCGCCGACGTTGCGGTGCTGGAACCACAGCCAGGCCGCGACCAGGGCGAAGGCGGGGACCGAGGCGGCCAGCATCGTCGTGCCCGCGTCCTCGTAGGTGACGAACCAGTAGATGGCGGCGGTGGCGGTGAAGAACCCGGCGGCACCGGCGAACAACCGCCACTCGACCTTCACCCCCCGACCTCCTGGCGGGCGTCGGGCTCCGCCCGCTGGCGGGCGTCGAACACCGGTCGCTCGGACCGGATGCGGGGGAGCTGGTGGAAGTTGTGCTCGGGCGGCGGCGAGGTGGTGGCCCACTCCAGCGAGTAGCCGCCCCACGGGTCGTCGCCCGCCGCCACCCCCCGCCGGGGGGTGACCCAAAGGTTCCACAACAGGACGAGCATGCCCACGGCCAGGATGCCGGCCCCAACGCTCGACAAGAGGTTGAGGAAGGTCCAACCGGCGTCCGCCGGGTAGTCGGCGATCCGCCGGGGCATCCCCCGCAGGCCGAGCGGGTGCTGGGGCCAGAACGTCAGGTTGAAGCCGACGAACATGAGCCAGAAGTGGACCTTGGCCAAGGGCTCGCTGAGGCGGCGGCCGGTGACCTTGGGGTACCAGAAGTACATGCCGGAGAAGAAGCCGAAGGCGGCGGAACCGAACAGTACGTAGTGCATGTGGGCGACCACGAAGTAGGTGTCGGTCAGGTGGAAGTCGACGGGCGGGGAGGCCAGGATCGGCCCGGTCAGGCCGCCGATCAGGAAGACCAGCAGGAACCCGACGGCGAAGAGCATGGGGGATTCGAAGGTGATGTGGCCCCGCCACATGGTGGCGATCCAGTTGAACATCTTGACCCCGGTGGGCACGGCGATGAGGAACGTCATGGCCGAGAAGAACGGGGTGTTGATGGCCCCGGTGGCGAACATGTGGTGGGCCCACACCGCGGTGGACAGAGAGGCGATGCCGAGGGTGGCCAGGACGAAGCCCTTGTAGCCGAACAAGGGCTTGCGGGAGAACACCGGGATCACCTCGGTCACCACGCCGAAGAACGGCAGGGCGACGATGTACACCTCGGGATGGCCGAAGAACCAGAACAGGTGCTGCCAGAGGATGGGCTCGCCACCCCCGCGGGTATCGAAGAAGTGGGCGCCCAGATGGCGGTCGGCATAAAGCAGGGCCAGGCCGGCGGTCAGCACCGGGAAGGCGAGGATCACCATGGCCGACACGATGAAGATGTTCCAGGTGAAGATGGGCATCCGGAACATGGTCATGCCCGGCGCCCGCAGGCAGACGACGGTGGTGATGAGGTTGACCCCGGTCAGCACGGTGGCCACACCGGTGACCAGGACGCCCATGATCCACAGGTCCGAGCCCGTCCCGGGGGAGTGGATGGCGTCGGACAGGGGGGCGTAGGCGGTCCAGCCGAAGTTGGCCGCCCCGCGGGCGCTGAGGAACCCCGACACCATGGTCAGGCCGCCGCCCAGGTACAGCCAGTAGGAGAGGGCGTTGAGCCGGGGGAAGGCCATGTCCGGGGCGCCGATCTGCAGCGGGACCAGGTAGTTGGCGAACCCGAAGCCCATGGGCACCGCGAACAGGAACATCATCACGCTGCCGTGCATGGTGAAGAGCTGGTTGTAGACCGACTCGCCCACCAGCTGCTTGCCGGGCTGGGCCAGCTCGGCCCGGATCAGCAGGGCCAGCACGCCGCCGAAGAGGAAGAAGGCGAAGGCGGTGACCATGTAGAGGATGCCGATCTTCTTGTGATCGGTGGTGGTCACCCACCCGACCAGCCCGCCGTGCGCCGTCCCCCGGGGCGCGGG
>DATJHJ010000136.1:0-21147 GCA_035494015.1 Acidimicrobiales bacterium
CCGGGGCATCAAGGGGGTCCTGCCCCGCATCGTCGACCACGCCGAACGGGGCGGTTTCACCCTGACCGACCTGTCGGTCACCGAGCCCACGCTGGAGACCGTCTTCATCAGCCTCACCGGGAAGGACTTGCGGGAATGAACACGGCCTTCGCCGCCCTCCTGCTGCGGGACCTCGCCGTGCTGCGCAAGAACGTCTTCACGTTCGTGCTGCGGACGGTCATGCAGCCGTTGCTGTTCGTCTTCGTGTTCACCTACGTGTTCCCCAAGATCGGCCAGGCCGTGGGCGGAACCGCCGGGGGCGGCCAGGACGCCTTCTCCAGCCTGCTGGTGCCGGGGGTGGTCGCCATCGCCTGCATCTTCCAGGGCATCCAGGCCGTGGCCCTGCCCCTCGTCCAGGAGATCGGCTACACCCGCGAGATCGAGGACCGGGTGATGGCCCCCCTGCCGGTGTGGGGCGTCGCCGCCGAGAAGGTGGTGTCCGGCGCCCTCCAGGGGATGCTGGCCGCCCTCGTCGTGTTCCCGCTGGCCGTCTTCATCCCCGCCACCGCCGTCCACCTCCAGGTCCGGTGGCTGCTGCTGATCCTGGTCACGCCGCTGGCCGCGCTGCTCGGCGCCGCCCTGGGCCTGGCCATCGGCACCCGCGCCGACCCCCGGCAGGTCCCGCTGGTGTTCAGCATCATCGTCATCCCCATCACCTTCCTGGGGGCGTCGTACTACCCGTGGGCCCGGCTCACGCCCATCCCGTGGCTCAAGTGGGCCGTGCTGGTCAACCCGCTCGTGTACATGAGCGAGGCCTTCCGCGCCGCCCTGGCCCCGCAGTTCCCCCACATGCCCGTGCTGGCCATCTTCGCCGGCCTGATCGGGTTCACCGTCGCCCTCGGCTGGCTGGGTACCACCGGCTTCCGCAAGCGGGTCCTGTCCTAATAGGGCGACGGCGGCGCCGCGTCGCACCAGATGCAGCGACGTTCGATGTAGGAGAAGCGGCTGCCGAGCTGGATCTGCTCACCGCCCCGGAACTCGTGGCGACCCCGGCGGCACTGCACCCGGTGCCACAGGTCGACGGGGCGGACGTTGCTCTCGGCCCACCGGCGGCGGATCGACGCCCGCAGGCCGGTGCGTTCCCGGCGGCCGCGGGTGCGGATGCGCGGCGTCCTCGGCGGGGGGACGAACCCCTGCTTGATCCGCTCCAGCTCCTGGGCCGCGCCGTAGGCGTGGGGGCGGTCGAAGAGCTGGCGTTGCTCGGCTGGCCGCTCGGGCAGCCGCTGGGAGCGCAGGTCGGGGAGCTCCGCCATCATCCGCCAACCTGACATCTCGGTCCCGGCCCCGCAATGGATGATCTCCGCACCTAGCCGGCGGCCGACCCGTCGCCGACCGGCCACACTCTCCCGGTGGACAACCCGCTGCGCCGGCCGGTCGAGACCTTCGTGTCCGACTTCGCGCCCGTGCTGGTGACGCTGGTCGCCGACCTGCCCCTCGCCGACCCCGGCAAAGCACCGGGCGACGTCGCCCTGGAGGCGTTCAACCTGGCCGCCGCCTTCATCGACGCCGACGGTCGCCACACCGACGAGGAGCTGGCCGCCTTCGTCGCCGTCTTCGCCGCCCGGTTCGACACCGTGGCCCGGGCCGGTTCCCCCGCCGCGCTGCGGGCCGCCGGCCTCCTCGCCGGGCGCCGCACGTTCCTGGACCGGCCGTCGCCCCTGTTCGACGTCCTGGTCCAGGCCGACCTGCGGGCCGGCACGGGCCACGCCTGGCGGTACTACCTGGCCGCGGTCGACATCGCCCACGCCGTGTTCGCCCTCGACGACGTGCCCACGTCGGCCGAGCTCATGGCCGTCGAACGCTTCCGGGCCACCCTGCTCCGGGCCATGGACGACGCCGGCCTGACCCGGCCCGGCGGGCCCCGGATCGAACCCCGCCCCGCCACAGCCGGTGCGCCGACGACCGCCGCTCCCCCGGTCGAGGCGGCCGAGCCGGCGAAGCCGCCCCGGCCCATCGAGGAGCTGCTGGCCGAGCTCGACGGCCTGGTGGGCCTGGCCGCGGTGAAGGCCGAGGTCAAGCTGGCGACCAACCTGCTGCGGGTGGAGCGGCTGCGCACGGAGCGGGGCCTGCCCGTGGTCGAGCGCAGCCGCCACCTGGTCTTCACCGGTAACCCGGGGACGGGCAAGACCACCGTCGCCCGGTTGTTGGCCGAGATCTACCGCACCCTGGGCGTGGTCACCAAGGGCCAGCTGGTCGAGAGCGACCGGTCCGGGTTGGTGGCCGGCTACGTCGGCCAGACGGCCATCAAGGTGCGTGACGTCTTCGCGTCGGCCCTCGGCGGGGTGCTGCTGATCGACGAGGCGTACGCCCTGGTCCGGGGCCGCGACGGGGACTTCGGCCACGAGGCGGTCGACGCCATCGTCAAGCTCATGGAGGACCATCGCGACGAGGTGGTGCTCATCGTGGCCGGCTACCCGGAGGAGATGGCCGAGTTCCTGGACGCCAACCCGGGCCTGCGCTCCCGCTTCCCGAAGACCATCTTCTTCGACGACTACTCGGACGACGAGCTGCTGCAGATCTTCGACGGGATGGCGAAGAAGAGCCACTACACCCCGACAGAAGAGGCCCGCCTGGCGGTCCGGGCCTACGTGGCCGCCCGGCCGCGGGACCGGGGCTTCGGCAACGCCCGGCTGGTCCGCAACGTGTTCGAGGCCGCGGTGGCGGCCCAGGCCAGCCGGGTGGTGGAGCTGACGGACGTGTCCGATGACGCGCTGGTCGCCCTGGAGGCCGTGGACATCCCGACCCCATAGCCGGCCCGACTGTCCCGGACTACCCCGTGGGAGCGGGGAGGTGGCGGCGCTCGAGGAGCCGGGACAGGGCGGCGGCGATGCCGGCCAGCTCGTCGGGGTCCGGCGCGGTGGCCGCTTCCGCCCGGGCCAGGGCGTGGCGGTACAGCTCCTCGGCCTCGCCGGGCCGGCCGAGCCCCTCGCACAGCAGGCCGAGGGCGGTCATCGTGGCCAGGGTGTCGACGTCGGTCGGGCCGAGGAGCTGCTCAGCCAGGGCCAGGGCGGCGACGAGGACGACGTTGGCCTCCTCGGTGCGGTGCTGGAGGCGAAGGTTGGCGGCCAGGCCCCGCGCACAGCGGATGCGCAGGGCGTCGTCGGGCCCGCCGGCGGCCACGCCGGCCAGGATCGTCCCCGCCCTCCGGTAGAGGCGCTCGGCCCACACGTGGTCGCCGAGGTCGTCCATCGTCCCGGCGAGGGCCTGCAGGGTGCGCCCGAGGGCGGGCCCGTCCGGCTGGGCGTCGAGAAGGGCGGACGCCCGCCCGGCCAGGGCCTCGGCCTCGGCCCACCGCCGGAGGCTGTGCAACGCCGCGGCCGAGCGCTGGAGGCGGCCTGCCTGCTCGGCCCCGTCGTCTGCCATGTTTTCCGTCCTCACCGTGCCGCGGCCCGTCCAGCCCGCTCACCAGCACACCAGACGCCGCCGCCGCCGTCATGAGTACCCGGTACTCAGCCGGTCCGGGCTCAGACCGGCCCGAGGGCCTGGCCCAGGTCGGCCCGCCGGGCCACGCCCAGCTTCTCGTAGACCCGCTGGAGGTGGTTCTCCACCGTCCGCACAGAGACCGACAGCCGGCCGGCGATCTCCCGGTTGGGCTGCCCGGCGGCGGCCAGGGCGGCCACCTCGATCTCCCGGCTGCTCAGCACGGCCTGGGTCTCGATGGCCCGCAGCGCGGGCGTGATCGCACCGTGGCAGGCGCGGGCCAGGGTTGCGGCCCGCTGCTCGGCGGCGGCCGCCCGCCGCAGGTCGCCCTTGCGCCGCAGGGCGACGGCCGCCGACGCCGCCGCTTCCGCGGCCAGCAGCCGGGCGCCCATGGCCTCGAAGGCGGCGGAAACGTCGGCCAGCGCCGCCGGGTCTCCGCTGACCAGGGCGGCGGCGTGGGCGGCCCGCGCGGGCGCCATGTCCCCCTCGATGATCCCCGCCAGCTCCTGCAGCCGATCGACGGCTTCCGGCGCCCAACCCAGGCGGGCGAGGTCGTGGACCACGTCGCTCTCCCACACCACGTCGCCCCGGTAGCGGGCCAGCGCCGCTGCTTCCTGCAGGTGGGTGTGGGCGGCGGCCCGGTTGCCGGCGGCCAGCTCGGCCCACGCCCGGGCCCGCCGCAGCTCGATGGCGTTGATGTCGCCGGTGGGCATCCCCATGCGGTCCAGCTCGTCCAGCGCGGCTCGGGCCCCGTCCGCCGACCCTCCCAGCGCCTCGGCCATGGCCAGGTAGATGAGCGCGGTGTGGACCAGGGTCCGGAACGGGCGCTGGCGGAACAGGTCGCGGGCCTCGCGGGCATGGGCGGCGGCGGCGGCGACGTCCCCCCGGGCGAGCTGGACCCGGGCCACGACGATGGCCGCGACGGCCTGCACCGTGACGGACCCTCCGGTCACGGCCTGGGCGAAGTCGGCGGCGGCCAGGGCCTCGGCCTCTTCGAGCTCGCCGGCCCCCGCCAGCGCGGTCGCCCGAACGATGTCGTGGAGGCTCGGGCGGTACGGGAGCGGCCCCGTCGTGGGGTCGTCGGCCGGTAGGCACTTCCTGCTGACCCGGACGGCCTCGGCGAAGCGCCCGCTGCGGGCCAGGCACGCCCCCCCGGTGTACCAAGCCATGGCCAGCTCGGGCCCGCCGCCGCGGGCCAGTACCGGTTCGAGCACCTCCAGCGCCTCGCCCCGGCGACCGCCCATATGCAGGGCGTAGGCCCGCTTGCCCGCCAGCTCGTCGCAGACGGCCGGATCGGTCACCAGGGCCTCTGCTTCCTCGGCCACCCGCAGCGCGTCCTCCGTGCGCCCGAGGGCTCGGATGAAGTTGTCGACCCGGGCGCTGACGACCTGGACCCGCTGGCGGTCGTCGGCGGCCGTGGTCATGAGGGCGGCGAGCTGCGCCTCCACCTCCTCACCCCGACCCTGGAGGAGGGCGACCTCGGCGCCCAGGAGGGCGGCGTCGAACCCCCCGCCGGCGTCGACCGCGGCGTGGGCCAGGCGCTCGGCGAGGGCGAGGTCCCAGCGGCTGCGGGCGGTGCGGGCGGCGGCGATCATGAGCTCGGGCGGCATGTCCCCACCCACCTCCAGCCGCCAGGTGGCGAACCGCAGGGCGTCCTCCCGGCGCCGGGCCCCGACGGCCTGCACCCGGTTGGCCAGGCTCTTGAGCACGGCCTCGGCCCGGCGCGCCGGGATGCGGGCCCGGATGACGTCGCCGTAGAGCGGATGGCCGAGCGTCGCCTCCAGCCGCCGCCCGTCATAGGCGGTCACGATGAGGCCCCGCTCCTCCAGGTCATCGAGTTGCTTCTCGTCGGCGACCGTGAGCAGGCAGCGCACGCCCAGTCGCTCCCCGAAGGCCAAGGCCTCGAGCACGAGGCGCTGACGATCGTCGACCATGCCGAGCCGCGACTCGACCAGCTCGGCCAGCCGGCTCGACACCGGCGGCGGCCCGGACAGCCGCCAAATGCCGTCGTCGCCCCGAAGGCCACCCGACTCGAGGCCCGCCCGGACCAGCTCCCGCAGGTAGAGGGCGTTGCCGGCGCTGCGCTCGCTCAGCTGGTGGAGGGTGGCGGCGCTCACTGGGCCGCCCAGGGCGCCGACCAGGACGGCCTCGATGCCGGCAGGATCGAGGGGCGGCACCTCCACCCGTTCGGCCAGCTCGTCCTTCCACAGGGCAACCACCGCCTCCGGCGGTCGGCTGTCAGCGCGAACGGTGGCCACGACGAACGCCGAGCGTGACGCGGCCATGTAGTGGACGAGGGCGGCGGAGGCATCGTCGAGGAGGTGGGCGTCGTCGACCACGAGCAGCAGCGGCCGGCCACGACCGAGGGCGACGACCGCGTCCATGGCCCGGCGCAGCATGTCCGTCGGCTCCAACCCCGGCCCTTCGACCGACGGCAGGACGGGCGCCAGCGCGCCGAGCGGGAGCGAGCGGGCGGCGGCGGTGGCCCTGACGAAGGCGGTGGCCATTCCCCGGGTCTCAGCGATGGCCAGGCACTCCAGGGCCAGCCGGGTCTTGCCCACCCCGGCCCGACCGGTGAGCACGACCGCGCTACGCTCACCCCCGGCCAGGACGTCTCCGAAGAACTCGAGTTCGTGACTGCGGCCTACGAGCGGCCAGGGCCCGATCATCCGCCCAGGATTCTCCCATGCCCGCCCGGCGGGGGCCTCGAGGCGCGCGGATATGAGTACCCCCTACTCATGCCGCGGTCCCCCGGTCCGTGGTCTGCTGACCGGCGTGATCGAGTAACGGTCATCGCGCCGAGTGCCGGAGCCGCCTCTTCGGGAAGCAGCCACGACGGACGGGCATTCGACGCGTCGACCGACTGGCGGTGCCGTCCGGAGGAGCCTCGGAGTCTCGTCCGGACGGCGGTACCAGTCTCCAGTGGCGATCGAGACCCCAGCCGGCCTACAAACCCCAACGAGCCTACAAACCCCAGCGAGACTGCCCGAACCGGTAGCCCACCGAGCGGACGGTCTGGATCAGCGCGGCGTGCTCCTCGCTCAGCTTGGCCCGCAACCGCCGGATGTGGACGTCGACCGTCCGGGCCCCCCCGTAGTACTCGTAGCCCCACACCCGCGACAGCAGCATCTCGCGGGTGAAGACCTTGCCGGGATGGGTGGCGAGGAACCGGAGCAGCTCGTACTCCATGTAGGTCAGGTCCAGCGAGCGGCCGTCGATGGCCGCCTGGTAGGTCTCCAGGTTGAGGACCAGCGGGCCGTACTCGATCAGCTCGGGTCGGGTGCCCCGGCCGGTGCGCCAGAACAGGTGCTTGAGCCGGGCCTCCAGCTCGCCGGGCTGCAGGGGGAGCAGGCAGAAGTCGTCGAACAGGTCTTCGCGCGGCTCCAGGGCCGAGAGGTGGGCCCGCTTGACCAGGAGCATGAGGGGCTCGAGGGGGATGTCCCGCTTGCGCAGGTGGCGGCACATGGCCGCCGCCCCCTCGGGGTCGTCGTCGAAGCAGACCAGGGCGCCGGCCCAGCCGTCCTCGGGCTCGATGCGGGTGGCTTCGTCGGACGTGGTGGCCGGGCGGAACGGGTAGCCGGCCTCGGTGAGGGCGGCGGCGAGGTCCGGTGGCGGCGGGTCGGGAAAGACGAGGAGGGGTTCCATGTCGCCTAGAGGTTCAGGTACCGGTCGAGCTCGAAGGGGGTGACCTGCGTGCGGTACGCGTCCCACTCCGCCCGCTTGTTGCGGATGAACCACTCGAAGACGTGCTCGCCCAGGGCCTCGGGCAGCAGCTCGGACTGCTCCATGCAGGCGATGGCCTCGGACAGCGAGCCGGGCAGGGCCTCGACCCCCTCGGCCAGGCGCTCCTCGGCCGTCATCTCGTACAGGTTGGCCGTCAGCTCCGGCGCCAGCTCGTAGGAGTCCTCGATCCCCTTCAGGCCGGCGGCCAGGATCACCGCGAAGGCCAGGTAGGGGTTGCAGGCGGGATCCGGCGAGCGGAACTCGATCCGGGTCGAGGCCGGCTTGTTCCGCTTCGAGCCGGGCACCCGGGCCAGGGCCGAGCTGTTGTTCCGGGCCCAGGCCACGTACGCCGGGGCCTCGAAGCCGACCACCAGGCGCTTGTACGAGTTCACCCACTGGTTGGTGACCGCGGTGAGCTCCCGGGCGTGGTGGAGCAGCCCGGCCAGGAATCCCTTGGCCACCTTCGACAGGTGGGCGTCGTCGCCCGGGTCGTGGAAGGCGTTGACGTCGCCCTCGAACAGCGACAGGTGGATGTGCATGCCCGAGCCCTGCACCCCGGCCATGGGCTTGGGCATGAAGCTGGCGTGCACCCCCCGCTCCAGGGCGATCTCCTTCACCACCAGCTTGAAGGTCATGATGTTGTCGGCCATGGTCAGGGCGTCGGTGTAGCGCAGGTCGATCTCGTGCTGGCTGGGGCTGTCCTCGTGGTGGCTGTAGCGCACGGGGATGCCGATGGACTCCAGCGCCAGGATCGTGCGCCGCCGCAGGTCGGTGGCCACGTCGACCGTGGTCAGGTCGAAGTACCCGCCGGTGTCCAGCGGGGTGTTGGTCGGCCGCCCGCCCTCGCCCTGGGCGAAGTAGAAGAACTCCATGTCCGGGCCGACGTAGAACGAGAAGCCCTTCTCCCGGGCGATGTCGAGCTGGCGGCGCAGGACGTGGCGGGGGTCCCCGGCGAAGGGCGACCCGTCGAGCGTGCTCACGTCGCAGAACATGCGGGCCACGGGGGCGTCGTCGCCCCGCCAGGGGAGGAGCTCGAAGGTGTTGGGGTCCGGGTGCAGGAGCATGTCGGCCTCCTGGACCCGGCTGAACCCGTCGATCGACGACCCGTCGAACGTCATGCCCTCGGTGAACGCGTTCTCCAGCTCCCCGGGGACGATCGCGATCGACTTGAGCTGGCCGAGGACGTC
This sequence comes from Acidimicrobiales bacterium, assembly GCA_035494015.1. Taxonomy (GTDB): domain Bacteria; phylum Actinomycetota; class Acidimicrobiia; order Acidimicrobiales; family AC-14; genus CADCTB01. Next base: position 8,370 of record DATJHJ010000136.1, read on the forward strand.
GGTGAACCAAAGGCGGATGAAGCGGATCCCCCGCTCCTCGACCGACCTGAGCACATAGTCCTGCTGGCGTTCCATTCGATTATCTTGGCAGGCGCCTGGGGCAGTTCGGCCGGGTTCACACGTAGTTCATCAACGTGCAACGGCCGGGTAACCACCGGCCCGACCGAGGAGGAGGCGACGTGGACGAGCGCAGCCCGGCGGACGTGGTCCGGCTGGCCCAGGACGAGGGGGTCGAGATCGTCGACTTCCGGTTCTGCGACCTCCCCGGGCTCATGCAGCACTTCTCGGCCCCGGCCCACGAGCTGACCGAGGAGGGGTTCGAGGACGGGTACGGGTTCGACGGCTCGTCGATCCGGGGGTTCCAGGAGATCCAGGAGTCGGACATGATCCTGGTCCCCGATCCCAACACCGCGGTCATCGACCCGTTCCGCGAGCACAAGACGCTCAACCTCAACTGCTTCGTCAAGGATCCGCTGACCGGCGAGTCCTACTCCCGGGACCCGCGCTACGTGGCCAAGAAGGCCGAGGACTACCTCACCTCCACCGGCCTGGCCGACACCGCCTACTTCGGCCCGGAGGCCGAGTTCTACATCTTCAACGACGTCCGCTTCCACCAGGACCAGCACTCGTCCGGGTACGCGGTGGACTCCATCGAGGGGATCTGGAACTCGGGCAAGGACGAGAACCCGAACCTCGGGTTCAAGCCCCGCTACAAGGAGGGGTACTTCCCCGTCCCCCCCATGGACCACTTCCAGGATCTGCGGTCCGAGATGATCCTGATGATGGAGAAGGTGGGGATCGAGATCGAGATCCAGCACCACGAGGTGGGCACCGCCGGGCAGGCCGAGATCGACATGCGGTTCGACACCCTGCTGCGCATGGCCGACAAGGTGATGCTCTACAAGTACGTGACCAAGTCGGTGGCGTGGGCTCGGAACCTCTCGGTCACGTTCATGCCCAAGCCGCTGTTCCAGGACAACGGGTCGGGCATGCACACCCACCAGTCCCTGTGGCGGGGCGGGGAGCCCCTGTTCTTCTCCGAGACCGGCTACGGCGGCATCTCCGACATGGCCCGCTGGTACATCGGCGGCCTGCTGGCCCACGCCAAGTCAGTGTTGGCCTTCGCCGCCCCGACCACGAACTCCTACAAGCGGCTGGTCCCCGGGTACGAGGCGCCGGTCAACCTGGTGTACTCGCAGCGGAACCGGTCGGCGGCGGTGCGGATCCCGCTGGTGTCGAAGAGCCCGAAGGCCAAGCGGCTGGAGTTCCGCTGCCCTGACCCGTCCTGCAACCCGTACCTGGCCTTCGCGGCCATGCTGATGGCCGGCCTGGACGGCGTCCAGAACCGCATCGAGCCCCCCGACCCGGTCGACAAGGACCTCTACGACCTCCCGCCGGAGGAGCTGGCCGCCGTGCCGCAGGTCCCCGGGTCGCTGGAGGAGGCGTTGGCCGCGCTGGAGACCGACCAGGACTACTTGTTGGCCGGCGGCGTCTTCACCCCCGACCTGATCGAAACCTGGCTCAACTTCAAGCGCCTCAACGAGATCGACGCCGTCCGGCTCCGCCCCCACCCGTGGGAGTTCTACCTCTACTACGACATCTAGTCGTCTTGGTCCGGGGCGAGCTCCCGATCAGGAGCCCACGCGTGCTGACCGGCGGCGGTAGCTCGACATCGGCAACGTCGCTGGGCAACGGCCTCGAGACAGCAAGCGAAGCTGCCCGCCGGAAGGACTCCCGTCCGGCCTGGTGCCGGACGGGCTGGTCCTCCTGCCCTACGGCTTGGCACCGTGACGCTCACAACCAACGCTCGCGTCCGGTGAGCGCCAGCAACTCGGCGAACGTGTCCGGGTGGGCGATGTGGGGAAAGTGGCCACTTCCGGCCACGACCTCCACCCTCGCCTGCGGGAGCGCCGCTTCGAGCCAGCGGGCGTAGCTCGGCTCGAGTTCCTGGCCGGCCACCACGAGGTAGGGAACGTCCGCCTCCCGGAGGGCGGCGAGACCGACCGTCCCGGCCGCAGCGATCTCCTCCACGGGTCGTTCCAGAACCTCCCGCCAGTACCCGAGCACGAGCTCCTGGCGGGCGTCCATCATCGACCGGAGCAGCTCCTGCCCCTCCGGCGGGAGCAGCTCCATATGCATGCTGGCCACGAACATCTGCCACACATCCGGAAACTCCGGACCGCGAAGCCGGTCGGCCAGCGACCGGACGAAGCGGATGAACCCCTCTGTCTGCAATGGCTGGTCGACGTTCACGACGCCTCGGGTCGGGTACCGGGCCCCGTAGACGGTGGCGATGACGGCGGCGAGCGAGTGCCCGACCACGACAGGTCGTTCGAGCCCCGCCTCCGTCACGGCCCGGTGGACGGCTTCGGCGACGCTCTCGACGTCGTAGGAGGGCCAGGGGGACGATCCCCCGTGGCCGGGGAGATCGATGGCGAGGACGCGCCGCCCGGGATCCACGTCGCGTAGAGCTGCGAGCGCCGGCCCCCACATCGTCCGGTTGAACGTCAGCCCGTGAAGGAGCACCAGCGGCGGTCGGTCGTCCGTCGCCCCGTGGTCCTCCACGCCCAAGCCGGCGAGGCCGCGGGCCCGACCTTTCACCTCGGTCGCTGTCATCGATCTGCCTCCCTAGTCATCCGGGGCGTTTACGCTACACCGTAACGTAACAACGTTGCGGTAAACTGTCAACGTGGGCCGACCGAGGGAGCACGACGAGCGAACGGGCTTCGCTCTGCTGGATGCGGCCGAGAAGATCGTCGAGCGGTCCGGGGTCGAGGCGTTGTCGGTTCGGGCTGTGGCCGACGAGGTCGGCACGAGCACCCGCGCCGTCTACAGCCTGTTCGGCTCCAAGGAGGGCCTGGTCGGCGCCCTCGGCATTCGCGCCTTCGAAATGCTCGGCCGCACCATCGAGGCTGCGGCGACAACCGACGACCCCGCCACTGATCTGGTCGAGGCCGGGGTGACGGTCTTCCGACGGTTCGCCACCGGCCACCCGGCGCTGTTCCAGATCGCCATCCAGCGCATCCGCGTCCAGCCGGAGGTGGTGCGGGAGATGGGCCCGGTGGCCACGGACGCGTTCGCCGGCCTGGCCCGCAAGGTGGCCCGGCTGGACGACGCCGGCCTGCTCGGCGGCCGGGCGGTCGTGGAGGTGGCCATGGAGTTCCATGCCCTCTGCGAGGGGCTGGCCGCCCTGGAGCTGCGCGGCCTGCTGACGCCCGGGGAGGAGCTACGGGTCTGGCGGGATGCGCTCGGCGCCCTGGTGGCCGGGTTCGCCGGCCGCTGACGACGGCCCGGTCCGGCCGGCCCGGCGCCGACCCGCCCAGAACCAGCGAGGGTTCAACGACGCCGGGATACGGCCGCCCATGGCCGGGCGCGACACTCGCGGGCGATGTCCGCACCGCTCTTCGGACGAGAGCCAGAGCTGGCTGCTGGCCGCCGCTTTCTGGAGTCGCTCCAGCGCGAGTCCCGGGCGCTGATCATCGAGGGCGACGCCGGCGCGGGCAAGACGGCGCTCTGGCGGGCGATCGTCGAGGACGCCGAACGCCGGGGTTGCCGCGTTTTGGAGGCTCGTCCCACCGAGTCCGAGTCCACGATGTCTTACGCCGCACTTTCGGACCTGCTGGGTGGCGAGTTCGACAGGGTCCGCGGCCGACTAGCGGAGCCGCAGGAACGCGCCCTTGCCGCCGCGCTCGTGCGCGAGCCGGTGCGCGAGGCCGTCGATCTCAGGGCCACCGGCATGGGCCTCGTGACGGTGCTCGACCTTGTCGCCGCCGATATGCCCGTCGTTGTGGCCGTCGACGACGTGCAGTGGCTGGACGCGGCGACCGAACGGGCGCTCCACTTCGCGGCCCGAAGGCTGCCTCCCCGAGTGGGCCTTCTTCTCGCCCGACGGGGCGATGGCCGCGCCCCGCTTCCCTTGGGCCTGCGAGGCGCCCCAGTCGAAGCACGGGCAGAACAGGTGATGGTCGGGCCCCTATCGCTGGCCGCGCTCCACCACCTGATCACCGAGCGTCTCGGGTCGTCGCTAACCCGGCCGCTGCTCGTGCGGGTCGCGGCCCTCAGTGCCGGCAACCCCTTCGTCGCCCTCGAGATGGCCCGGGCCCTGATCTCCGAACCGGCGGACCGCCCCCTTGCCGGCCCGCTCCCCATGCCGGGGAGCGTTCGCGATCTTCTGAACGCCCGGATCGACGACCTCTCCATCGAGGCTCGAACGGCAGTGCTGATCGCGTCCGCCCTCTTCCGGCCCACAGGGGAGTCGGTCGGACGAGCATCGGAGGACGCTTCCAGGGTCGAGGCTGCGCTCATCGAGGCCGAGGAGGCGGGCGTCATCGCTTCCGAGCGAGGCCGTCTGCGCTTCACCCATCCGCTGCTGGCCTCCGCCGTGTACTCCTCGGCGTCCGAGACGCGCCGGCGCCAGCTCCACCGTCGACTCGCCACGGTCATCGACGATCCCGAACAGCGGGCCACCCACCTGGCCCTCAGCACGACCGAACCTGACGAGCCGACGGCGAGCGAGATCGAGCAGGGAGCAACGCAGGCATCGTGGCGTGGAGCTCAGGACAGGGCAGCCGAGCTCTTCGACGCCGCACTGCGGCTCACTCCGGACGACAGCGTCGACGCCCGAGCGCGCCGGGCCCTGGGCCAGGCGACCGCCCTGAACGCGGTCGGCGACTTCGCCCCCGCCCGTGCCCTCGCCGAACGGGCCCTCGCCCTGTCCGTCACCCCGCCCCATCGGGTGGCCGCCCTGTCGCTGCTGGCCAGCCTGTCCTGGTTCTCCGGTGCCGCGTCCGAGGCGCGCGAGCGTCTGGAGGAGGCACTCACGGGCGGGCTGGACGACGCGGTCCTCCTCGGTGCGGTGCACGCCAAGCTGGTCCGGTTCAGTCTCACCCTCGACCTCCCGGGTGCCGCCCGCCACGCCGACGCCGCCGCTCCGCTGCTCGACGAGGCCCGCGATCCTGTGCCTCTCGCCCACGTCCTGCTCGACCGCTTCTTCGCCGCCATCCACCTCGGCGACGGTCCGTCGCCCGAGCTCCTCGATCGAGGGCTGGACCTGGAGGCGCGGGCCCTGGCCGGCACGATCGACCCGCCACATCCCTACCCGCTGATCTGGTTCCACAGCACGGACGCGTTCGACCGGGCCAGGTCTCGCTACGCCATGGAGGACGAGTGGTATCGGCAGCGGGGCGAGGAGGTGTGGCGCGCCGACCGGCGGTCCCACCTGGCCGTTGGCGAGCTCCGGGCCGGTCGGTGGGAGCTCGCCGAGACGCTCGCCGAGCAGGCCTGCGACGCCCTTGCCGGTGTCGAGGTGCGCGGGCCGTTCGCCCTGGTCTTCGAGAAGCGTGCCCTCGTCGATGCCCACCACGGCCGGACCGACCGGGCCCGAGCGGCGCTGGTCCCGCTCATCGAGCGGTTCGAGTCGGTCGATCAGCCGTGGTGGGCCGCGCTGGCCCTGTCGACCCTGGCGTTCGTCGAGTTCGTCGACGGTGACCACGCCGCCGTTGACCGTGCTCTTGCCCGCATGCGACGGCATGCCGCGGTGATCGGTGGGCGAGAGATCCCGACGGACCGCAGCGAAGCCTTCCACGTCGAGTCGCTCCTCGCCCTCGGCCAACCGGAACGGGCGCGCAAGGTCCTGGGCATCCTTGAGCGGCGAGCCGAGCGCTGGCCGCGTCCGTGGATCGCCGTCGCCCTCCCGCGGGCGCGGGCGCTGATGCGGGCGCACGACGGTGATGTCGCCGGGGCGTTGACGTTGATCGACGATGCCGACTGCGCCACAGGGTCGCCGGCCCCGTTCGAGGCGGCGTGGACGCTGCTCGTCAAGGGCCGCCTGCTGCGGCGGGATCGCCAGAAGCGGGCGGCGGCAGATGTCCTCCAGCAGGCGCTCGTGCGTTTCGAACAGCTGGGCGCCAGGCCCTGGGTCGAAACGGCGCGCCACGAGCTCCAGCGCGTCGGGCTCCGACCGGCGGCGCCCCTCGACCTCACCGAGTCGGAGCGTCGGGTCGCCCAGCTCGTGGCCGGCGGGATGACCAATCGGGAGGTGGCGGCGGCATTGTTCATGAGCCCGAAGACCGTGGAGGCGACGCTCGGACGGGCCTACCGCAAGCTGGGCATCCACTCGCGCGCCGAGCTCGGAGCCCGTTTCGCCGACTCCGGCGATCCGGCTACAAATCGAGGGGATCGCCCGATTCCTTCCTAGAGCCGCGGCCGTACGGTCACGGGTGTGGAAGCCGGGCGCCGGACGAGCTACCTGGTCGAGTGCTTCTGGCCGAGCGTGAGCCCGGAGCAGCTGGCCGATGTCGAGACGCGGGTGGAGGCGGCCGCCTCTGCGCTTCGAGGCGAGGGCCGGGAGATCGACTTCGTGGGCTCGATCCTCGTCATTGTCGACGAGAGCGTGTTCTGCCTCTTCGATGGCTGCGAGACCGACGTCCGCTCCGTCAGCCAGGAGGCCGGCATCCCGTTCGAGCGTGTGCTCGAGACCGTACGACGTGGACTCTGAGGAGGGGTACAGGACATGACCGCAGTAAACGGCAGCAGGATACGGCGACTGCTCGGCGTCGCCACCCTGATCGGCCTGGTCGGGTCGATGATCGGTCTTTCGGCGGCAAGCGCCCAGGCCAAGGCGCCATCATCGGTTTCGATCGTGGCCGCGCCCGGCGACGGGCCGGGGTTCGGTGGTGTGTGGCAGGCGTCGGGGGCGATCTCCGACAGCGGCACGTTCGTCAGGACGGGCCTCCACCTCTCCGAATCGCCGGAGCACTCGCCGGTCGTCGGAGCGTTTCAGGTGGAGCTGGAGTTCTCCGGCAGCCAGGGCACGTTCACCCTGCGCGACGAGCTCATGTTCTCGCCCAGTGGCTTGACAGGATCCTGGCAGGTCGTCTCCGGGACCGGCGCCTACGCCGGGGCCAGCGGGCACGGTACGTCGACTTTCGACTTCTCGGCGAGCACAACGTTGTTCACGGGGGTGCTGTCGCTCAGGTCCTGAGCCGAGCGACAGGTCCGGCCGTCGCAACCGCGGCCTATGCTCGGCCGTCGTCCGCCGAAGGGGAGATGGTGGACCAGCCGATCGCCTTCGCTCCACCGGAGATCACCGACGACGACGTGGCCGCGGTCACCGCCGTCCTGCGGAGCGGCTGGATCACGACGGGACCCGAGTGCGACGCCCTGGAGGCCGAGTTGGGCGCGTTCCTCGGCGGGGCCCGGGTGGTGGCCCTGGCGTCGTGCACGGCGGCGCTGGAGGCCGCGATCGCCGGCCTCCACCTCCCGCCGGGGGCACGGGTCGGCGTCCCAACGTGGACCTACGTCGCCACCGCCCTGGCCGTCGTCCACCAGGGCGGGCAGCCCGTCCTCGTCGACGTCGACCCCCAGACCCTCAACGTGTCGCCGGACGCCCTCGCCGCCGCCACGGCCCAGGGCCTCGACGCCGTGGTGGTGGTCCACTTCGGCGGCGTACCCGTCGCGGCGTCGATCTTCGACCTGTGCGCCCGCCACGGCGTCCCGGTGGTCGAGGACGCCGCCCACGCCTTCGGTGCCTCCGACCACCGCGGCGTCCTGAACGGCCGGGGTTCGGTCGCCGCCTGCTTCTCGTTCTACGCCACGAAGAACATGACCTCGGCCGAGGGCGGCGCCCTCGTGACCCACGACCCCGAGGTCGAGCGCTTCACCCGGGCCTTCCGCCTCCACGGCCTCAGCGCCGGGCCCGGAGGCCGGAACGGGCCCACCTCGGCCGACCTCGTCGCCCCCGGCATCAAGGGCAACCTGCCCGACGTACTGGCCGCGCTGGCCCGGTCCCAGCTGGCCCGCTTCCGGGCTACCCAGGACCGCCGCCTCGACCTGGTGCGGCAGTACCGTCGCCGGCTGGCGGAGATCGACGGCGTCGCGGTCGTCCCCGCGGTCCGGCCGGAGGGCAGCTCCGACCACCTGATGGTGGTCGTCCTTCCCGCCCGCTGCGACCGCCAGCAGGTCGCCGCCGACCTGCGCGCCGCCGGCATCGAGACGAGCGTGCACTTTCGGCCGCTCCACAACTACCCCTGGATGGCCCGCCACGCCGCCGTCGGGCCCGGCGGTCTGCCCGTCGCCGACGGCATGGCCGGACGCGTCCTGAGCCTCCCGCTCCACCCGCAGCTGACGGGGTCGCTCGTCGACCGCATCTGCGACGCGCTCGCCTACGCCACCCGGTGAGATGCTCGTCCGCGACGCGGTGCCGGACGACATCCCCGCTCTCGCCTCGATCCACGTCCGCGCCTTTCCAGGCTTCTTCCTCTCCCGCATGGGCGCCCGGTTCGTGCAGGACTACTACGCATCCGTGGCGTCGGACCCGTCTGGGTGGATCCTCGTCGGCGAGACCGGCGGCCGGATCGTCGGCGCCGCCGTCGGCTTCGGCGACCCGGCGCGTTTCTACCGCTCCTACCGCTCCCGTCCGGTACGCCTGCTCGTGCCGGTGCTGGGGGCCGTGGTGAGCGACCCCCGGCTCATCCCCCTCGTCGTCGGCAACGTCCGCCGCGCCCGTGACGCCCGCACGCCCCCCGGGGACGCGGAGCTGGCCTCCCTGTTCGTCGACCCCGACGACGCCGGCGCCGGTGCGGGCCAGCGGCTCCTCGACGCCTTCGTCGACCGGGCCCGGACCGCCGGCAACGCCGGAGTGTCCCTGACCACCGACGCCGACGGCAACGACCGCGCCCGCCGGTTCTACGCCGGCGCCGGGTTCACCGAGACGGCGACCCTGTTCCAGGGCCGGCGCCGGCTGCTGGTGCTGCGGAAGGCGACGGGCGCATGAGGGCGCGGGCCGCCCGGTACAGGACCCCCAGATCCGAGCGCAGCGTCCGCTGCGCGAAGTACTCGAGATCCATGGCCAGCTTCACCGGGAGCACGTGCTCGACGTACACGGCCTCCACGTCGCCGTCGTCGCCCGCCGCGGTCGCCGCGGCCATCGCCCCGGCCAGCATGCCCTCCTCGTAGCGGTAGGCGATCGTGGCGGGGCTCACCACGCCGGGCCGGTAGCGCAGGATCTCCCGTTGGGCCGGCGAGTACCTCGCCGCGTACACGGGGTACTCGGGCCGCGGGCCGACCATGGTCATGTCCCCGCGCAGCACGTTGAGGAGGTTCGGCAGCTCGTCGAGCTTGGTGCGGCGCAGGATGGCGCCGACGGGTGTGACGCGGCGATCCCCGCTCGCGGTCACCGCCGGCCCCGCCGGGCCGTGCACCATCGTCCGGAACTTCAGCAGGGTGAAGGTCGCGCCGCCCTGGCCGGCGCGGGCGGCCCGGTAGAGGACCGGGCCCGGCGAGGTGAGCTTGATGGCCAGCGCGACAGCGGTCCACAGCGGGAGCGTGACCGCGCCGACCGTCGCGGCCACGGCGAGGTCGAGGGCGCGCCGGACCACGCCGACGGGCACCGCCGGGGCCGCCGCCGCCGCTTGTGCCAGCGCGGCGTCGAAGCGGTCGACGAACCCGGCCATGGAGAACCCGGCTACGACATGCTCCCGGTAGGCCTCGGCCCGTCGCCGGAGCAGGGACCGGTCGGCGGCGAGGGCGGCGATGACCTCGGCCGCGGCCGCACTGTCACCGGGTGCGACCACGAAGCCGGTGCCGGGCGCGACGAGCTCCCGCACGCCGGCCACCTCGTGCACCACCGGGCACAGCCCGGCCACGCCCGCCTCGAGCATCACCCGGGACACGCCCTCGCCGTGGGACGGGAAGTACAGCACGTCGGCCCGGGCGTACTCGGTCGCAATGGCGTCGTGGCCCAGCTCGCCCGCGTACCGGATGACGCCCTGCGCGGCGGCGGTCCGGACATCTCGAAGCAGCCGGGACTGCCCCGGTGACTCGGGGCCGACCAGGACGAACTCGGCAAAGGTCCCGGCGCATCGTCGGGCGACGTCGAGGAACTCGGCGATGCCCTTGCTCGGGTGCAGCCGGGCCACGTGCAGGACGCGCAGGGCCCGGGCGGGTTCGCGCCGCACCACCGGTCCGTCGACGTCGACGCCGCTGCCGACCAGCACGAACCGGTCCTGCTCCTCGGGGAACCATTCCGCCAGCACCGCCATCGCGCCCTCGTTCTGGAAGAGCACCGCCGACGTGCGGGCCAGCGCCCGGCGGAGGGCGACGCGGTACACGGGGCGGAGCAGCGCCACGGCGGCCCCGTCCTCGGTGAAGACCCGGCCGAGCCCGGTGATGCTGACGACGCTGCGGACGCCGCGCCCCGCGGCCAGGACGGGCCCGACCATGGCCAGCTTCGGGCCCGAGAAGTGGGCCACGTCGAAGGCGGGGTCCCTCCGCCCGAGCAGCCGCCACAGCCGCACCGCGGCCAGGAGGTCGCGCCGGCCGAGGCCCTCGCCGAACCCGAGGGCGACGGCGCCGTCACCTCCGCCCGGCATGGCGAGGATGGTGTCGTACCGTCCGCTGCTCGCGGCGAAGCGCCGCCGGTAGTCGCCCTCGGGCAGCTGCTTGTTGGCGACGAGCAGCAGGCGCGGCCGTCCTTCGGCGGGCGGCGCCGTCACGGGCGTCGGGATGGGGCCGGGACGCCGGACAGCAGCCGCCGGAACACGGCGGCGTGGGCCGCCGCCGACGCGCCGGCTGAGAACCTCGTCGCCCGTTCCCGCCCCCCGGCGGCGAGCCGTCGGCGGCGGGCCGGGTCGGCGAGGAGCTCGGCGACGGCGGCCGCGAGCGGGCCCGGCCCGCCCGGCGGGACCAGCACGCCGCTCATGCCGTCCTCGATCACCTCCGCCGGGCCGTACGGACAGTTGACGGCGACGACCGGCGTGCCGCACGCCATCGCTTCCACGACCACGTTGCCGAACCCCTCGAACCGCGACGGGAGCACGAACACGTCGGCCGCGGCCATGAACGGGAACGGGTTGGGTCGGAAGCCGACCAGGCGGACGTGGTCGCCCACCCCGAGCCGGCGTGCGAGCGCGGCCAGGGCGTCGCGCTCGGGCCCCGCCCCGACGATCCACACCTCGGCATCGGCCTCGCGCCGGACGATCGCCAGCGCCTCGATGAGGATGTCGAAGCCCTTTTGCCGGGTGAGCCGGCCGCAGGCGACGAGCAGGTGACCCCCGCCGCGCCCGAGCCCGTCCGGGAGCGGCGCCGCAGCCAGCTCGGCGATGTCGTCGTCGTACCCGGCATTGGGGATGACCTCGGCCGCGATCGCCCCTCCGGAGAGCGACGCCAGGTCGGACGCCACGCCCGCGCTGGCGGCCACGACCTGGTCGGCCCGCCGGTAGGCGGCGCGGCCGAGGCGGGCGACGACCCTCTCGGGCCGGTTGGTGGCCGCGGCCGCCAGCTGGGTCGGCGGGATCTGGGCCGAGACGACGGTCCGGGGGCGGGGGCGGTTGAGGCCGGCGGCGAGGACGGCTACCCAGTTGGTGGCGTCGAGCGCCGAGAAGACGAGATCCGGCGCGAACCGGCGGATGACGCGGACCACCTCGACGACGTCGGCCAGCGGCCCGCCGGCGCCGCCTTCGACGCGGGTGACCTCGGGGCCCAGGCGGCCCGCGCCGCCGGCGCCGCTGTCGGGACGGAGGGCGACCACCTGAACGTCGAAGTCCGCGGCCAGCTGGTTGGCCAGGCGCACGAGGTGGACCTCGGCGCCGCCCCCGCCCAGCCGGCGGGTCACGAGGAGCAGCCGTGGGCGGCTCACCGCCGCCGTTCCCGTGCCAGCTCGTCCCACGCCCGTTCCATGATCGACGCCGACGCCCGCCCGTCGAGATGGGCGGCCACCGCCCCCGGAGCGGAGCTGCGCAGCCGCCGCCACAGGGCGGGGTCGCCCAGGATGGCGTCGATGCGCTCGGCCATCGCCGCCGCGTCGGCGGCCACGTAGCCGCCCACGTCGTCCCGCACGACCTCGCCGGCGCCCGGAAACGGCGCCGTCACCACCGGGACCCCGGCGGCCTGCGCCTCGACGGCAGCGCGCGGCAGCCCCTCCAGCAGCGACGGGATGACCACGACATCGGTCTCGGCCAGGACGTCGGCGACGTCCGCCCGCCAGCCCGTGAAGCGGATGTCCGGCACACCGGCGCGAGCGGCAGCGGCCCGGCATCGCCGGGCGTACACCGGGTCGGGCGTGTCGCCGACCACGGTGATCGAGCTGGCATGGCGCAGGGCGGGCGCGACGGTTTCGAGGAACTCGGCCACCCGCTTTGCCGGTATGACGCTGCCGATGAGGGCGACGCGGCCTGCGGGAGCCGGAGCGTCGCGAGCCCGCAACGCCTCGGCCCGCGCCGCGAAGGCGGCCGACAGGGTGTTGCGGACGATCACGGGCGGCCGCCGGCAGTAGGGGCGCATGGCCGTCGCCTGCGCGTGCGTCAACACGAAGAGCTGCGACACGAGGCGCAGCTTCTGCCTGGTCAGGAACGGCCGGGGCCGGGCGAACTGGGCCCGCAGGAACGCCGTCAGGGGCAGCCGGGCGGCGACGCCCACGCCAGCCACGGCGGCGAGCGCCTCGTAGTCGCAGTGGACGACGTCGAAGCGACCGTGGACCGCCCGCCCGAGGCCGCGCTGAAACCGGGCCAGCGCCGGCGCCTGGATCCACGCCCTGCGGTCGGCCGAGATCGGCGCGTCGATCACCTCGGGCGTCAGGCCGGCGTCGGCGATCGCATCGTGCACCGGCCCCCGCCCGTTGACGAACACGGTGACGGACCACGCTTCGAGATTTCGCAGGACCTCGATGCCGCTGCGGCTGCCGCCGCGCAGGACGCCGCCCCTGTCGAGCATCACCGCAGCGAGGCGTCTGCGGCCGGCCATCGGCCCCTTCGGCCCCACGGGGCCACGCTAACTTACGGCC
>DATJHJ010000137.1:0-17784 GCA_035494015.1 Acidimicrobiales bacterium
GCAAATGGCCCCGGCGCGCCACGGGCAAGATCCGCCGGTCAGCAGGCCGCCGGCCGGACGCTGTGCTCAGGTGCCGCAGCCGAAGGCGTTCAGCAGCGCGGTGATGATCGGCCGCAGGAACGGGATGTTGGCCAGGTTCCGGAGGATCCGACAGATCAGCTGGGTGACAAATCCCGGGATTGTGATCGGCGGGACGCGGATGGTGGTCGAGGTGGTGGTCGTCCCCAGCGTGGTCGTCGCCCCACCGGTCGTCGTCGTGGTCGGGCCGACCGTCGTGGTCGGGCCGACCGTGGTGGTCGGGGCCACGGTCGTGGTGGGCGCCACCGTGGTGGTCGGTGCCACCGTGGTGGTCGGTGCCACCGTGGTGGTCGGTGCCACCGTGGTCGTGGGGGCGACGGTGGTCGTGGGGGCGACGGTGGTGGTCGGGGCGACGGTGGTCGTCGGTGCCACTGTGGTCGTCGGTGCCACTGTGGTGGTCGGGGCGACCGTGGTCGTCGGCGCCACCGTGGTCGTGGGCGCCACCGTGGTCGTGGGGGCGACCGTCGTGGTCGGGGCGACCGTCGTGGTCGGGGCCAGTGTGGTGGTCGGGGCCAGGGTGGTCGTCGGCGCCGGCGCGGTGGTCACGCCGCATACGACCTGGCCGATGATCAGGTCGCCGGTGAGGCGGGGCCCACCGAAGATCTCATGGACGGCGTTGACGGTGATGGTGCCGTCCGGGTTGGTGGTCTGCTCGTTCAGGATGACGGTGAAGGTGTCGGGCGTGGCCGTGGCCGAGTTGCCCGGCCGGACCACCCCGGTGAAGGTCTGGCCGACGTTCGGCGTGGTGGGAAGGGTGACGATGGTGGGCACCGGCGTGGTGCCGATCCCGTTGTCGGTGATGAGCGTGCCGCCGGTGATGGTGGTCGAGCCGGACACCGTGCGGGCCCCGGTGGTGGGGTCCGTCTCCGACGCCGAGCACATGCTCGCGATCTGGGTGGCCTGCAGGATGGTGCCCTGCTGGGGATCCACGTTGTTGATCTGTGCCGAGCTGGTCACCGACCCGTTGGGGCCGCGCGACCCGGCGGTGTTGACCGTGATCGAGCCTGAGCTGAAGAGGGTGGCCACGTCGGCCACCACCGACCCGGTCGCGGCCGTGGCCGTAGCGGGGCTGTTGGAGGCGTCGGGCGCCAGGGTCACGATCGGGGTGGGCCCGACGTCCGGCTGGGCGCCGAAGAGCATCAGGTTGAAGGCGCGATACCCGTAGGCGCTGCCGACGACCGAGGTCACGTCGGCGCCCGACAGGTCGGGGGACGCGAGGTAGGCGGCCCCGACGAGCACCGCGGCGAGGAGTGCGATTCTCCTGGTCTGCGGACGGGTGCGTCTGATCATTCGTTGCTCCTCACCAGGCCACGTTTGCCGTTCCCGCGCCGCCCGTAGTCTTTCACACGGCGCGCCATCCCGAAACCACCCTGCGTCATCAGGGGGACAGCTGGCGGAAGAGGTGGATCGGGAACTTCTCGGTGATCACGACGATGGGTCGTCCCTGGGCCACGATGCGGTACACCCGGACGACGAGCTCGGAGGTCGGCTCGACCTGGAAATGGACCGCCGACGGTCCGGCGGGTTCGCGCTCGACCTGCAGGATCTCGCGCAGGGTCTCCATCCGTTGCTCGCCGAGGAGCACGCCGATCGGCTTGTCGGTCCCGACCAAGCCGTCGACGAACGCCGCCGCCACCCTCGACACGGCGACCACGGCCTCGGCGTAGAGCAGGTTCCGCCGGGTGGAAGCGGTGCGTAGGACGACGCGGCGCCGAAGGACGTCGTCGCCCGCCTCGACATCGAGCATGCGGTCGGCCCCGTTGGCCGCGTCGAACCCCTGGTGCAGCTTGACCACCTCGATGGGCTCGCCGGCGTAGGCCTCGAGGATGTGGGTGACGGTGCCGTCGGTGCCGACCAGCATGCGCTGGAACGGGGTGAGGGGCGATGCGTCGGTCACTCCAGGGAACGGCTGACGGCTAGGACACCCCGGCGTGCGACTGGGCGACGACGACCTCGCCGACCGCGGTGGGCCCCAGGAGGTAGAGGTGGACGGCGTCGACGGTGATGCTCCCGTCCTCGTTCACCGTCTGCTCGTTGAAGACGGCCTTGAAGTTGTCTCCCGTTCCCGTGGTGCCGGTGAGGGTGTAGTTGGCCGGCGGGTGCGACGGGATGACCTCGGAGGCGGTGGTGTTGCCGTCGGCGTCGGTGGCCGTGGCCAGCACGCCGCGGGTGATGGTGGTCGAGGCGGTGACCCCCGACTTGGAGGCGTGGCACGTGCTGCGCACGGAATCGGCGGTAAAGGGGCCCGGGCCCACCTTCTTCACCGACGCGGTGCTGGTGACCGACAGCTTGCCCTTGGTGCTCACCCTGATCTCGCCCGACGGGGGGAGCGGTGCGTCCGGGGACGCGGGCGGCTTGCCGCCGAAGATGACGGCCGGGCCGTACTGGGCCATGGCGCCGTCCGAGTCGACCTTGGTGACCCCCGCCGTCGAGCCACCGGCGGGGAGGGTCACCGACGGGCTGGCGCTCTTCTTGTCGCCCGGCGGGATCGTCTGCCCGAACCCTCGGACCGACGCCGGGCCGCCGAACAGGCCGACGTCGGTGAGGAAGCCGAAGGCGGACCCCTTCACGTTGGTCATCGGCCCCGCCTCGAATCGCCGCTCTGCCGTGCCATGGCGCTCCTCCCCGAGCCATCGGTCGCTCCGCCCCGAGCCGCGGTGGGCGGTGATCGGGCAAGCCCAGCGATGGTCGCACACCCGAACGGGCGAGACAACCGGCACGGCCCCGGCGGGCCGCCGTAGAGTTCCGCCATGGACGGCGTGCACGAAGCAGAGCCCGGTCCCGAGCTCGGCGTCACCGACCCACCGACCAACCACGGGGGCAGCCCGCCGAGAGGCCTGGCCCACGTCCCCCAGTCGAGCGTGGACCGGGGCCGTTACGGGCGCATGTTCAGGCAGCTGGCGCCCTTCGCCCCCCGGGACGCCACCCTGAAGCGGCTGGCCGACTCCATGCAGCCCTACCCCCAGCCCACGGCCGGCGAGCCCGAGCCGGCAGAGGCGACAGCCGGCGCCGTCCAGCCCGGCGAGAACCCCGACATCCCGGCCGGGTACACCTACCTCGGGCAGTTCGTCGACCACGACATCACGTTCGACCCGACGTCGGTGCTCCAGCGCCGCAACGACCCGGACGCGCTGGTGAACTACCGCACGCCCCGCTTCGACCTCGACCTGATCTACGGCTCGGGCCCGAACGACCAGCCGTTCCTGTACGACCAGGCAGATCCCCACAAGCTGCTGATCGGCCACAACCTGGACCCGGCCCAGGAGCCGGTGGACCTGCCCCGCAACGCCCAGGGGCGGGCCCTCCTCGGCGATCCCCGCAACGACGTCCACATCATCATCTCCCAGCTCACCCTGGCCTTCCTGCACTTCCATAACGCCGTCGTGGACCATCTGCGGGCCCGCAAGGTGCCCGACGCCGACCTGTTCGCCGAAGCCCAGCGCATCACCCGCTGGCACTACCAGTGGGTGGTGACCGAGGACTACCTCCAGCGCACGGTGGGGCCCGAGGTGCTCCGGCGGGTCCTGCCCGTCGACCCCGCGGGTGGGGGCCGCCGGGCCGAGCTGCGCTACTACAAGTGGAAGAACGACCCGTTCATGCCGGTGGAGTTCTCGGCCGCCGCCTACCGCTTCGGGCACAGCCAGGTGCGCTCGACCTACTTCCTCAACGAGAACCAGCCGCCCAAGCACATCCTGCTCCCCATGCTCGACGCCGACCCCCTCGATCACCTCGAGGGGTTCCGCCCCCTCCCGAAGGGGTGGACCATCGGCTGGGATCTCTACTTCGAGATCGACGGATCCCAGCCCCAGCTCAGCCGGCGCATCGACACCAAGATGGTGGGGCCGTTCAACCGGCTGCCTCCCGCCCTCGACGCCGTGGGCCGGTCCATGGCGTTCGTCGACATGGTGCGCGGCCGGGCCCTCGGGCTCCCGTCCGGCCAGGACGTGGCCGCGGCGATGAAGCTGTCCCGCTCGGATCTGGGCCTCAAGGGCAAGACGCCGCTGTGGTACTACCTGTTGGCCGAGGCCGAGGTCGACAACGGCGGGGTCCGCCTGGGCCCGGCCGGGGCGACGATCGTGGCCGAGGTCCTGGTCGGCCTGCTCGCCGCCGACCCTTCGTCCTACCTCCGCGCCGCCCCGGCCTGGACCCCCGAGCTGCCCTCGGCCAAGCCGGGCACGTTCACCATGGGCGACCTCCTGCGCTTCGCCGGGATGGCGTAGTGGCGTAGGTTCTGGCTGCAGTTACCCCCCCTGGGCGCGGGTGACTGCAGCCAAAACGGCAGGTGCCGGGCTCAGCCTGGGGGCGGCGCCTTGAGGGCGAACAGGGCCTCGACCACCTCGACCAGGTTCCGCCCGGTCACGTCGGGCTTCCCGAACGCCGGCGGGAAGGTGGCGCCCTCCCGGTTGCACCACCCGGTGACGAGCCCGGACTGGTGGGCGCCCAGCACGTCCCAGGGGTGCACGGTGACCATGGCCATCCGAGCGAGGGGCACGTCCAGGGTGGCGGCGGCGAAGGCGTAGAGGTCGGACGCCGGCTTCCAGCGCTTGACCTGGTCGGCCGTGAAGATGGGGTCGGCGAAGGTATCCAGACCGCCGTGGGCCATGAGCCGGCGGGCCGTGTCCGCGCTGGTGTTGGTGATCACGGTGACCTGGGCGTTCATGACCGTCCGCCCCATGGCGGCGGCGGCGTCGGGGAGGACGTCGAGCTTGGTCAGGCCGGCCAGCACCCGGTCCCGCGCCGCCGCCTTGGCCTTCGGCAGGAGGGCGGCGAGGGTGGCCTTGGCCACGTCGCGGAACGGCGTGAAGCTGCGGGCCGCGCTGAGGGCGAAACCGTCGGCCAGAACCTGGGCCACCCACAGCCGGAGGGTCGACGCGTCGCCGCCGGCGGCGACGAACAGCGGCTCGAGCGACGAGAGCGAGAAGAGCGTCTCGACCATGTCGAAGGCGATGATGTCGGGCGGGACCGGGGCCGGCTCGTCCGCTTTGGCGACCTTCGGTTTGGCGACCACCCGTCGATCCTAATGCGGCAGGGCCGACCATCGTCATCCAGCGCGACACGACAGACGCGCCGGCTGGCTCCTGGTCGATGCGCCGGATTAATCTCGACCTCACTCGACCACCAGGGCGGCAATCGCGCCTTGGTCCGAGGACAATTCGAACAGCGTCGCTCCGGGCCCCGGTGACGCAGCGGTCAAGAAGCTGGCCGCGGCGCGAGGAGCAACGTGGGAGACCGCAGAGACCCGGCTGGCGACACGTACGAGCGATGGTTCGACGCCGGCGAGGCTGGCAACGCAACGTCCCGGTCAGCGACGGTCGGGCGATCGGATCTGTCGCTGGCGCCCACCCGCCCGCCAGGGCTTGTTCCGCGCTGTGACTGTTGTGCAGAGGCCGCGGTAGAGCTGCGCTGTGACTGCTGCGGTCAGGAGCAGTGCCGAAGCTGCTGGGCGGACGGCGACCATGGGCTGTGCGGCGCCTGTCGTGGGCGAGCCTGGGACGATGTCCCGCCAGAGGAATCGGTCGTGCCCGTCGGGTTGCTGGCCAGCTATGACGACATCATCGTCACGGACGAAGGCACCACGGCGATGAGCACACTGGCCCCCTGGGGAACCTGAGATCCCGGACCCGAGCCCGAGCGGCGACGGCGGGCGACAACGCAATGCGGGCGCTCGGGGAGCTCGTCCGGTGGGCGGGGGGTCGGGCCGGCGCGAGCGTCCTTCGGCTTCGGCACGGCGGGCGAGTAGGGTCGTGATTCAGCTACCCGGGGGTCACTCCGGGCCGGTCGCGCTGGATCGAGCCCCCGTTTAGCGCCTCGCCGTGTGGACGAGGAGGGCGAACGATGGCTCATGCGGAAAACCCCCGCAGCCCGAGTGCGCGCCTGCGTGCCTGTCTGGAGGGCTGAGCCGATGGCCGGAGCGCGGCTTCTGCACATCCTGGGTCGCCTTGCGGCCGGAGCGGCGACGGGGCCCGGCCCGGCCCGGCTGTGCGAGGTGTGCGCCGAGGTCACGGCCATGACCGGCGCCGGCATCATGCTCATGTCCGGCGACGTCGCCCGGGGCTCGGTCTGCAGCTCCAACCCGGTGAGCGCCCTCATCGAGGACCTCCAGTACACCCTGGGTGAAGGGCCGTGCGTCGATGCCTACCGCCAGGACCGACCGGTCCTCGAGCCCGACCTGGCCGAACCCGGCGTGAGCCGTTGGGTCGCCTTCACTCCCCGGGCGGTGGAGGCCGGGGCCCGGGCCGTCTTCGGCTTCCCCCTCCGGGTGGGCGCCATCAGCATCGGTGCCCTCAACCTCTACCGGGACCACCCTGGGCCCCTCGACGACGACCAGCACGCGGATGCCCTGGTACTCGCCGGCGTGGCCGCCCGGGCCGTCCTGGCCATGCAGGCCGAGGCCCCGCCGGGGATGCTCGGCGCGGCACTGGAGGCGGGCTCGGACTTCCGCTTCGTGGTGCATCAGGCCGCGGGCATGGTCTCGGCGCAACTGGAGGCCAGCGTCGGCGAGGCTCTCATCCGGCTGCGGGCGCATGCCTTCGCCCTCGACCGCCCGCTCGCGGCAGTGGCCGAGGACGTCGTCGCCCGCCGCCTTCGCTTCTCCGATACCCCCGCCCCCGGCCAGATCGGACCCGGGGATCACCCGACCTAGCATGGCAGCTCCGGTCGAGCTCACGGCCGGAGGAAGGAGGGAGTCGATGCCCAAAGAGGCGCTGCTGATCCGCACACTGGTGGAGCTGGCCGACAGCCTGGTCGACGACTTCGACGTGGTCGAGCTGCTGTCGCTGCTGGCGGACCGGTGTGTGGAGGTCCTCGGGGTCTCCGCCGCCGGGGTGATGCTGGCCGCCCCGGAGGGCGACCTGCGGGTGGTGGCGTCTTCCAGCGAGGCCATGCGCGTACTCGAGCTCTTCGAGCTGCAGTCCGACGAAGGACCCTGCCTGGACTGCTATCGCAGCGGCGAGGCGGTCCTGCTCGACGAGGACCTGGCCGCGGTCGAGGGGCGCTGGCCACGTTTTGCCCCCGTGGCCGTCCAGGCGGGGTTCCGCTCCGCTCACGCCCTTCCCATGCACCTCCGGGGGTCGGTCATCGGTGCCCTCAACCTCTTCGCTCCCCACCGGGGTGCCCTGTCCGCCGACGATGTCGCAGCCGGCCAGGCGTTGGCCGACGTGGCCACCATCGCCATCCTGCAGCAGCGCGTGGCCGCCGAGTCCCGGGTGCTCATCGACCAGCTCAACACCGCACTCAACAGCCGGGTCGTGATCGAGCAGGCCAAGGGCGTGTTGGCCGAGCGGTCGGGGCTCTCCATGGAGTCGGCCTTCGAGGCCATGCGCCACTACGCCCGGAACCGCAATCTCCGCCTGGCCGACGTGGCCCGCAGCGTCATCGACCGGACGCTGGCCCCAGGAGCCCTCAGCGCCGCCCGCCCCCGGCGCCCCTCCTGAACCCGCCCGGAGCGGCAGCCCACACCGCCGTTGCCGGCATTGGGAAATCCACGGTACGTTGCCGGCAGCGTTGGTTCGCCAAGAGCCACTCGGGACCCCGGTGGCGCACCCTGGCCCACCGACTCCCGGTGGTACCGTTTTTCCGGGTCCTCATTCACCCCCGCCGTGCACCCGCACGACGGTCACACAGTCACCCAGGACCCCGGTGGCGCCCTCCGGAGAGGAGCGCCAGTTGGTTCGGTTCACGTCGGCGGCCCACTGTCCCTGGACCGCCCACCGAGGCCCTTGGCTCGGCGCGTCCGCGGTGCCCCCGGCTGGGCCTTCGTGGTGACCGCTTGGCCCGAGGTCACCGATGCCGCTGTCGGACAGGTCGTGGCCCGCGCCGCCAGCCACCTCGACCTCGAGGACCTGACCCGCCCCCTGCTGGAGGCCTTGGCCAAGCTCGCGGGCCTCGACTGCGCCTACCTCACCGTCTTCGACTGGGACCGGCGTGAGCAGGAGGTTCGCTTCGTCCACCGTGCCGGCGACGTCGAGATCACCGAAGGCAGCCGGCTGCCGCTGCCCAGCGGGGTGTCCCAGGAGATCCTGCTGGGGGTGACCCGCTCGCCGGCGCAGATGCCCAGGGCCCACCCCGACAGCCAGGCGGCCAAGCGCCTCGGCCTGCGGACCTATGTGAGCGTTCCTGTCGTGCTGCCCAGGCACGAGCTGTTCGGCATGGTCTGCGGTGCCAGCCGGCGGCCCCAGGCGGTGGGCGAGCCGGTGGTGTCCGTCATGGAGTTCTTCGCGAAGATCGTCGCCGACCACGTGAGCCGGGCCCGGGTGGCCGCCATCGAGCGCCGGGCCGAGCGGGCCGAGGAGCTGCTGCGAGCCAGAGGCATGTTCCTCGCCGTCGCCGAGCACCAGCTCAAGACCCCGCTGACCTCGCTCCTCGGCGCCGCTCGCGTCCTCTGCGACCGATGGCCCGAGCTGGGACAGGACGACCGGGCCATGTTCCTCGACATCGTCCTGCGCAGCGCCCTCGACCTGGCCAGCCGCGTCGACGCCCTGCTGGTCGAAGCGAGAGCGGACGTGCAGGCCCGGGATCTTGTCCCGGTCGATCTCGATCTCGTCGACTTCGTCGGGACGATCACGAGAGCCTGGGACGCCGCGGCGGCCGACCATCAGGTTCGGGCCGACATCGAGGAGGGGCTCGTCGCATGGGCCGACCCCACCGCCCTGCACCAGGTGCTGGGTCACCTGCTCGACAACGCGCGAAAGTACTCGCCCGGGCCCAGCGCCATCACCGTCGTGGGCCGCAGGAGCCCCGAGGGCGTCGCCCTTGCCGTCGTCGACGAGGGAGTGGGCCTGGCGCCGGGGATCAACGTCTTTGAGGCGTTCCGACGAGGCGACGAGGGACACATCGCCGCCGTGCCGGGCATCGGCCTGGGGTTGCACATCGTGCGCAACCTCCTCGAGGCAATGGGCGGCTCCGTCGAGGCGGCGGCCAACCTCCACCGCGGCACCACGTTCACCGTGGGCCTCCCCGCAGGACAGACCGGCTCGCCGGCCCGGGACTTGGGGGCCCGGCGCGTCGGCTCAGTCGGCCGAACCCTCGGGTCGACAGCGGAGGCGGACGTGCCCGCCGAGTAACCGCGCTCGTTCCCCTTCCGACCCCAAGAGCCACGCCCTCGTCCCGGGGCGGCAGGCCACCGTCAGGTGCCCGCCGCCCGCTCCCGGCGCTCAGGCGGTCCTCAACGCCGGCCCCTTGCCGCCCTCCAGCCCCACCCCGCCACCAGGGCGACCAGGAACACGACGAGCAGGAACACGAGGAGGCCCATCTGCCTCACCTTGCCTTTCGGTTGATGTAGAAGTTCGACTGTCGGCGACCCCGGCCGTGGTCGTGGGGAACCGGCACCGCGATCAAGCGCTCGAGCAGCGTGGTCACGAACAGCAGGGCCGGAGTGCACAGGACGGCCACGAGGCCCAGCGTCATCAGCCCGAGTGCGGAGGTGCTCATCGTCGGCCCGCGGCTGGTGGACTGACCAGATGGTCGAGCCCGAAGACCCCCAGTACCCGTGCGGCGATCCTTGACGGCGACCGCAGCGTCAGCCGGCGCCCGTCGCCGGCGAGGGCCGCCTTGGCGACCAGGACGACTCGAAGGGTCGCGGTGTCCATGAACTCGATCCGCGACAGGTCGACGACGACGTCGCCCTCGCCGTCGGCGCAGATGCGGGCGAAGGTGTCCGCCAGGGCGGCCAGCGTGGACACGTCGGCTTCGCCTTGGAGGGCGATGACGGTGGCGGCGCCTTCGGCGCTCACGGACACCCGAAGGTCGCCCGGGAGAGGACTGGGCTGGACAAGCGTGGCGAGGGACATGGTGATCTCCTGGTGAGCAACGACGCCAAGCGGCTGATGCGCAACCAGGGTCCGGAGCGACGCTCCCGGAGGTACCGGCGGTGCCGGCACTGTCCAACGCGGCATGGAAACCTTCCACCGCGTCAGGGTCATTGTACCAGCGGACCTCCGGCTCCGGACGCGCTAATCGGCGCGTCGGGGAGAAGAACGAGGTTCAACCTGGCATAGCGGCAGCTGCGCCTCGACTGGGCGTCGCCGACTGCTCCGGCCGGCATCCCACCGGGGACGGGCCGCGCCCTCAGGGAGCGATGCCGGCCGACAGCGGGAGACGGCTAGGACGCGGGTGGCTTCAGATCCTTGATGAGCTTGTCGGCCTCGGCCTCGTTGAACGCCCGCATGGTCGTGATGGACAGGCTGCCGGTCATGCCCATGAGGGCGAACTTGGCGATGGTCTCGTCATCGGGGGCTTCGAGGATGGTGATGATGTCGTACTCGCCCATCACCAGGTACTGGTGCTTCCAGGTGATCCCGAGCGCCTTCGCCGCCTTCTTGCCGGCGGCCCGGCCGGCGCTCGCGCTCTTGATCGACTCCAGGCCGGGATCGATGAACTTCATCAGCATGATGTAGGTGGCCACCCGTGCTCGCTCCTTTCGACGGACTGGTGCCACTGTAAGCTTGCTGTCTAGAGGCGCGGCGCCCCTCGAGCGGGGTCGAGCGGGGGGAGGGATGTGACCACTGTCGGCATCTTCGTGTTCCCCGGCGTCGAGGAGCTCGACTTCGTCGGGCCGTGGGAGGTGCTGCGGGCGTGGGAGCGCCTGTTCCCCGACGACGGCCAGCACGTGGTCCTGATGGCCCGGGAGGACGGACCGGTGACCTGCGTGCTCGGGATGCAGGTCGTGCCCGTCGTGACCTGGGCCACGGCGCCGCCACTCGACGTGCTGGTCTACCCCGGGGGCCAGGGCATGGTCGGCCAACTGGGCGACGAGACCTACCGCGGGTGGGTACGCGGTCTGGCCGCCGGCGGCACGGTGATGACCAGCGTGTGCACGGGGGCCCTGGTCTACGCCGACGCCGGCTTGCTCGACGGGCGTCCCGCCACCACGCACTGGGCGTCGCTCGACAAGCTGGCCGCCCTCGGCCACGACGTCAACGTCCGCCCGGACGACCGCTTCGTCGACGACGGCAACGTCGTGACGTCTGCCGGCGTCTCTGCCGGGATCGACATGGCCCTGCACCTGGTCGCCCGGCTGGCGTCGCCCGAGCGGGCCCGGGCCGTGCGCCGCTACATCCAATACGACCCCCAGCCGCCGGTGTGAGGTAACCCATGGCCACCACGTACGAGATCCATCCCGCCATCGGCATCGCCCGGGTCGGGACCAGCGCGGTCTCCTTCGTGGGGCCCGAGCCGGGACTGCCGCCGGCCGCCGCCTACCGCGACGCCAAGGGGAACCTGCTGCGCCAGGCCGCCCGGTTCCGGGTGTTCCGCTGCACGCGGGCGACCGACGGCACCCTGCGCACCGCGACCGAGGTGACGGCGGCGGACGCCAAGGTCGAGTGGACCGTGCACCTGGTCAACGGCAAGGGCGCGGCCGAGGAGTTCCCGCCGGTGGCCTCCCGGCGATCGGCGTCCGCCGGGGTGCCCCGCCTCCGCAACGCCCGCCACACGGACCGCGCCGCGCTCGTGATCGACCCCGGGCCCCGCACGGTGTCGGCACCGGGCGAGGGAGCCACGTTCGACTCGGGGACCTTCCTCGGCACCAAGGTCCCGCTCGGCGACATCAGCTGCGACGCCAGTGGCGCCTTGCTGGTGGCC
Organism: Acidimicrobiales bacterium; assembly: GCA_035494015.1. GTDB lineage: Bacteria > Actinomycetota > Acidimicrobiia > Acidimicrobiales > AC-14 > CADCTB01. The sequence goes on from DATJHJ010000137.1 coordinate 11,659, forward strand.
GGCGGGTTCGGCAAGTCTGGGTTCGTCTCGCCCGACGGGTCGCGCGTGCCGATCCGCAACTTCGCCAACAACGACGACTGGTTCGACGACGCGTCCGACGGCACGGTCACCGCCCGGGTCGCCGTCGGCACCCGCCGGCCGGTCGACGCCAAGCCGGCCCGGGTCATCGTCGCCCCGCCCGACTTCGCCCCCGGCATCGTCAACCTCGTCACCCTCTACGACGTGGCCGTCCAGGCCGCGGTGGAGCGGGGGTGGCGAAGTGTGCCGGCCAAGCCCTCGTTCGCCCGCGACGTGCAGCCGATCCTGCTCCGGGTGCTCGGCTACCAGTGGGTGCTGCAGCTGGCCCGGAACGGCCACGCCGAAGGGACGGGGATGGGCGACTTCGCCAGCCAGTGGCTGGCCCTCGGCGACCCTGCGCCCGCCCACGCCGGCGCCCGCCAGGGCGTCCTGGCCACCCTGCGGGATCCGCACGACGCGGTGACCGACGACGACTTCGGGTTCATGCCCCGGCTGCACCACAGCGACTACGCCGCCTTCCCCAACGCGGTGCTGCGGCTGACGCCGACGCAGTACGCGGTGCTGCAGCATTGGGCCGACGGCCACTTCGTCAAGGACCTCGACCGGCCGAAGGCGGTACGCGAGCTGGCGCCCGACGCCCTCGACCGGGTGGCCCTGCAGGCGTGCTCGGGCGGCCCGTTCTTCCCGGGCATCGAGGTGGGCCGGATCATGGCCGATCCGCAGACCTACACCGAGCCGTTCCGGGTCGACCCCGCCCTGCCCGCGGGCCGGCTCACCGCCGGCAACGCCGTGCCCTGGCAGGCCGACTTCCTGGCCTGCAGCGTCGACGAGCAGGCCCAGCTGGCCTGGTGGCCGGCCCAGCGCCCGTACCAGGTGTTCCCCTCGACCACGGCCGAGATCTCCCGCTTCTGGGACCGCGGCGTCACCGGGTTCGCGGGGATGGTCGACCAGTGGCACCGGCTGGGCGTGGTCGTGGAGGGGCGCCGGGACGACGGCACGCAGGTGTTCGCCGAGTCCGAACGCACGCTGCCGGGCTGACGGGGTCAACCACCTCGTTCGACGTCGCCGTAGTCGGCGGCGGCCCGGCGGGAACCTCGGCCGCCATCGCCCTGGCCCGGGCCGGCGCCCGGGTGATCCTGCTGGAGCGGTCGGGCTACGCGGGAGACCGGGTCGGCGAGACCTTCCCGCCGGAGGTCCGCTTCCCGCTCGAGCGCCTGGGCGTCTGGGACCGGTTCGTGGCCGGCGGCCACGTGCCGTCGCCGGGGATCCTCGCCGCCTGGGGCGGGCCGGAGCCGCGGGCCAACGACTTCATCCTCAACCCCCACGGGGCCGGCTGGACGGTCGACCGCCGGCGGTTCGACGCCATGCTCGCCGACGCCGCCCTCGACGCCGGCGCCACCGTCTGGCGCGACACGCGGATCCTGGGCCGGAGCGACGGCTGCCTGGTAACGGGCGGGGGGCCGGCGGTCGCCGCGGCGGTCGTGGTCGACGCCACCGGGCGGGCGTCCACGCTCCGGCGCGACCTCGGCGGCCGGCGGGTCGCCCATGACCGCCTCGTCGCCCTGGTCGGTGTGGTGCGCCCAGGGGCGGGGGCAGGCGACGACCAGCGGGCCCTGATCGAGGCGACGGAGCACGGGTGGTGGTACTCGGCCCGGCTTCCCGACGGCGGCCTGGTGCTGGCCTTCCACACCGATGCCGGGCCGGGCCTGGCCCGGTCGTGGGACCGCTTCCTGGCTGCCGCCCCCCACACGACCGCCCGCGCCGGGGGCGCGAGGCTGGCCCGGCTCCTCCGGGTGGCGGCGGCCAGCGTGCGGCGCGAGCCCGCCGCGGCCCCGGGCTGGTTGGCGGTGGGCGACGCCGCCGCCGCCCACGACCCCATCTGCGGGCTCGGTGTCCAGTGGGCGCTGGAGTCGGGCCTGGCCGCGGCGGGGGCGATCGTGGCCGGCGCCCCGTCCGCCCTCGCCGACGCGGCGGCCCGCCGGCGGTTCGACGCCTACCTGGCCCAGCGGGCGGCGTACTACCGCGCCGAGCCGAGGTGGCCCCGGGCGCCGTTCTGGCTGGCCCGGCACGCCGACGCCGGCCCGGCCCTGCCCGCCTGAACGGGCGCTACTCCTCGACCAGGCCGATCTTCTGGCCGAAGGCGAACTCCAGGGCGTTGCCGTCGGGGTCGGAGATGAAGGCCTGGTACCCCAGGTCGCCCCCGCTGTCCGTCGGGCCGAAGGTCAGGATGCCGGCCTTCTTGGCGTCGGCGGCGATCTTGTCGACCTCGGCCTTGCTGGCGCAGTCGAAGCCGAGGTGCATGGCGCCGGGCATGGGCATGGCCATCGGCCCGAGCAGGAGGGACAGGACGAAACCGCCGCCCTTCTGGGCCAGCCGGGCGCTGCGCACCCCCGCAGGATCGTTCGGCGTGCCCTGGACCTTCATGCCCGCCCACTTTTCATAGAAGGCGACGCTCTTGGCCAGATCGGTCACCGGCAGGCCGATGTGGGACAGGTGGGCGGTCTTCGCAGTGGCCACGCGTAACCCCTTCCGCATGTCGAGGTGGGTCGTACCGTACCCTGCCAAGGCGGCGCTGGCTACGGGCTGAGGCGGTGGCGATCGCGCGGGAGGTAGGTCGCCTCGCGCACGTCGGCCAGGCCGAGGAGGCAGGTCAGCACCCGGCTCAGGCCGACGCCGAAGCCGCCGTGGGGCGGGCAGCCGTAGCGGAAAAAGTCCAGGTACGGCGCCAGGACGTCCGCCCGGGCCGGGTCGTCGCCCGTCCGGGCCTGGGCGAGCAGGCGGTCGTAGCGGTGCTCCCGCTGGGCCCCGGTGGTGACCTCCAGCCCGTTCCACAGGAGGTCGAAGCTGCGGGTGAGATCCGAACCGTCGTCGAGACGCATGTGGTAGAAGGGCCGGACGCCGGCGGGGTAGTCGGTGAGAAAGACCAGGTCGTGGCCGTGCTCGGCGGCGACGTGGGCGGCCACCACGCGCTCCCCGTCGCCGTCGATATCGCCGGCCGGGGCGGTCGAGGGATGCCCGGCCGCGGCCAGGACGGCCTGCGCCTCGGCCATCGTCATCCTCGGGAAGGGGACGTCGGGGACACGAACCCGCCGCCCGAGCAGCTCCTCCACCCGGTCGCCGTGCTCGTCGGCCACGGCGGCGACGACATGGCGAAGCCACCGTTCCTCCATTTCCATCAGGTCCTCGTGGGACTCGATCCAGGACACCTCGACGTCGACGCTGACGAACTCGGTGTCGTGGCGGGGGGTGACGAGGGGGTTGGCCCGGAACACCGGCCCGATCTCGAACACCCGGTCCAGCCCGGCGGACATGGCCATCTGCTTCGAGAACTGGGGCGACTGGGCCAGGTAGGCGGGGCGGTCGAAGTACTGGACGGTGAACAGCTCCCGCCCGGAGCGGTTCGGCGTCGCCCGCAGCTTGGGGGAGTGCAGCTCCAGGAAGCCGTGCCGGGCCCACCAGTCGCGCATGGCCCGCTCGGCCGTGGTCTGGACCTCGAAGACCAGGCGGTTCCGGGGCCGGCGCAGATCCAGGTAACGCCAGTCCAACCGGGCGTCCAGCGACGAGCGGTCGTCGATCGGGAGGGGGCGTGCTTCGGCGGGGCCGACGACCAGGAGCCGGTCGGCGACCAGGCGAAGGCCGCCGTCGATCTGGACCCTCCCCCGCACCTCGACCGCCGACTCGGGGACGATGGCGGTGGCCGGCGCGGCGTGGGTGGCGACGACGTCGACCGTCCCGGTGTGGTCGCGCAGCGTCAGCACGGGGTGGACGGCCTGCGCCCACCCGCACACCCGCACACCCGTCCCCGCCCGGCGGGGGAGGTCCCGGACGAGCGTGCGCTCGATCAGAGAACCAGCTCCAGCAGGTCCCGGCCGGCGACGACCTCGCCGTCGAAGCCGCCGCCCACCCCCTTGACCCAGTGCTCGTCCGGGAGGGTGTCGTCGCCGGGGATGAAGTGGGTCAGGACGAGCCGGCGCACGCCCGCCTCCGCCGCCGCCGACCCCACGGCGCTGAGCGGGGTGTGGGACGTGAGCATGTGGTGCTGGCGGCGCTGGGCCTCCCAGTCGTCCTCGTCGTCGTGCCCCTCGCCGGCGTCGTCGAACACCTCGTGGACCAGGATGTCGGCCCCCCGGGCCAGCTCGACGAGGTTGGCGCAGGGGGCGGTGTCACCCGAGAAGACGACGGAACCGGCGTGGGTGTCGAAGCGGAAGGCGAAGGCCGGGAACACCGGGGCGTGGCGGACCAGCGCGGCGGTGACCCGGACCTCGTCGTCCTCGGCCACCAGCAGGGGGCGCATCGGCGGGGCGACCCGGTCGGGGCCGGCCGCCGCCAGCTCGGCCGGAAGGGCGATCTCGTGGGGGACGACGAGCGGGCGCAGGTCGTGGCGGCCCGCCTCCCGCAGGCGGATGTTGACGTCGTAGGCGTGGGCCGCGAACTGGGCGTCGGTCAGGCCGGCGAGGCCGGGCGTGGGATCGGCGGGGTGATGAAGGGGTACCGGGCGATCAGGGTCGTCGGGGGGGAGGGCGGCGGAACCGCCGGCGGGACCGGGGCCATAGACGTGGACCGGCGGGTTCCACTGGATGATCGGCCAGCCGAGGAGGAACAGGTTGAAGTAGTCGCAGGTGTGGTCCGAGTGGAGGTGGGTCACGAAGACCTGGTGGAGCCCGCCCAGCAGCCGGGCGCGGCGGAGCTGGCGGGTCGTCCCGTACCCGCAGTCGACGACATACGTGCGCCCGGCGACGACCAGGCACTGGGAGATCCCCGAGCGCACCGGCGAGGGGAGGGGGCCGCCCGCCGTGCCCAGGAGCACGAGCTTGGGGGGAGAGGTCGCCATGCCTGGCCGGCACCCTACTTGGGGGTGCCGCCCGGCCCGTAAGCTCTCGGCGGTGTTGGTGTGGTGACGGGCGCCCGGGTGCGCGTCGACGACGTGGTGGTGGCGGTCGACGGCGGCGGGGCCCTGAGCAGGCGCGACTGGGAGGCCGGCGCGGCCGCCGTGGGCCGCGCCCTGGCCGGGCGCGGCGTCCGGCCCGGGGCGAGGGTGGGCCTGCTGTTCGACGGCCGGCACTGGCCGGCCTTCGCCGTCGCCCACGCGGCGGTGTGCGCGGCGGGCGCGGAGCCAGTGCTCCTGTCGCCGGCTGCGCCTGCGGCTGCGCCGGCGGCCACCGGGCTGCTGTGTTCCCCGGGCCTGGCGCCCGTCGGATGCCGCGTCTGGGTGGAGACTGTCGACGTCGAGTGTGGGCCGAGCCGGGCTGACCTCCCGAAGGGCGGCGTGCTCGTCCACGCCTTGGCGCCGGGCTCGGCCGGTTCACCCCGGGTGCTGGCCCTCGTACGGGCCGGGACCCCGGCCGTCGCCCAGTGGCCGTTCGACCCCGACCGCTTCTGCGCCCTGGTGGCGGAGCGGGAGGCCGCGGCGTGCGGGCTCACCCCGGCCCTGGCCGCCGCCGTCCTGGCGTCGGGCGCCGCGCCGCGGCACGACCTTTCGTCGCTCGACACGGTCCTGCTCAGCGCCGCGCCGAGCGGGGGGCTGCGCGCCGCCCTGGAAGCCGCCCTCCCCGGGGTGGACATCGAGGTCCCGGGCCCGCCCCGCCCCGCCGGGGACCCGGCGCCGGCCGCCGTGTCCCAGGAGGCCATGGTCTGGCACGAGCAGTTCGTCCCCGGCAGCTTCAACCTCCCCTGCCTGGTCCGCCGCCACCAGGGCCCGCTCGACGTCGACGCGCTCGCCCGCGCCTTCACGGAGCTGGTCCGCCGGCACGAGCCGTTGCGGTCGACGTTCACCCTGGACGGAGGCCGGCTCGGCCAGGTCATCGGCCCGCCCGGTCCGGTCCCGCTGCCGGTGGTCGACCTCTCCGGGCTCGATGGCGACGCCTCCCCGGCATTTTGGCTGCACTTGCCCGCCGATCGGCGGGCCACTGCAGCCAAAGCCGAGGTGGATCTCCTCCTCGCCGACGCCAGCCGCCGGCCGTTCGACCTCGCCGCCGGTCCGCTGTTCGAGCCCCGCCTGGTCCGGCTGGGCCACGACGACCACCTGCTCGTCGTCCGGTTGCATCACACCGTGTTCGACGACTGGTCGGTCGACCTGTTCCGGCGCGAGCTGTCGGCCCTCTACACGGC